>JAEYWU010000096.1 GCA_023428785.1 Pseudomonadota bacterium
TGGAGGGTGGCGAAGGCGGCGAGGAAGGCGCGGGGGCGTTTGGTCTGGAGTTGCGGGAGCCAGAGAGAGTGGGCGCCGAGGTGGACGCCGAGCTCGCGCAAGCTCCGGCGTTCGACCTTGGACAGGGCGGCGAGATCGGCCTCGACCTCGGCCCGGTCGATCAGGCCCCAGGCCTCGACGAGGCGCCAGGCGATCCCGCGCGCGAGGCCCTTGAGCTTGCCGTTGGTCAGGGCGGCGTTGAGGCGGTGAAGCGACTGGAGGCGGCGAGCGCCTTCGGCCGAGAGGAAGGCCTCGATGCGCTTGGTCGCGCGCTCGCGTGGTGCGGGTTGGCCCAGGTCGCCGTGCAGTCGGACGCGCGGTGAGAAGGGGCGGGCGTCCTTGGTCAGGGCCGCGACCTGGGCGCCATTCCAAGTGATGGAGCCGTCGGGCAGGAGGTCGAAGGCCTTGTCCTGATCGGCGGCCAGTGCGCCGAGCCTACGGACCACCTCAGGCTCGACGGCCCGGCGGGCGGCGGCGCGCAGCGTGCGGTCGGCGACGGTGGTAGTCGAGGCCTCACCGGTGAAGACCAGGCCGTTCAGCGTACCGACCGTTTCGCCCTCGACCGTGACCTGACCGGCGTCGGAGACCTGGGCGTAGATGGAACTGTCCTTCAGCGCCTTCATCAGGACCGAGGTGCGGCGGTCGACGAAACGGGCCTTGAGCCGTTCGTGCAGGGCGTCGGAGAGGCGCTCCTCAAGCGCCTGTGTCTGGCCGCGCCAGTGGTCGGCGTTCCGGAGCCACTGGGGCCGGTGGGCGATGTAGGCGAGAGTCCGGATCTGGGCGAGGCGGCCGGCCAGGACGTCGATCTCGCCGGCAGTGGAATCGACGGAGGCGAACTGGGGAGCCATCCACTTCTCGGAGATACGGGCGCCCGGACCTGTCAGGGCCTCGAAGACCTCGCGGACGAGGCGGACGTGTTCGTCCAGGGTGGTCTTGCGAAAGTCCGGGATCTGGCAGGCGTCCCACAGCTTGATCAGCTTGGCGCGGTCACGGGCGGCGTAGGCGATGTCGTCCTCGGCGGCGAGACGGCGCAGCGTCGTTTCGTCCAGAGCCTCAGCGGCCAGGCGCAGGCCCTGACGCTCGGGCGGACGGTCCAGTGAGGCCATCAGGTTGGGCAGGGTGGTCAGGTCGAGGCGGCCGGAGCGCCACTCGGCGGCCGGGACAGGCTCGAAGTCGTGGCCCTCGACGGCCTGGACGAGATCGTCGTCCATGTCCTCGCATTCGCCGGTAACGCCGAACGTCCCGTCGCGGGTGAAGCGGCCGGCGCGGCCGGCGATCTGGCCGACCTCGGGCGGGGTCAGCCAGCGGGTCTTCTTGCCGTCGAACTTCCTCAGGGCGGCGAAGGCGACATGGTTCACATCCATGTTCAGGCCCATGCCGATGGCGTCAGTGGCCACGAGGAAGTCGACCTCGCCGGACTGATAGAGCGCCACCTGGGCGTTGCGGGTGCGCGGCGACAGGCTGCCCATGACGACAGCGGCCCCGCCCCTCTGGCGACGGATCAGCTCGGCGATGGCGTAGACGGCGTCGGCCGAGAAGGCGACGACGGCGCTGCGGGGCGGCAGGCGGGTGAGCTTCTTCGGCCCGGCATAGGTCAGCTGGGAGAAGCGGTCGCGGGTCTCGATGTGAACGTCGGGAAGGAGCCGCCGGATCAGGGGCGCCATGGTCCCAGCGCCCAGGAACATGGTCTCGTAGCGGCCGCGTGCATTGAGCAGCCGATGGGTGAAGATGTGGCCGCGCGACGGGTCGGCGCAGAGCTGGATCTCGTCGACGGCGAGGAAGTCGACCGAGCGCTCCAGCGGCATGGCCTCGACCGTGCAGACCCAGTAGTCGGGCCGGCCCGGAACGATCTTCTCCTCGCCGGTGATCAGAGCGACGGAGGCCTTGCCCTTCAGCGCCACGACCCGGTCGTATACCTCGCGCGCCAGGAGGCGCAGCGGCAGGCCGATCATGCCGGACGCGTGACCGCACATCCGCTCGACCGCCAGATGGGTCTTGCCGGTGTTGGTGGGCCCCAGAACCGCGGTGACGCGGGACGGACCAAGGCCGGTGGAGCGGTCGCTCATGGTCCGAAGGTGGAGATTCGCCCGCGCGCGGGCAAGCGCGACCTTTAGTGGATCGCCTGTTCCAGCGGCGCCCAGCCGGGCGGCGGCTGAAGGGCGGCCGGGAACTTCAGGCTGATGAGGCTGAACTCACCATCGCGCTCGAGGTCCAGACGGCCGCGCAGCTGAAGCGAGATAGCGTCCAGCAGCATGAGCTCGCGGGCCGAGGCCGGCAGGTTCGGATCGTCCACCGCCAGGGTGAAGGCGATGTCTTCGTCCTCGCGCACGATGTCGATGGCGACCGTGCCGTGGGTGGTGTTCAGGCGATCCAGGACGATCAGGCCCAGGCCCGTAGCCTGTTCCAGACCCAGCTCGACGCCCTCGCTGTGGACGATGACGGACCGCTCGGCGTCGGTCGCCTCGGCCAGCCGCTTGGCGAAGGTGCCGAAATCGATGGTGCGGTCAGGGGCGCCGGCGAACTCGCGGTGCATCCGCGAGATCAGGAGCGTGCGCGAAGCCGCATTGGTCAGCACCCGCGCCGCCTCGGCGCTGGATTCGCCGTCGGCCCGGAACTCCAGGATCGCGGCGATCAGCTGCATGTGGTTGGTGACGCGCTCGGCGTGGTCGCGGAACAGGCTGGCCTGGCTGAGCACCAGGGCTTCGGTGCGGTCGTGGCGCGCGGCCAGGTCGGCCAGGCGCTGACGGATCGCGCTTATCAGATAGATCGCCAGGGCAGAGGTGATGATGAACAGCCACAGGACCAACCAGCTGATCGAGCTGAGCGCCAGGGAGCCGGTCGAGAAGGCCTGGAAGGTCAGCACCGCGATGGTGGAGAGCACCGCTGTGACGATCGCCGGGCGGGCGCCCATCCAGTAGGCGGACAGGATCACGGCCGGATAGAAGAAGGCCATTCCCAGGCCGCCGACCATCAGGCTGTCGAGGAGGAAGCGCACCACCACCGTGACCAGCACGAGCACGGCCGCGCCGCCGTATCGCGCGGCGGCGCTGGTCTGAAGCAGGCGCTCGATGCGTTCCACCACGCGCGACATGGGTTAGCGGGGCGCCAGGATCATGATCATCTGGCGGCCTTCCATCTTCGGCTCGTACTCGACCTTGGCGACTTCATCGAAGTCTTCCTTGACCTTGAGCAGCAGCTTCATGCCGAGTTCGGGGTGGGCCATTTCACGACCGCGGAAGCGCAGGGTCACCTTGACCTTGTCGCCCTCGCCGAAGAAGCGGTGCATGGCCTTGGCCTTCACCTCGTAGTCGTGGATGTCGATGTTCGGACGGAGTTTGATCTCCTTGAGCTCGACCACCTTCTGCCGCTTGCGGGCCTCATTCTTCTTCTTCTGCTCCTGGAAACGGAATTTGCCGTAATCCATGATCTTGCAGACGGGCGGATTGGCGTTGGGAACGATCTCGACGAGATCGAGCCCGACTTCCTCGGCCGCTTCCAGCGCGGCGGAGGTGGGCATTTCACCCTGCTTCTCGCCGTTCTGATCGATCAGAAGAACGCGGGGGACGCGAATGTCTTGGTTGGTGCGCGGCCCGTCTTTGACGGGGGGCGCCTGCATGGGGCGGCGAATAGGCTTCGACTCCTGGGTCCGTTGATGGTGTCCGGCCTGTTGAACGCGCAAAAGGCTGCGCGACCGGCGCAGGCTCGGGACCGCCTTATATGGCTTGCGAGCCCCTCTCTGGCAAGGTGGAGGCCAGATCGACGACCGCCGCGAAGGCCTGGTCGACGGTGATGCCGAGCATCTGGGTCTCGGTCTCGGAAACGGTCCGGGAGGTGGCGCCGAAGGTCACGACCTCGGCCTCGGCGCGGACGATGCGCCGGTCAGGCGTCCAGGGCCCATAGAGCCGCTCGTCGGTCGGGCCTAACAGGGCCACGACCGGGCAGTCCATGGCGGCGGCCATGTGCATCAGGCCGGAATCATTGCCCACGAACAGGTCGGCGCGCTCCAGCAGGGCGGCGGTCCGCAACAGGCCCTCGCCTGTGATGTCGCGGACGTCGCGGCCCGGCAGGCTTTCGGACAGGGCCCGGGCGGCGTCCCGCTCGTCCGGACCGCCCAGGACGGCGACGGACCAGCCGGCGAGCGGCCCGTCGGGCGAGGTCAGGCGGTCGACCAGGGCGATAAAGCGGTCCAGCGGCCAGGTCTTGCCGATACGGTTGGCCGACGGTGAGAGGGCCAGGATCCGGCCGGCCGGGGCCTCGGCCAGGGCGGACGCCCGCGTCGCCTCCGACAGGCGCAGGCGCGGCGACGGCGGCTGGGCCTCGCGGCCGATGACGGCGGCGGCCTGGATGACCTTGTGCCGGTGATCGGCGCGGATCGATCGCCGGATGAAGCGACGGCGTGCCGGCAGGAGGCGCGAGACGGCCGAGCCGCGAAGATCGACCACCGTGTCCCAGGGCGTGCGGACCAACTGGCCCCACAGGATCGCCCAGTGGGCGCTGAACCGAAGCTTCCGGAGCGGGATGACGCGCTCCACAAAGGGCGCATCGGCGAACAGGGGCGCGGCGACGGGGCCGGCCACGACCGTCCAGAGCGCGTCGGGCGCCTCGGCGTGAAGCGTCTCGAGCAGGCCCGACGTCAGGATGGCGTCGCCGATCCGGGTGTTGGTGATGAAGAGGCTGCGCCGGGCCCGCGCGGGCGGCTCAGCCATAGGACTTCTCTTCCACGATGGCCGAGCCGGCGCGCTGGTTCAGTGCGCGCTTGAGGGACGCCCGGTGGTCGTTCCTCAGATAGACCTGACGCGCCAGGTCGATGAAGGCGTCGTCGAACCGCCCTTGCCGCTCGTGGCTGCGCTTGAGCTCCTCGATGTCCCAGAGGGTGGCGTTCACCGCCTCGAGCTGGTCGACCAGCGACAGGAAGTCGGCATCATCCGGCAGGCCTGCCTGAAGCGCCTCGAGCCGGGCGAGTTCGCGGGCGACATTGGCCAGCTTCGCCGGATCGGTGATCCGTCGGCTCTTGATGCGCAGGATGGTGATCTTGTCGATCAGTTCGCCCACGGAGATGGGCGCGAGGATTTCCATGGAGAGAGCCTAGCCCTGAGCCCAGGCTTCTTCCAGCACCTCGCGATAAACATCGAAGGTGCCGGCCAGCATGGCGTCCACGGAATAGAGCGCGCGGGCGCGGGCCATGCCGGTCTGGCCCATGGCGAGGCGGCGGTTGGGGTCCACCTCCAGCGCCTGAAGCATGCGGCGGGCGAGATCTTCCGCGTCATTGGGACGGTGATGCCAGCCAGTCTCGTCATCGATAACGGTGTCGACCGGCGCCCCGTGGGCGGCGACGATGACGGGGCGGCCCATCAGCTGGGGCTCGACCGCCGTCCGTCCGAAGGCCTCGGGGTCGAGCGACGGGACCAGCGCGACATCCGACGCCAGCCAGGCGGCGGGCATGTCGGCGAAGTGGCCGACGACGGCGGCGCGATCGTCGAGACCCGCCTGGGCCAGGGCCCGCTCGATCTCGGCCCGGTAGGCGATGCGGCCCTGGTCGTCCCCGACCATGAAGAGCATGAAGTCAGTGCGGCCCAAGTCCTGGAGGCGCTGTGCGGCCTCGACGGCCAGCAGCTGCCCCTTCCAGCGGGTCAGGCGCCCGGCCAGCAGGAAGACCGTGCGGGTCTCGGTCGGGCCGATGCCGAAAAAGGCGCGGGCGGCGGCGATGCGCTCGGGCGAGACGGCGGCGGGGTCGAAGCGCTCCAGATCAGTGCCGCGTGGCACGGCGCTCACCAGGCGCGGATCGATCGGATAGGTCTCGAGGATATGGCGGCGGGTGAAGTCGGAGTTGGCGATGACCCGGCGGCCCCGCGTCATGACGCCATTGTACCAGCGCTTGAGACTGGATCGGGCGTTGTAGACGCCGTGATAGGTGGTGATGGCGGGCACGCCCGCGAGCCGCGCGGCGGGGATGGCCGAAAGCGCCGGCGCGCGCGAGCGGACATGGACCAGCTTGACCACGCGCCGGGCGATCACGTCGCGCAACCGCAGCAGGTTCAGGCCGATGGTCAGCGGGTTCTTGGACTGGACCGGCAGCCGGATCAGCTCACCCCCATGCGCGGCCAGTTCATCCTCGAGCCGGCCGCCGGCCGAGGCGATCAGGGAGGTCCCGCCCGCAGCGACCACGGCGCGCGACACATCCAGGGCCGTGCGCTCGACGCCCCCGGCGTTCAGCTCCGGGACCACTTGCAGCAGGACGAAGTCTCGGGGCAGGGAAATCACCCTGCGTGATTACTGGAAGTGAGCGATGACCGAAACCTCCGGCTTTCTGGACCGGCCTGACGGCGAGCGGCTGGCGTGGCGGCGTATCGCGGGCGCGGGCCCGACGGTGATCTGGGTCGGAGGCTGGAGATCGGACATGGGCGGGACCAAGGCCGAGGCCCTGGCCGGGGCGGCGCGGGCGAGCGGCTGGAATTACATCCGCTACGACCATTTCGCCCACGGGGAGTCCTCGGGCGACTGGCTGAAGGCGACGATCGGGCGCTGGCGCGAGGACCTGATCGCCCTGATCGATCAGATCGAGGGGCCGGTGGTTCTGGTCGGTTCGTCAATGGGCGGCTGGGTGTCGTGTCTTGCCGGCGTGGCGCGGCCGGAACGGATCAGCGCCATGGTCCTGATCGCGCCGGCGGCGGACTTCGCCCACCGGCTGATGTGGCCGTCGCTGCCGGACGAGGCGCGGGCCGCGATCGAGACGGCGGGCGTCCATACGGTGACGGGCGACTTCGACGGGCCCTATGACCTGACCCGGACCTTTTTCGAGGAGGCGAGGAACTGGAGTCTGCTGGAGGGGCCGGTAGCTATCACCTGTCCGGTGCGCGTGCTGCAGGGGGCGCTGGACGAGCCGGTGCCGTGGCGCCACGCGTTGGATCTGACGGACAAAATCGAGACCGAGGACGTGGTCTTCTCGCTGATCAAGGACGGGGATCACCGCCTGTCGAGGCCGCAGGACATCGACAGACTGATCGCGACCGTCGCCGAGGCGCGTGGCCTCGGCTAGGCGCTATTTCTGACGCCAGGTCCCGGACGAGTCCCGGTACCACTGGCCGGCGGGAATACCGCTGAAGCGCTGCTGGAACGAAGAGGCGCCGGCGGCGGCTGTGTCGGTGCCCGCGGCCTGGGCGGCCTGGCGGTAAAGCTCGGCGCGGCCCGCGTTCATCTCGGCCATGGCGGCGCGGATTGCAGCGGTCATCTGGGCCTCGAGGCGGACCCCGACATAGCCGTCGGCCATCTCGCCGACGATACCGGCCGACTTGGCTGCGTTGATCACGGCCCGGGCTTCCTGGCGCATGGCCACGGAGGCCGCGGCATTGGCGATCGCGGGGGCGGCGGCCACGGCCGCGATGCCTGCGGCGGCGATGGCGATGAGGATGCGCTTGGTCATGGTGTGAGCTCCTCCCCTAGAAGAGTTCAGGGTTCTGCTGGATCAGTTCGCGCACTTCCTCATCGAGGCGGATGCGAACATCGGCGTCCAGCTTGGCGTAGATCGAGATCGGATCGACCTGGACCCGGATCGTCGGGGTACAGGCCACGCCTGTCATCACGAGCGCGATGGCGGCGGCGACGGCGGCTTCGGTTTTCGTCATGCCTGACGTCTCCTTTCTCGAGAGGGATTCAACGCGATCACGGCTGAACCGTTTCTGAACGTCCCGCTTCGCGAGCGCGCTGGATTTCCAGAAGGTCCTCGATGAGTTGATCGAGATTGAACGAGGTGTCCAGCGTCAGATTGATCTCGGTGCCCGACGGCAGCGGCAGGGTCCGGTTCAGGAAGTCGCGCCGGATGATGTCCATCAGGGTCAGGCGGATCTCCTGATCCACGGGCGGATCATGGCGGCCGTTGATGTTGAAGAGCACGCCCAGTCGTCCTTCCGGCAGGCTGTTGAGCTCCGCGGTCAGCCGGCTGAACGAGAGGTTCTCCAAGGCCTGATAGGCAAAGTCCTGGACGGTGTTGGGCGGCACACCGTCGCCCGCGCCCTCGGCGGCGACGCCACTCAAGGCGTCTCGCGCGATCGACAGGCGGCCTGGCTGATCGGCCGAGACCTGGCCGCCAATGATGGTCACTCCATTGGGGCCGTAGACGAAGGGCACGCGACCGGAGACCACCGCGTCGAGCTGGACGCTTTCGGCGAAGCCGGAGCGCGAGAAGATTTCGCCCAGTTGCACGCTCTCCAGAACCAGCACGCCCTCCCAGGAGGTGTTGGGGTCGAGCGGGATCTCCAGCGCCTCGATGCGGGCGTGGCCGCCCGCCACCGCCAGCCGCCCTTCGGACAGGACGATGCTGGTGGGGCGCAGCTCGAAGGTGAAGCCGGCGTCCGACAGCGGCAGGAAGGCCTCGATGCTCTGGGCGGTGAAGGTCTGGCCCGGCGCAGTGACCAGAGGGGTCAGGCTGGTGAACTCGATAGAGCCGCGCGCCTGGGTGACCCGGCCGGCCGGGCTGACGAAGTCGAGGCCGGGGGTCGACAGCCGTCCGCCGCTGGTCGCGCCCTCGGGCGTCCAGTTGAAATAGCCGGTGAAGTCCGCCTGGCCGGAGACCTCGCGCCCCAGCAGCGGCAGGGCCAGGGGGCTGAGCTGATAGGGCTGGAGCCCCTCGGGCGAGAAGATGAGGCCCTGGGCGTCGATCTGGACGCCGCCGCTTTCGGCCGGGCCGGAATGGGTGATGGCGACATCGGCCACGCGCACCCCGGCGGTCCGCTCACGCAGTTGCAGGGCGCCGGACCAGATCTCGTTCTGCAGGCCGACACGGCCGGAGCCCCGCACCGGATGGAAGCGGACCGGGTCTTCCAGATCGGAGACCAGGCCGTCGGAGATGACCGCGTCGATGCCGAGCGCGCCGCCCGGATCACGGGCGGAGACACGGCCGGCGGCTTCGGTGACGCGCATGCCAAGGAAGGGCGCGGCGGCCTGAAGCGCCCTCGCCTCGGCCTCGAAGCGCCAGCCGTCGGCGATCGTCACCAGCGGCTGGTCGACCGGACAGAGGCTGACCGAGACGTCCGAGACATCGTTGTCGCCCAATTCCAGAAGGTCTGCGGTGAAGGGCGAACAGCCGGCGGCGATGAAGCTGGTGCGGCCGTCGGCGATGCGAACCAGACCCTCGGTCAAGAGCTCGGCGCCACGCGCCAAGCCGAAGTCGAACGCCGCCTGGGCGGCGATGCGGGCGATGATGCCGTCTCCGAGCCGGTACTGGCTGACGTCGATGCGCGCCTCGGGCAGGCCGCCGCCTGAGGCCTGGATGAGCAGCGAGCCGCCTCCGGATGCGCCCGGCTGGGCGTTGAACAGGCCTTGTGAGCCGTGCGGGCTGATGACCACCTGGCCGCCGGTGGCGGGCGTGATGACGGCGGGGCGTGTCAGCACGGCCTCGGTGCCGGGAGACCCGGTCTGGATCAGCAGGCCGGGCGCATTGAGGTTGAAGGCCATGAAGGCCCGCTTCAGCGCCGCCTGTTCGGGCACATCGTTCGGGCCGAGCGCACCCAGGATCGGCCAGCGGCCGCCCGTGGAACCGACGGAGCCCGTCAGGGTGGTCAGGCTGGCGCCCGAATGGGTGCTGACCAGATCGAAGCCGCCCGTCAGGCCGGTCAGGACCAGTTGATCCTGCGCCAGGGAATCGGCCGAGATCAGCAGCCGGCCTCGCGCTTCGGAACCGCGCTCGCCGCCGGCGGCGGACAGGTCCTGCACCGTCAGGCCAAACCCCTGGGCGGACAGGTCGCCGCGCTCGGCCGAGGCGGCGAGGAGGCGGGCGTCACCCTGATATAGCCAGCGGGCGCCGTCCCGACGGCTGAAGCGGACCTCTTCGCCGTCCAGCACGAGGCCGGCCCGGCTGAGGCTGATGTCGCCGGCCTGAAGGCCGCCCAGCCTCACGTGGCCGTCGAGGCTGCCCAGAAGGGCGAGAGTGTCGATCCAGCCGGACACCTGGCCGTCGAAATCCAGATCGGCCTCAAGCGACGAGGCCTCTCCCCCCTGCCAGGACGCCCGGGCGAGCTGACCGGTCAGGGTGGCCGTGGCCGGCCCCTGCAGGCGGCGGCCGGAGGAATCCGGATAGGGAACGCCGAGCAGCATGCGCACCGTCCCGTCGCGGGCGGCCAGCCCCTGTCCCGACACCTGGCTGATCTCGGCGCTGACCGCGACGGCGGTGCGTGAGCCGACGGTTCGGACCGCGACCCCGGCCCGGTCCAGATCCAGCGACAAGGCCTCGTCGCGCAGGCGCGCCGCCGGGATACTGGCGTCCAGGGTGATCAGACGGCCGTCCTCGAGCCGGGCGTCGGCGAGCGCGACCAGCTGGCCGCCACGGGTGTTGAGGCGAAAGCGTCCGTCCTCGATCAGGACCCGCGGGCTGGCCTGCTCGGTCGAGGGCGGGCGGCCGGTGAATTCCTCGATGACGGGGTCCAGCGCCCCGAAGGACAGGCGACCGTCGTCGAGGGTGGCGCGCACCTCGGGCCGGATCAGCCGGATCCGCGTTGGCCGGACCGAAAAGCCGCCCGACCAGGGCATGCCCAGCGAATAGTCCATCTCGACCCGCTCGACGACGAGGTCGGGATCGTCGGGATCGCCCGCGCGGACCGAGGCGATCAGGCCGTCGGGATCGAAGCGCTCGAAGCGCACCTCGGCCTCGACGCCCCGCTCCTCCAGCCAGCCGACCAGGGCCCGTCTGGCGACCTCGCGCCGACCTGCATAGGCAACGAGCGCCACGGCAAACACGATGACGAGAAGCGCACCGACGGTGACGAGGAAGCCCGCGAGCTGGGTGGCGCCCCGGCTGAAGCGCGGACGCTCGCCCCGCCTGCGAGGGGGCCGATTTGTTTCGCCTTGGGTCAAGTCGGCCCGGTTCCCGATCGTTCGTGCGCGTTGAAATCCCCTAACGCACAAGGAGGCAAGGCGGCGCCCGTCTTGCACCCCTGCCCGCGACAACGTGTCCTAAGCGTCACTATAGGTCGTTAATCTTATAGTCGCGGCGGGTGCGGCATATTCGCCCGAGAGAGTCCGAAAACCGGCCTCCGACGGGTGCAAAGGCAAGCCCGGATTGGGATTCGCTTCTGGCGGGCCTGATCTTTCCTTGGGGAGCGTCTGACGCTATAGGCGCTAACCGTGCATTTCAGGGCCGATGTGTGGCCCGGTGTCGCTTGACGACGCCGCGATCTGAGTGGGGGGCCAATGGCTCAATTCGATCCGCGACGCCAACCTGTGCGTGTGTCTCCACACCTGTTTACGGTTTGCGCCGCTGTCGCTGTCGCCGCCCTGACCTGGCGGGTCTATCAGCCGATGGAAGCTGCGGCCCAGACCGCGGGCTTCAGCCCCGCCCAGATGGCCAGCCTTGAGGCCCGGGCATTCGCCGACGCTTCGGCGCCGGACGGTCTCCAGACCCCTGAACTCATTCCGGTCGAGGTTCGATCCGGTGAAACCCTTATCCAGGCCGTCGCCCGCACGGGCGTCGACCCCAACGAAGCCGCCGCGGTCGTCCGCAGCCTGGCCGAACGCAACTTCGACACCGTAAACATCCGCGCCGGCCTTCGCTTCGAAACCGCCGTCTCGCGGCCGCGCTCGGGCCGGGGCGCCGCGCGCCTGATCGGCCTGACGCTGCGCACGGGTCCGGCGACCCAGCTGACGGTGACCCGCAACTTCGACGGCGCCCTTCGGGTGCGCGAACTGGCCGAGCAGGTCCGCGAGGAGACCACCGTCGCCTCGGGCGAGATCCACGGCTCGCTGCATCAGTCGGCGATCGCGCTGGGCGCCAACTCGGCCGTAGTGGCCCGCATGAGCCAGGTCTTCGCCCACCGGCTGGACTTCTCGCGCGACATCCGCGCCGGCGATCCCTTCACCCTGGTCTTCGACCGGACCGTGACCGAGAGCGGCGTGACGGTCGAGACAGGCGAGCTGCTGTTCGCCGAGGTTCGCGGCGTGCGTTTCTACCGCTTCCAGCCGGCCGGATCCTCCCAGGCTCAGTATTTCGACGAGACGGGCCGCAACGTCCGTCAGGGCATGATGCAGACGCCGGTCGACGGCGCGCGCATCTCCTCGAACTTCGGCATGCGCCGCCACCCGATCGCGGGCTATCAGCGCATGCACCAGGGCATCGACTTCGCGGTGGGCTACGGCACGCCGGTGGTCGCGGCCGCAGATGGCGTGGTCGTCGAGGCGCGCCGCTGGGGCGGCTATGGCAACTGGGTGCGCATCCGTCATTCGAACGGGCTGGAGTCCGGCTACGCCCACCTGTCGCGCTTCGCCTCGGGCCTGCGCGCCGGCCAGCGGGTCAGCCAGGGCCAGGTGATCGCCTATGTCGGCTCGACCGGCGCCTCGACCGGTCCGCACCTGCACTATGAGGTCTGGCGCAACGGTCAGCGGATCAATCCGCGTGGGATCTCCATGCCGCAGGGCACCATTCTGGCGGGCGCCGATCTGGTGGCCTTCCAGGCCCAGCGCGCGCGGGTCGACGCCCTGGTGGCCGATCGCCGTGGCGGCGGCGAAGCGGCCGCGACAGAGACCGCCGAGGCCGGCGAGCTGCGCCCGGCCCAAGGATAGGTTCAGGGCTAGGGATCCGGGCTGAAGGATCAGGCGGCCCGCGCCGCCTGTCCGCTCAGCAACGGTTTAAGCAGACCTTCCGACAGCGCCCGCACGACGGGCACAGCCACGCCGTCGCCAGCCAGCTTGAGGCCCGCGCTGGTCGAACCCGGCAGGCGGTAGTCGTCACCGACACCCATCAGGCGAAGCGCCTCGCGCGGGGTCAGGAAACGGGCGCGCACCCGCCCGGCCTCGGCCACGATCAGATACTGCCGCGAAGAACCGCCCGCGGGCGTGCGCAGACAGCCGGCCAGGCCGTCGAAGCGCGCCTCGATCCGCTGAACCTTGACGCCCTGCTCGATCCGCACGCGCCGGAAGGCGGCGCCGACCCGCCGCTCACCCGAGGCGACGGCGGCGTCCAGCCGCTGGCGGTGGAGCGGCGACATCTGTTCGAGGATGGCGGCGGTGCGGGCCTCATCGAGCCATTCCACACTGTCATCCGCCTCCAGCAGGGCAGCCAGATCCGTGTTGCGCCGGGCGGGGGCCGGAAGCGCCCACCACCGCCAGGCGGCGCGGGCCTGATCCGAGAGACCGGCATGGGCCGCGACCACGCCGCGCGAATGGAAGGGCCCGGACGGCCCGGCCAGGCCGGTGGCCGTGTCGCGGGTCGCCACGACGAACAGGCGGGGGCGGGACTGGGCCAGCCAGTGCGAGGCGTCGAGCTCCAGGGCGCCGAAAGACCAGCCGGCCCCGGCCAGCAGATCGCAGAGCTGGCGAAAATCCTCGCCGCCGTTTGAGGTCAGCAAGCCCACCACGTTCTCGATCACGATCAGGCGCGGCGCGCGCTGCTCGGCGTCGAGCTGTTCGATCAGCCGCCAGAAGCCCCAGAAGGCGCCGGAACGCCGGGCCGACAGGCCTTTGCGTGCGCCGGCGAGGCTCAGATCCTGACAGGGCGAGGAGGCCCAGGCCAGGTCAGCGCGGCCCGGCGGCAGGTCGGCGGCGGACAGATCCCAGACGTCGGCGACCCGCAGATGGTCGGCGCCGAAATTGGCGGCATAGGCCGTCGCCTTGATCGGGTCGATGTCATTGGCGAAGCGCGTCGACCAGCCATCCAGCCCCAGGCGGGCGAGACCGCCCCCGGCGAAGAACTCCAGAACCGTCGGCTGACTGGGCGCGTTCATTGCGCAAGGTTAGCCGACTCGCCTTGACGGGACAGCCCGGCGCGAGGCGAATGCGGGCAACATTCGGGAGATCCTCATGCGCGCCCTTGTCCTGCTCAGCCCGGTCGTGATGGCCCTGTCGCTCACCGCCTGCGGTGACGAGACGACGATCGAGAGCGGCGCACCGGACGCCGGGACGGGTTCAGGCGACAGCGACACCCCGCGCGGACCCGAGCTGGGCGGCGTGGATCTGGCCGGACAGGTGTCGCTGACCGGCACTGAGCCTTTCTGGGGCGTGCGCATGGACGGGGCCGAACTTATCTATTCCGGCGTGGACCGGCCCGAGCAGCGGGCTCCGCGTCCCGAGCCGGTGCTCATGGGGACGGTCGCGACCTGGACCACCGAGACCGCACAGGGCGCGCCCCTGACCGTGACCCTGATGGAAACCGAGTGCTCTGACGGGATGAGCGACCGGACCTATCCGCTGACGGCGCGGGTCGAGATCGCGGGCGAGGTGCTGAACGGCTGCGCGGCCTCCACCGCCTGGATGATGTCGACCGGCGAGGACGGCCAGCCCCGCGAGGGCTAGCGCCGGGCGAGAATGCGCCGAGCCTGTTCCAGATGCAGGCGCTCGACCATCTGGCCGTTGACGCGAAGCACGCCCGCCTCGGCTGCGGCTGGATCAGCATAGGCGTCGACCACGGCCCGGGCCCAGGCGATCTCGTCGGCGTCCGGCGAGAAGGCGGCGTTGGCGGAAGCGACCTGGGCGGGATGGATCAGGGTCTTGCCGTGAAAACCGAAGGCGCGGCCCTGACGGCATTCGGCCTCGAAGCCCTCGGCATCCTGAAAGGCGTTGTAGACACCATCCAGTGCGACCAGCCCATGGCGGCGCGCGGTCATGACCACCTGGCTCATGGCCGCATGGAGCGGCGTACGATCCGGCCCCGGCCGGGCCCCCATCTCGGCAGCGAGGTCGTTCTGGCCCAGGATCAGCGCCCCAAGGCCCGGCTCACGGGCGATGGCCGGGAGCTCGAGTACGCCCGACAGAGTCTCGATCATGGCCCAGACCGTCAGGCCAGCCGCAGCGGCCCAGCAGACATCCCCGGGACCGTTGGTCTTGGGTACGACCAGGGCGCTGGCCGGCGATCCCTTCAGCGCTTCGAGGTCCGCCGCGCCCCAGGGCGTGTCTGGCCCGTTCAGGCGGACGGCTGCGCGACCCTCGAAGGCGGGGAGCGCCTCCAGCGCGGCCTTGCGGGCGGCGTCCTTACCAGTGGGGCCGACGGCGTCTTCCAGATCGATGACGACGGCGTCGCAGGCCAGGCCCCTCGCCTTTTCCAGGGCGCGGGCGTTGACCGCCGGGACGAACAGGACGGAACGAGGCTCTGGCGTCATCCGATCAGATACTCCCGCTCCAGCGCATAGGTCGATCCGCCATGGCCCAGCCGGCTGGAATACAGGCCGAAGCGGTTCACGTGGAACGGCTCGAAGCTCTTGAGATTGTGCGTCCGGACCCAGGCCGCGACCCGGTCGGGCGGCGAGGCCCTGAGATAGGCCAGGGTCACGTGCGGCTTGTAGGCGCGCGTCGAGGGCGCCAGTCCGGCGCGGCGGGCGGCGGATTCACAGCGGCCCGCCAGGACATTGAGGCGCTCGCTGGCCTCGACCCCGGCCCAGACGGCGTCGGACATATGGCCCTCGCCGAACTCGCCCACGCCCTTGAGCACCAGGTCGAAGGCCGGGCTGGTGATCCGAGAGAGCTCCGCATCCAGGTCGTCGGCCTGACGCTCGCCGATCTCGCCGAAGAACCGCAGGGTGATGTGCAGGGCCTCGAGCGGTCGCCATCGGGCGCGCGGCAGGCCCGTCTGGAGCCGCATAAGGTCGCGGCCGATCGGCTCGGGCACTTCGATGGCGGCGAACAGGCGGATCATAGCCGCGTCTTAGCAGAGGTTGCGCCCTGCAATGTCCGGTTTTCCTTGCGCAAGCGCCCCGCGGCCCCGATATTTCACACCTGACGCGCCCATTCGGGGGCGCCAACGGGAGACAGTGATCGCGATGAGCGACTTCAGACAAGACACGGCCGTCGGGGGCCGCGCCGACACGGCGATGGACGCCGGCCTGCGCAGCTTCATGCTCGGCGTCTACAACAAGCTGGCCCTGGGCCTTGCCGTCGCGGGCGGCCTGGCCTGGACAGTTGGCCATGTCGCGGCGGTCCAGCAGCTGTTCTACACGACCGGACCGGCCGGCGAGTTCGCCATGACGCCGCTGGGCATGGGCATCCAGTTCGCACCGCTGGTGCTGATCTTCGGCTCCATGTTCCTGATGAAGCGCCCCAGCCCGGTGATGACCAATCTGCTCTACTGGGCGGTGGTCACGACCATGGGCGCCTCGCTCGGCTGGATTTTCCTGGCCTACACGGGCTCCAGCGTCGCCTCGACCTTCTTCATCACGGCCGCGGCCTTCGCCGGCCTGAGCCTGTTCGGCTACATGACCAAGCGGGACCTGGGGCCGATCGGCACCTTCCTGATCATGGGCATGATCGGCCTGGTGATCGCCTCGATCGTCAACATCTTCCTGCAGTCGCCGATGCTGTACTGGATCGTGACCTTCGCGGGCGTTCTGATCTTCTCGGGCCTGATCGCCTATGACACCCAGCGCCTGAAGCTGACCTACTACCAGCTGGGCGGCGACCAGGCGGCCATGAGCGTGGCCACCAGCTTCGGCGCCCTGAACCTGTTCATCCTGTTCGTGAACCTGTTCCTGATGCTGCTGCGCATCTTCGGCGCCAGCCGCGAGTAGGCCTCAGCGCCGACCGAAACAGCGAGGGGCCCCGGAGCGATCCGGGGCCCCTTTGCTATTCCACCACCGAGAAGCGCTTGCGGTCGAAGAAGCGCAGCACCGGCTCCAGCTCGTGGCCGCGCTTGAGGATCTGGCCGCCCTGGCCGATCAGAGCCCACTGGCCCTGGCGGCGCTGAAGCTCGGGGCGTTTCTCGATCGTGTAGAGGGGCGCGTCGCCTGAGCGCTTGAAGACGGCGAAGACCGCGCAGTCCTCGAAGCCGCCGACGGAATAGTCGCGCCAGTCGCCGGCGGCGACCATCCGGCCATAGAGCCTGAGGATGGCGTCCAGCTCCAGCCGGTGGAAAAAGACCGGCCCTTTGGCGGGACTATCCTGAGGCTGATCGACACTCATCGCGGCCAGCCTAGACCCGCGAACGCCGTATGGGGAAGCGGCATCGAAAAACCACCGCTATCCCTTATTGCGCAACGTTAAGGGAAAGGCCGCGAAGAAGTCTCAATTCGGTCCTTCGGCGGCCATGGGCGGGGCCGACATAGCCTCATGTCGGCTGGCCGGTTCACCTTGAGACCCGGATCCTGAACAGCCCCCCCAGCCCCCTGGGTTTCCAGGTTCCGGCCAGCCGACGCTTCCTCCAAGCGAGACGCCCGGGCGACCACCCCTCCCCTCCCAAAGGTCGCTCGGGCGTTTTGCGTTTGGGGCTCAGGCCGGCATCAGGCTGATCGGGAAGCGCTCGCCGCCCCGCACGATGACCAGCTGGACACCCTCGGGGTGATCGCGGAACTCCTTGTCCAGGTCCTCGGCCGACAGGATGTCGGTCGTGTTGACCCGAACCACCACATCACCAGCGACCAGGCCGGCGGCGGCGGCCACCGAGCCGGGCTCCACGAAGGTGATCAGGGCGCCGCCCTCCAGGCCCTCGGCCGAGCGGTCGGTAGGCCGCAGGTCGCGGAAGCCCGCGCCAAACGCCTGGCCGGACACGCCGGTGACGGCGGTGCGCGGCGTCGCGGGCGGCTCCTCGACGGTGACCGTGGTGCGCATCTCCTCGGAGGCGCGCAGATAGACGATGTCCAGGCGGCTTCCCGGCGCGGCGATGCCGACGGTCGAGGTGACGCCGCCCGAGCCTTCGACGGCGCGACCTCCTATACGGATGATGACGTCGTTGCGGCGCAGGCCGGCGGCCTCGGCGGGCGAGCCCGGCACGACATCCTCGACCACCGCGCCGCGCACGATAGGCGTACCCAGTTCACGGGCGCGCGCCGGAGTCAGGGACCCCAGGGTGGCGCCGATACGGCCCCGGCGGACCGATCCGCCCGTGCGCAGCTGGTCAGCCACGGCCAGCATGATGCGGCTGGGCACGGCGAAGGCGACGCCGTCGTTGCCGCCGCCCAGGCTGCCCGAGAGGATGGCGGTGTTGATGCCGATCAGGCGGCCGGCGCTATCCAGCAGCGGCCCCCCGGAGTTGCCCGAGTTCACCGCGGCATCGGTCTGGATGTAGTCCTCGATCGCATCGCCCATGCCGGAACGGCCCAGGCCCGAGATCACGCCCATGGTCAGGGTCTGGTCCAGGCCCAGCGGGTGGCCGACGGCGAAAACAAGATCGCCGGTGCGCAGGGTGTCGGAATCCACGATCGGCACCTGGCTGAGGTTGGTGGCGCTGATCTGCAGGACGGCGATGTCGGTGGCGTCGTCAGCGCCCAGCAGGGTCGCATCGAAGGAGCGCCCGTCAATCAGGTCGACGCGGTAGGTGTTGCCGCCTTCGACGACGTGCTGGTTGGTGACCACGATCCCGGCCGCGGCGTCGATGATGACGCCCGAACCGCCCGAAATCTCGCGCGGCGTGGCGGCTGCGCCCGACGAGGACGGCCCCGACCGGCTGAGCGTCGTGACACGAACGACCGCAGGAAGGGCCTGTTCGATCTGGTTGGCGAAGCTGAAGACACCGCGCTCGGCGTCATAGGGCAAGGGAAAGGCCGGAGCCTCCTGCGCCTGGGCGGCGCCCGCCAGAACGGTGGACGCCAGAAGAACCGCGGCGGTCACGCTCCGCTTCATCACTATACCCTCATGGTCACGATCGAGCCCTCGGGCCCTGTGTTGATATCCAGTTTGCCGCCGTGACGGCGCATGATCGCGCGTACGAAGGCAAGACCCATTCGATGACTGTCGCCGTCGGCCGGGCCATCGGCGGTCGCGGCCATGCCGGGGCCCTGATCGGCGACCGAGACAACCGCCAGCTCCCCCTCGGTGCAGGCCTTGATGCGCACCACCCCTCCGTCGGGCGAATATTTCACGGCGTTGTCCACCAGATTCGCTACCGCGCGTTGCAAAAGACTGGCCACGCCGAGCGTCTCGGCATGGCTCAGTTCGGTTTCGAAGCGTATCTCGCGTCCCTCGGCGATCGGCTCGTAGAGTTCGATGGCGGAGGCGCAGATCTGATCCAGCCGGACGCTCTCGAAGGCCCAGGCCTCGCCGTCCCTCAGGGCAAGGGACTCGTTCATCGCCTGGGTCAGGTAACGCAGGTCGGCGCGCGCCTGATCCACCAGGGCGGGATCGCCCGTATCGCCGAACTGGTCCAGTCGCGCCCGCGCACGGGCCAGCGGCGTGCGGAAATCGTGGGCGACCTGATCCGAGGTGTCGCGCAGCCAGACCAGCAGCTCCTGGAGGCGTCCCAGCGTGATGTTCACCTGACCCGTCAGGACCCGCAGGTCCCCGGTCATCTCCTGCTCGGGGATGGCGTCGCCGAAATCGCCGCGGCCCGCCTGTTCCAGGCTGGCGTTGATGCGGCGCACGCCAGAGACCATGCGGGCCCGCGACCAACCGGCCGAAGCCAGGCCAAAGGCCAGCAGAAGCACCCCCATGGCGCCGACCGCGAGCGCGGCGACGCCCCAGGCGCGGCCTGTCCGCTCGACCACGCGCCCGATGATGACCCGCATGGGCCCCGTCGTGTCGTGTACGGCGACAACCTCTACCGAGCGGCCGGGACACAAGGTGCCCGCAGGGAGACGCAGCAAAAAGACGTTCGGACCAACGGTTTCCATCGGCCGCGGGCGCGCCTCGGCCAAGGCCCGGAATCCCGCGGTGCGCCCGTCCGGCGCCTGGACCCAGCGAACGCCGAAGTTGGGAATCCGGCCCGAACAGGCGTCAGCCACGCTGGATTCAGCGCCGGGACGCCCCTGAAAAACGTCCAGCCAGTGCGCGATCTGGTCAGCGTCAGGCGCCTCGCGCGGACCCTCGGCGGTGAGATTGCTCAGGGCGTCCATCTTGGACAGCAGGGCGCTGAAGTCGCGCAGGGCCGCGACGGCCGCCCGCTGGCGCTGTTCCCCACGCACCGCATTGTGGGTGACCGCCAGCGAGACGGTCAGGGCCACGGCGGCCAGCACCGCCACAAGCGCCGCCAGCCATGCTCCGCTGACGGGCGGCAATCTCACGCCTGGCCGTCCAGCATCCGGAAGACGAGGCTCTGGCTACGGGCCGAAACGATCAGCGGGTGAAGGGATTCAGGAAGCTCCGGGCATTGCTCCTTGAGCCGCCGGCGCAGGGCCGAAATGCGCGCATCGATGATGTTGACGTAGTTGTCCGGCAGGAATTTCCACTCGATCCAGCAACGGTCCCACAGCATGGACTTGGTCACCGGCTGCCCCCGCGCCGCCATGAGCTCGGCCACGATGGCGAACTCCAGCGGGGACAGGTCGAGCATGCGCGGCTGGGCGCCCTGGGGGTGGAAGGCGAGCGTGCGCGCGCCGGTGGACAGACGGAAAGGCCCGTTCGTCAGCTCGCCCTTGGGGGCATCCCCGTTGGCGCGCTTGGTGCGGCGCAACTGGGCGGCGACCCGCGCCAGAAGCTCCTCGTCGCCGACCGGCTTGGCCACATAGTCGTCGGCCCCCGCCATCAGTCCCTCGACCTTCTGGCGCTCGCCGCCCAGGGCCGTCAGGAACAGGGCCGGGGCCTCGGCAGACGGGCCGTCTCCGCCGCGAATCGCGTTCAGCGCGCTCAGGCCGTCCATTCCGGGCGTGATCCGATCCAGGATCAGCACGTCATAGGCGCGTTCCGACGCCTTGCTGATCGCCTCCTCGCCGGTGACGGCGCGGTCGACGCCGCCGAAGCCGGCGCGGTCCAGCTTGCCCGCGACGTGATCGGCCAGGGCGGCATCGTCCTCGAGCAGCAGGGCGGTGCGCCCTTCAAAGATGCGGGTCAGCGCGGCGTACGGATCGGCCGGGTCGGTCATGCGAAGGTCCCCTCTGTCGCGGCGGGACCATAGCGCCGGTTGCGGAACGGCGCGACGGCAGACGGCGTTCAGGCGGCTGATCGTTTCTGACCTGTCATCGCGCGCCTTGGCCTGAACGTCTGCGCGCCCTAATCTTGTCACTGCGCCCCACGAAGCGTGGCCGCACCGCTGGACGGAGACCTCCTAGCCCCATGGCGAACATCACCCTCGTGGACGACGACGAGAACATCGTCGAATCGGTCAAGCTGGCTCTGGAGAGCCACGGGCACACCGTGCGCGCCTATCATGACGGCGTCGCGGGGCTCGAAGCCCTTGAGGCCGAGCCGCCGGACCTGGCCATCCTGGACGTCAAGATGCCCCGCATGGACGGCATGGAGGTGCTGCGCCGCATCCGCCAGACGTCCAACCTGCCGATCATCATGCTGACGTCCAAGGACGAGGAGATCGACGAGATCCTCGGCTTCAACCTGGGCGCCGACGACTACATGACCAAGCCGTTCAGCCAGCGCCTGCTGATCGAACGGATCAAGGCCATCCTGCGCCGCGCCGGCATCGAACAGGGCGAACCCGTCGACGCTGACGCCTCGGCCAAGGCCCTGCGCCGCGGCAAGCTGGCCATGGATCCAGCCCGCCACGAATGCACCTGGGACGGCCGCCCCGTACGCCTGACCGTGACCGAGTTCCTGCTGCTGCAGGCCCTGGCCCAGCGCCCGGGCTTCGTGAAGAGCCGCGACAACCTGATGGACGCCGCCTACGACGATCAGGTCTATGTCGACGACCGCACGATCGACAGCCACATCAAGCGGATGCGCAAGAAGTTCCGCGTGGTCGATCCCGAGTTCGACGCGATCGAGACCCTCTACGGAGTGGGCTACCGCTACCGTGAGTGACGCCGACGACGCCGCCTTTCGTCGTCCGCACCACCGGCTGAAGTCGCTCTTCAGCTCGGGGCTGGCCCGACTGATCGTCGGGCTGAACCTGATCACCCTGGCCATTCTGGTGGTCGGAATGTTCGGGCTGAACGAATGGCGGCGCGGCCTGCTGGATGCGCGCATCCAGTATCTGAACGCCCAGGCCCAACTGGTCGCGACCGTGCTCTATGAGTTCGGGGCGACCCAGGGCGAACCCTATCCGACCATCGATCCGATCCAGTCGGCCCAGTTCCTGCGCGCCGACCTGATCCCGGAAGGCCAGCGGGCGCGCCTGTACGACATCGACGGCTTCGTGGTCGCCGATTCCTACCTGATCACCGACGCAGTGGAGGTCCAGGAACTGCCGCCCGCGCGGCCAGCAGGACAGGCCGCCCCGCCAGAGCCTGATCCCGCTCAGGCCGAAACGCGCCTGACCCGAGCCCGCAACGCCCTTGCCGCCGAGGTCGAGGCGGCTCTGACGGGCGCGCCGCAGGCCGGGGTGCGCGTCAACGAACTGGGCCAACAGGTGGTGTCGGTCTCAGTGCCCATCCGCCACGTCGAGACGGTGGTCGGCGTCCTGACGCTGGAGGCCGACGACTTCTCCGAGATCGTGACGGCGCAGCGCGTGGCCCTGATCCCGTTCGCCCTGGTGGCGCTTGGCGTGACCCTGCTGACAGCGGTGCTGCTCTATTTCTGGGTCGTCAGGCCGCTGCTGCGGCTGGCTCGCGCGGCCGACCAGGTGCGCCTGCAACGGGCCAGGGCCATCTCCCTGCCCGACCTTGAGGATCGCAAGGACGAGATCGGGGACCTGGCGCGCGCGCTGGAGACCATGACCGGCACCCTGCACGAGCGGATGATCGCCATCGAACGGTTCGCCGCCGATGTCTCGCACGAGATCAAGAATCCGCTGACGTCGATCCGTTCGGCGGTCGAGACGCTGAGCCTGGTCAAGACCGACGCTGACCGCAAACGTCTGCTGACCGTGCTTGAGCGCGATGTTTGGCGGGCCGACCGACTGATCACCGACATCTCCAATGCCTCGCGGCTGGACGCCGAACTGGCCCGCGATGCGCCCCGATCGGTGCCCCTGGAGCGCCTGCTGACCGACGTGGTCAGCATCTATGACGAGGAGCCCGGGGTCGCCCTGAACGTCATGGCCGACCAGGACTTCGACGTGATCGGCCGCGAGGGACCCTTGGGACAGGTGTTGCGCAACCTGATCGACAACGCCCGCTCGTTCAGCCCGCCGGACGGCGGGGTTCGCGTGAGCCTAGCGCGCGACAGCCAGGACGACGAGTTGCCCGTGGTCATTACCGTCGAGGATGACGGGCCGGGAATCCCGGAGGAAAATCTCGAGACGGTGTTCCGGCGCTTCTATACCTCGCGGCCGCGCGGGACGGCCTTCGGCTCCAACTCGGGTCTGGGCCTGTCGATCGCCCGGCAGATCGTGGAGGCGCACGGCGGGACGGTCATCGCCGAGAACCGCCGTGATGAGACCGGTGAAGTCGCAGGGGCCCGCTTTGTCATCCGGCTGCCAGGCGCATGACGATCGTCCACGCCACCGCGGTGGCCGGGCTGACGCCTGACGGATGGCGCGCGGTCCTGCTGCGGGGTCCTTCCGGAGCGGGCAAGAGTGACCTGGCCCTGCGACTGATCGGCCGCGGCTGGCGACTGATCGGCGACGACTATGTCGAGGTCTGGCCGTCCGGCGGCGGACTGTATGTCGCGCCGGCGCCCCGGATCGCGGGCGCCATCGAGGCGCGTGGCCTTGGAATTGTGGGCGCTCCGCACCTGGCGCTGGCCCGGGTGAGCCTGTTGGTCGACTGCATCACCGATGAGCCTGAACGCCTGCCGGAGCCTGGTCTGGAGGCGATCGCGACGGTAGACCTTGCTGTTCACGCCCTAGCTGCGCTTGAGGCGTCGGCGCCCGACAAGGTGGTATCCGCACTTGCAGCCCGCGACATGGCGTCGCGGTTGGAACCTTGAGCCGGTTGCTCTAAGCAGCGTCCTTTCGACCAGCGGGCGACCCCGCTGTCGGGGGCCATGAGGGATTGCGCCTAGTCATGATTGGTCTGGTCATCGTCACCCACGGCGGGCTGGCGACAGAATTCGTGTCAGCGATGGAGCATGTGGTCGGGCCGCAACGCGCCGTCGAGGCCATCTGCATCGGGCCCGAAGACGACATGGAGCGCCGCCGCGCCGACATTCTGGACGCCGTCGCGCGGGTCGGAGAGGGCGAAGGCGTGATCCTGCTGACCGATATGTTCGGCGGCACCCCGTCCAATCTGGCGATCTCGGTCATGGAACAGACCGGGGCCGAGGTGATCGCCGGCCTGAACCTGCCGATGCTGATCAAGCTGGCGTCCCTGCGACAGCGCGAAACCCTCGAGGCCTGTGTGGCGCACGCCCAGGACGCCGGACGCAAATACATCTCGGTCGCGTCCTACGTGCTCGCGGGCGAAAAGTGAGCGCGGTTTCCCGGGTCGTCCCCATCACAAACGCCCGGGGCCTGCATGCCCGCGCCTCCGCCAAGCTGGTGAAGGCCGTCTCCGAGTTCGACGCCGAGGTCCAGGTCATCAAGGACGGGCAGGCCGTGGACGCCCGTTCGATCATGGGCCTGCTGATGCTCGGCGCCGGGATCGGTTCAGAGGTCGAAGTCCGCGCCGAGGGGGCCCAGTCCGAAGAGGCGCTGGCTGCCGTGGTCGCCTTGATCGAGGCGCGCTTCCACGAGGAAACCTAGGCGGTTGACCTGACCGGCCTGGTAGAGGACCGTCCGGTTCCTCGCGCAAGCCATCAGGAAGCCACCCGGCCTTGACCCTGTCTCCCGACTATCCGGCGCTGGCGCGTCAGGCTCTCGAGCATCTCAGGACCGGTCATCCCGCCGAGGCGCGCAGACTGTTCGAAGCGGTCACCAGCGCTGGCAGAGGCGACGCCTCGGTTTGGGTGGCGTTGGCCTACGCCTGCAATGACCTCGGTGACGGCGAGGCCGCCATGAGGGCGGCCGACGGCGCCCTGGCGCTTCAACCCGGCAATGCGCGCGCCTTGCTGGTCAAGGGCGATCGACTGACCGAACTCGGCGACCGGCGCAGCGCCGCGACCTTCTACGGCGCGGCTATCCGCAATGCCCCGGCCAATGCGGCGCCGGATCTGAAGGCCGGCCTTGAGCGCGCGGCGCGCGAGATCGAGGCCCTGACCCGCGGCTTTGACGCCTACCTGGCCGAGCGGATCAGCGACCCCAGTCCTCGCTTCCAGCGCTCGCTCGACCTGCTGTCGGGCAAGGCTCAGCTCTATCTGCAGGAGCCGCGCTTCTACTATTTCCCCGGCCTGCCGCAGATCGGTTATGCGCCGTCTTCCGATACGCCCTGGCTCGACCGGCTCGAAGCGGCAGTGGACGATATCCGCGACGAACTCCTGGCGGTGATGGCTGAGCCGGACCTGTTCACACCCTATGTCGAGGTGCGCGAGAACCGTCCGAACTCGCGCCAGGCCGGCATGCTGGAGAACGCCGACTGGGGCGCCTTCTACCTGATCAAGGACGGGGAGCCCGTCGAGGCCAATATCGCCCGCTTCCCCCGGACCATGGCCGCCATTGGCGACGCGCCCCTGACCGACATAGCGGGACGCGCGCCCAGTGTGCTGTTCTCGCGGCTGGCGCCGGGCGCGCGCATCCCACCCCACAACGGCCTGGTGAACACCCGGCTGATCTGCCACCTGCCCGTGATCTGTCCCGAGGGGTGCGCGTTCCGGGTCGGCGCCGAGACGCGCGACTGGGCCTACGGCAAGGCCTGGGCCTTCGACGACACCGTCAATCACGAGGCCTGGAACCGCTCTGATCAGGAGCGCATCATCCTCATCTTCGACGTCTGGAAGCCCGAAATCACCGAGGCCGAGCGCGCCGAGATCCGCAGCCTCTTCGCCGCCATCGAAGCCTATGGCGGCGGCCCGTCGACGTGGGGCGTCTGAGCCGCCCCCTCCATTCCTGACGCCGCACCCCGGATCAGGCTTAGGGCCTTGAATCGGCGCCCCGAATGGCGGCATTTCGCCAATCGCCGGTCGTTCCGGCCAATGAGGGGGACTATCCATGCGTCTGATTACGGCTTTCGCGGCCCTGTCGCTTGCGTCACTGAGCGCCAACAGCCTGGCTCAGCCAGTCCGCGATTTCTCGGGCGTCCTGACACAGCAGCAGTCGCGCGCGACCTTCAGCTTCGACCTCAGCGAAGGTCAGATCGTCACCCTGTCGACCTCCAGCGAAACGGGCCTGGATACGGTCCTGTCTTTGTCTGGGCCAAATGGCCGCCTGATCGCCGAGAATGACGACGCCGAGCCGGGCGACCTCTCGTCGCGCATCGTGCTGCGCGCGCCGGCCAGCGGGCCCTATACGGCCACCGTCACCGGTTACGGCGGCGCCACCGGCCCGTTCGAGCTGAATGTCTCCGACCGGGTCGAGGTGGGCCTGTCCGACGAAGCCCAGGTGATCAGCCAGGAGGTGGTCTCGCTGTCGGGCCGCCAGACCGAGGCGCGCTTTCCGCTCGATCTCGGCCCGGACACCCCCTTCGTCGCCACGACGATCGCCCTGACGGAAGGGCTCGACACCGTCCTGAACCTGATCGGGCCTGACGGCGAGGTGGTGGCCACCAACGACGATCGCGGCGACGGTACGCTGAACTCGCAGATCGCCTTCATCCCGGCGGCCGCCGGACGTTTCACCCTGGTGGCGACCTCCTTCAGCGGTGGCGACACCGGAGACATGGTCCTGTCGCTGGCGCTCGACCCCAACGCCGATGCGCCGTTCAACTTCGACAGCATCGCCCGCACCCCGCTGGTTCAGCTCGAGGGCAGCCTGTCGGATGACCAGCCCGAGATGGACTACGTGTTCGAACTGGCCGCCGGCCAGACGCTCATGGCCCTGGCCGAGACCATCGGCGGCGAGCTCGACACCATCGTCCGCATCGAGGGGCCGGATGGTCACCCGGTGGCCCTGAACGATGACCGCGGCGACGGCTCTCTGAACTCGGCGGCGGCCTATACCGCGACCGAGGCCGGCGCCTATACCGTCCAGGTCACCCGCTACGGCACGACGACCGGCGACTTCGCCCTGGAGGTCTCCCACGTGGACGCCTCGGTGGTCGACACCCTGCAGTCGGTCCTGGAACGCCAGATCGTCCTGAGCGGCCCGGAAGAGATCATCGAGACCGCCGATTTCCGCCTGCGCTACACGCTGGAGGGCGACGACGCGACAACCCACGCCTTCGCCCAGCTGACGGCCGACACTCTGCAGCGCGCCTATGAGACCCAGATGGCCTTGGGCTGGGCAGCGCCGATCCGTGACGCCGACGGCCGCTACCGCGCCTATGTCGCCGACGCCGAGGACGCCATGGGCTACATGAGCCCGGTCCAGATGATGTTCGACAACCCGAATACGGCCGATCGGCGCGAGGAGACGGTGTCACGCGGCCTGCTGGTCATCGACAACGAACTGAGCGACGGGCGCGAAGAGGCCGTCGAGGCGCTGATGCACGCCACCGTCGTCCACGAGTTCAACCATCTGGTCCAGCAGGGCTACGACAGCCAGGAGGGTCTGAACTGGCTCTATGAATCGACCGCCTCCTGGATCGAGATCAACACGGCCGGCGAAGACGAAGACGCCTCGCGTTACGCCGCCACCGACTACGAGACCCCGGAGCTCTGCTGGACCACCAACGAGCCCGGCCGCGACTATGGCCAGTGGACGCTCCTGCAATCCCTGGCCGACACGCACGGCGACCGGTTCATCGTGCGTCTGTGGGAGAACACCATCACCCACGACGGCATGGACACCATGGCCTTCAGCCTGGGCGAGGTCGGCGACACCATCCCCGCCGCCCTGCAACGCTGGCGCATCCAGAACTTCGCGCGCGACTACGACCGGGCTTCGATCTTCCGCAGCGCCGTCGCCCAGGGCGGCTCGATCAAGCGCGCCGGCGCCTACACCGCCGGTCGTCCCGTCGAACAGCTGGGCGCCGCCTATCTACAGATCCGCGCCCGTGGCGCCCAGAGCTATGCCATCGACGGCGACGCCGGACTCGAACTGGTCGGGCTGGGCTTCCGCGACGGCCAGGTCGAGGTCATTCCCCTGGGCCGTGGCGGCGTGATGGATTCGACGGGCTATGAATACGCGGCCCTGATGGTCTTCAATCCGGCGGTCCCGGCCACGCCCGGCGACTGCACGCCCCAGGACTACGTGATCAACGTCTCGGCCGCCTCGGCTCCGGCCGCACCGGTCACCGCCCGCATCCCCGCGCCCCACTTCGCCCAGCCGGGCCAGTAGCCAGAACGACGCGCCGGCCGGTTCACCCGGCCGGTTGCGTTGTCATTTCTGAGGGAAATGGTGGAGCCGAGGGGAGGAGGTCCGGCCCTTCCGGGCCTTGGGTTTGGTCGGTGTCGTCATCGCTCCGAGCCTCTCACGGAACCGTCTAGCGTCAACAGTTTCCCACGGCCTCCTGACCGTTCGCTACGGTGCCCGCCACGGCTCCTGGCCGATTCAGACTGCTAGGTGACGGACGATTCAGCCCGGTCATGATCTGCTGGGTCGAGAGGGCGAGGAGGTCGGATGAGCAGCTTCACGCAGAAGGAACGCGACGAGGAATCGGCCCGACGGAAGGCTGCCGACCTCGCGCGGGACATGACGCCTCGTGCTGGTGGGGGCGTCGGCCCGAAGGCGCAGTGCATTCACTGCCAGCGGGTGTTCAGCCTCTCCGAAGGCGGCCACATGGGCGAGGTCAGCGTATGCGACCGCTGCCTTCATTCAGGGTGAGGCTGCTCAGGCCGCCTCGTTCAGAGCGCGGTAGACAGAGGCCCTGGACACGCCCGTTTCGGCCACGATCTGATTGATCGTCCGCCCCTCGGCTTTCAGACGACGCACCTCGGGAGCCTTGGCCTGGGCCGTGGGTGCGCGACCCTTGTAGCGGCCCTCGGCCTTCGCTCGGGCGATACCTGCCCGCTGCCGCTCCAGCATGATCTCGCGCTCCCACTGGGCCACTCCCGCGAGCACCGTCAGGGTGAGCATCGAGGTCGGGTTGGAGGTGTCGAGATGCATGGCCAGGATGCGGACGGTTACGTCCTTCTCCTTGAGCCGGGAAACGATACTCAAAAGGTCCTCGACCGATCGAGCGAGGCGATCCGGCTTGGTGACGACGAACGTATCCCCGCTCCTCAACCAGTCGAGCGCCGCCTCCAGTTCAGGCCGCTGACGATCGACCGCGCTGACGTGCTCGCGGAAGATTCGTCCGCATCCTGCTTTGGTCAGTTCGACGATCTGATCTTCAAGTCCTGCTTGCTGGTCGGATGTCGAGGTTCTTGCGTAGCCGACGATGGCACCGTCGGCGTGGGCCTGTTCCACTGAGGTCATGACCCAGTGAAACACACATCTCAAAAACGTCTACCTAATTGATGTGAGACGGTTTTCTCGACCGATCCGCTCGTCCCACACGACCGAGGCCATGTGAGATCAACGGGCGTGCAGTTTGTGCCGTTTGTGCACTTAGGTCGTCCAGTGCGGACTAGATCGGGCCTGCGGCCCGTCGATCAGGTGAAGGTCCACTCGACAGGAAGCCGACGATATCGAGAACCGCGACCTCGCTGGTGATCGAGCGAAGCGAGTGAGCGCGAGGACGCACGAGGTGGGCAAGGCCCGGCTCGATCAAGAGAAAGGCAATCGACCGCTGTGACATCACCACAAACCAAATCCCGTCATGTTGCGCGATCTGACTTTTATGAGACGCGCCGTCCCTCGCTGCGCTCGGCTCGACGGACGGGCCACTCGAACCGGGCCTAACGGCCCTCCATCTCGCGCCCGATCCGCCTGTCGGCCCCGATCACTCGACCAAGACCATTCTCGGCGCAGATGTCTGTTGTGCTTTTAGACCGCACACCCTGCGTGACGATCCGATCGAGGCACCCTAACGTCGCAAACTGCACAAACTGCACAGAAGGGCTGGCGG
>JAEYWU010000101.1 GCA_023428785.1 Pseudomonadota bacterium
GATCATCGCGAGTGAGCGGGTGCCGCGCCATCGTCAGGCCGCGGCGTCTTCCTCGTCCTCGGCGAAGTCCGCCGGTCCGGGTTCATAGGACAACAGATCGCCCGGCTGGCACTGTAGCTCGCGGCACAGGGCGTCCAGCGTCGAGAAGCGCACGGCGCGCGCCTTGCCGGTCTTGAGGATCGACAGATTGGCCAGGGTCACGCCGACCCGGTCAGCCAGCTCCGTCAGCGACATGCGCCGCTCCAGAAGCATCCTGTCGAGGTTCACGCGGATAGCCATCAGATCGTCAGCTCCTGCTCATGGCGCAGGCGCGCGCCTTCGCGGAACACTTCCGACAGCACAAAGATCACCAGCACTGAAAAGATGGGCACGATCAGATCGCCGATATCGGTGGGCACATCCGCGCCGGGAACAAACAGCGACACGATGGAGCCGAAGCCCAGCTGCAGCCCGACCACCGCCGCCATGGCGAAGCCGATCTGGCGCAGCCTGCGCACATTGTCTTCCATGAAGGGCTCGCCGACCGCCAGGGTTCGAAACACTAGCCTCAACCGGTTCAGGATGACCACGAAGGCCAGGATGTAGACAGCCACGAACGCCAGGGCCACGGCGACCAGAGCACGGGTCAGCCCCGCCTCGATCGGCCCGTCGGCGCCGTCCAGCGTGACCTGAAGGCTGTCCAGGGGAATGAAAAAGCTCGCGATGAAGACCGCGATGACGACCGCCACGGCCGCCCACAGCGCCCAGTAGGCCACATCGAGCGCTATCTTTAGCAGGCTCGAAACCGATCCGGGTCCCAGGGCTCGCATGCGGTCTTCGTCTCTCCTTACCCGTCAGGGGCGCGATCGCCGCGTGCGGTTTCGGGGGCCGCCGCACGCGGTCTTGGGGATCACGCCTTTGAGCGTCATTACTGTGATCGCTCGCGGCTTAGAAGCTCTGGATGAGGACGGCGACGACCGCCGAGGGGATGCCGGCCAGCAGCACGGCGTTGATCAGGGTCATGCCGACCTTTTCCATCCAGATCGAAGCGTTCATGGTTTGCATCGTAGTTCTCCGTTTTTTCCTGAGGCCGGGGCCTTATGTTGCGCCGCATCATTAACTCGGTGTCATTTGCTGCACCTGCGAACGGTTGCGGCCCCGTTCATGTCGATTATCAATATGGGCATATCGAAAAACAGGCAAGCGTTCTTATCGTTTTTCGATATTAAACTTTCGCAATGCATTAATCGGCTGTAAGGCGCAGAGATGAAACCCAGACTGAACAAGGGTTCGCGACTGGTCGTCGCGACCCACAATCCCGGCAAGGCCCGTGAGATCGCCGCCCTCCTTGGGGGTGAATTCGAGGTTCTGACGGCGTCCGAGGCCGGTGTGCCCGAGCCCGAAGAGACGGAATCGACCTTCGTCGGCAACGCGGTGCTCAAGGCCCGCCATGCGGCCGAGACCAGCGGCCTGCCCTCCTTGGCCGACGATTCGGGTCTGTCGGTGCGCGGCCTGGCCGGCCAGCCCGGCATCTACTCCGCCCGCTGGGCCGGCCCGGGCAAGGACTTCTATCCCGCCATGGAGCGGATCGAGCGCGAGCTCGGCGACCATCCCGACCGCACCGGCTTCTTCACCTGCGCCCTGGCCGTCGCCTGGCCGGGCGGCTCGGTCTTCGCCGTCGAGGGTGTCGTGGACGGGACGCTGGTCTTCCCGCCGCGCGGCGATCGCGGCTTCGGCTATGATCCGATCTTCATCCCCGAAGGCGGGAACGAGACCTTCGGCGAGATGGACCCGGACGCCAAGGAAGCCATCAGCCACCGCACCCGGGCCTTCAGCCAGCTCAAGGCCGCGCTCATTGACTGAGCCGGCGCCGATCGCGGTCTATCTGCACTGGCCCTACTGCGCCCGGATCTGTCCGTACTGCGATTTCAACGTCTATCGGGCGCGTGGCCGCGAGTCGGAGCAGTCGGTGCTGGCCGAAGCCATGCTCGCCGACCTGCACAGCCACGCCGAACGGCTGGGCCCGCGCCGTCTCGCCTCGGTCTTCTTCGGCGGTGGCACCCCCTCCCTGATAGAGCCCGAGGCCGCCGGCCGCCTGATCGCCGCCGCCCACGACCTCTTCCCGACCGATCTGGCCATCGAGATCACGCTCGAGGCCAATCCCACCGATGCCGAGACGGCCCGCTACCGGGCCTTCGCCTCGGCCGGAATCAACCGCCTGTCTCTAGGCGTCCAGTCGCTGGACGACGATGCGCTCCGCTTCCTCGGCCGCGACCATTCTTCTGGCGAAGCCCGCCGCGCCATCGAAGCCGCCCAGGCCGTCTTCGGCCGTGTCTCGATCGACCTGATCTACGCCCGCCCGGGCCAGACCGCCGACGCCTGGCGGGCCGAGCTGACCGAGGCCCTGTCGCTCGGCGCCGAGCACGTCTCGCCCTATCAGCTGACGATCGAGGCCTCGACCGCCTTCGGCAAGGCTTATGAGCGCGGAACGCTCGTCCCGCCGGACGAGGACGCCCAGGAAGACCTCTACGACCTGACCCAGTCGATCCTCTCGGACGCCGGTTTCGACGCCTATGAGGTCTCCAACCACGCGCGTGGCGAGGCCGCCCGTTCGGCCCACAATCTCAATGTCTGGCGCGGCGTGGACTACATCGGCGTCGGCCCCGGCGCCCATGGCCGCCTGACCCTGAACGGGGTCCGCACGGCCACCGCCGCCCACCGCGGCGCCCCCGCCTACATTGCGGCCGTCGACCAGACCGGCATCGGCTGGGACGACGCCGACGCCCTTTCGGCGCAAGACGCCGCCGAGGAACGCCTCATGCTCGGCCTACGCACGACCGAGGGCGTGCCGCTCTCAGCCCTCGCCCCGCTCGATCTCGACGCCCGGGTCGCCGGGCTGGTCCAGGACGGCTTTCTCGCCCTGCACGACGGCCGCCTCTCGGCCACCTCGCGTGGCCGCAAAGTTCTCGACGCGGTCCTGCGGGCCTTGCTGGTCTAGCGGCGGCGGGTCAGCGTTCGACGATCATCCTGGTCGTCGACCCTTCGGCCGTCACGCGCGGCGATCAGGGCGCGCGTCCGTGCGATCCGGCGTTCGAGTTTGTCGCCGCCGTCGGTCAGCCCCTCCAGCCGGTCCAGCCGCGCCCCGGCGGCGTCCCACAGCCCAGCCTGGCGCTCGACATTGGCCACGAAGGTCTGGAAGGCGACCCAGTCCTCCACGCCCCGGCCCCGGATCTCGTCCGACGCCGCGTCTGTCGCTTCCGCCAGCAGTCTGGCGTAGGCTTCGTAGCGCGGCGTCCCGACCGGCGTTTGCCAGCAGGCCTTGAGCCAGTTGTTGGCCCGTTGAACCGGCGTGGACCGGCCCAGTCCGTCCAGCAGATATTCGAGGTGCGCATACGGCGCCTCGCGGGTCATCGCCTCATGGTCGGGGCTGGCCACCAGGTCCCGGGCGGTCGCGAGGTCCGCCTCGCTCAGGTCGGAAATCCAGACCGGAAAGCGGCAGGTCGGACAGGCGGGGATCTTGTGCGGCATGACCGTCAGGGAGATCGGCAGCCCGTCCAGGTCGCAGCCATAGGTCCCGTAGCTGGCCACGCCGGTGTAGTCGAAATGCGTGCCGTCGATCGGACAGATGGCCGTCTCGGTGGTCAGAATGGTCATGCGCGCCTCCTCTGCGAGCCGCTGAGGAAGGAACCGCCGCCCCGGCCTTCAACCCCCACGCCATCGCCGGTCAGGCTTCGTCAGCCTGACATGCTCCCAAAGAAGCGGGGAAAAATCGCCCTTCGCCGTCACCCCGGACGAACCCCTTGGGGCGAAGATCCGGGGCCTAAACGCTGACGGCGCAACCGAGCCTGGGTCCCGGCCCTCCGCTTCGCTTCGGCCGGGATGACGGCAAGTGGGCGGGGACGAAAAAGAGTTCTCGCGCCCTAAATCCCCGCCACTCCTGACCCCTCCCATACTTGCCTCGTCCCCACGCCAGGGGAGGGCGCATGGCCAGCGACCTTGTCGGTGTGAGGATGCGGACTGAGCGGATAGCGGCGGGGCGGAGTACCCGTCGGTTCCGGGACCCTTGTCGCTGTGCAGGGCCCCGACCGTCCGGGGCTGACCCAAAATCTGCGTAGGCCCTAACATGGCCGCCCAGCAGGAGCTCCGGGAAAACAGATCGCGGCGGAGCGCCTTCTTCAGGTCGAAACGCTCACTACCCCCCACGGTCACCGGACCCGAAGTCCGGCGCTCCGCCTGCCCTCCCAACCTTCCG
>JAEYWU010000038.1 GCA_023428785.1 Pseudomonadota bacterium
TACATCCTGCGCAGCTGGTCGCTCGTGAAGATGGGCACGACCGCCGCGCAGAAGAAGCTGTTCTTCAACCTGCGCAAGGCCAAGAGCCAGATCTCGGCCTTCGAGGAAGGCGACCTGCATCCCGAGCACGTCGAGCAGATCGCGACCAAGCTGGGCGTGACCGAGGAAGAGGTCATCTCCATGAACCGCCGCATGGGCGGCGGTGGCGACGCCTCGCTGAACGCGCCCCTGCGTTCGGACGGCGAGAGCGAGTGGCAGGACTGGCTGGCCGACGACGACGCCGTCAGCCAGGAGACTGTGCTCGCGGAGAGCGAAGAGCATTCCCTGCGCATGGAGCTGCTGCAGGAAGCCATGCAGGAGCTGTCGGAGCGTGAGCGCCACATCCTGACCCAGCGCCGCCTGATCGACGACCCGCTGACGCTGGAAGAACTGGCCGGCCAGTACGGCGTGTCGCGTGAACGCGTGCGCCAGATCGAGGTCCGGGCGTTCGAAAAGCTGCAGAAGGCGATGCAGGCGGCCGCCGTCGACCGAAATCTGGTCGAGGCCTAGACGCTCAGGCGGCCTGCTGGGCGTGCATGACCTGGGTCAGGATCGCCAGCACGCTGGACGAGGCCGTGCGCAGATCATCCACCGATGCGCCGGATCGGCCTTTCGACGCCAGTTCGGCTGACACCACCGCCAGGCGGGTCTGACCCGTCTGGACGGCGATCGACTTGAGCGCGTCGCCCTGTGCGGCCAGGGCGCGGCGCGCCTGGGTCGGGTCCGTATTGAACTGGTCCAGGGCGGCCACGATGATCTTGCGGGCCTGTTCCATGCCCTCGGACGCAGGTGAGCCGGCGGCGGCGCGGTTCTCTTCGCTGCGCTTGCGCGGACCCTTGTATTCGCCCGAGTTGAACCGGCGGCGGTCGGGACCGACATACATCACCGCCTCGACCCAGGGACGCGGCTTGGTGGCCACGTTCACGACCCGACGGACCAGATCTCCGGTGGTGAACGGCTTGACCATGAATTCGTGGACGCCCGCGTCGCGCGCGCCCTTGATATTGGTCGCGGTGGCGTCGCTGGTGACCATGATGATCGGGACGGTGCGGCATGCCAGCTGGGACCGGCGAATGCGGCGCGCCAGGTTCTCGCCGTCGAACCGCGGCCCCGAGCGCTCGATGAAGATGAGCGTCGGCTCAAAGTCGCGCGCGACCTCCAGGGCGTGGCGCTCGTCGGTCTCGAAGACCACGTCGCGCATGCCCATGCCCTTCATCAGGTCAGCCAGCAGGCGCGCGGACGCCAGGTTGGAATCGACCACCATCACCCGCTTCACGACGGGCTCGAGCCGGGCGAGGTTCTTGGCGTCCTGATTGAGCACGGATACGGATCCTGGTCGGAAAAGCGATACTGACCTTGCTTCGTACCCGCCCACGGTAAAGATCGCCTTGACGGCGTTATGCGAATATCCTGATGCCATGCCGGATCCCAAGGACCCCGAACAGGCCGAGCGCAGCAAGGAGCTGGACCGTGAGCTGGACGACAGCTTCCCCGCCAGCGACCCGCCCTCGATCACCCAACCGCATGATCCGGATGGCGAAGAGGAAGAGGACTAGCCGCCTCAACGACCCAGGAACGGGTCCTTCAGCAGGATGGTGTCATCCCGCTCCGGGCTGGTCGACAGAAGGGCCAGCGGAGCGCCGATCAGTTCTTCGATGCGGCGCACATACTTCACCGCATTGGCGTTCAGATCCTTGAAGCTGCGGACCGAGCCGGTCGATTCCGTCCAGCCTTCCATCTCTTCGAACACCGGAACCGCCGCCGCCTGGTCCTTCAGGCTTGATGGCAGATAGTCGAGAACCTGATCGCCGATCCGGTAGCCGACGCAGATCTTCAGCGTCTTGAGCCCATCCAGAACGTCCAGCTTGGTCAGGGCGATGCCGTCGATGCCGTTGATGGCCACCGACTGGCGCACCAGCACCGCGTCGAACCAGCCGCAGCGGCGGCTGCGGCCCGTATTGACGCCGACTTCGCGGCCGACTGTCGACAGATGCTCGCCGACCTCGTCATCGAGCTCGCAGGCGAAGGGCCCCTCGCCCACCCGCGTCGTGTAGGCCTTCACGATCCCCAACACATAGCCGACGCCGCGCGGGCCTAGGCCCGAACCCGCCGCCGCCTGTCCGGCCACGGTGTTGGAGGACGTCACATAGGGGTAGGTGCCGTGGTCAACGTCTAGGAAGGCGCCTTGGGCGCCCTCGAACAGAATCCTCTTGCCGGCGCGCTGGGCGATATCCAGCTCGCGCCAGCCCGGCTTCACATACGGCAGGATGCGCGGCGCGATTTCCAGCAGCTGCGCCAGCAGGGCCTCTGGATCGATCGGGTCCAGCCCTAGGCCCGCGCGAAGCGGATCGTGGTGCGAACGCAGCCGGTCGATCTTGACCTTCAGGTCCTCGGCATTGGCCAGGTCGCAGACGCGGATGGCGCGGCGTCCGACCTTGTCCTCATAGGCGGGACCGATGCCCCGGCCGGTCGTGCCGATCTTGGCGCCGGGCGCGCTGGCGGCGGCCTCGCGCGCGGCGTCCAGCGCCGGATGGATCGGCAGGATCAGGCAGGCGTTGTCGGCGATGGTCAGAAGTTCGGGCGTGATAGACACGCCCTGGGCCTCGATCTTCTCGATCTCGCCGACCAGATGCCAGGGATCGACCACCACGCCATTGCCGATGATCGACGGCTTGCCCTGGACGACGCCCGAGGGGAGCAGGGCCAGCTTGTAGACTTTACCGTCCACCACCAGCGTATGGCCGGCGTTGTGACCACCCTGGAACCGGACGACCACATCGGCCCGGTTCGACAGCCAGTCGACGATCTTGCCCTTGCCTTCGTCACCCCACTGGGCGCCGACCACCGCGACGTTCGCCAAAGTTCCGTGCTCCGCTGGAATTGCGGGGCGGTTCTAGCGGTCTTGGGGGCGGGTGTCGCCCCCTATTGGCCGAAGCGGTAGGTGAAGCGCACCCCGACTTCGTCCAGCCCCTCATTCTTGCCCTGGTGGAAGATCTGACCGTTGGAGAGGTGCACATAGGACAGCTCGACCGAGGCGTTGTCGGTCAGTCGGAAGCCAAGCGCGATTTCGGGCTCGAACAGAATCTGGGACCCGAATTCGATCCGCTCCGAGCGCAGGGCGACGCGGCGGTCGAACTCCTCGGGGGTGATTCCCGGCTCGGCGAAGTCCGGGAACAGGTCGTAGCCGTCGTGGACCGCCAGCCCCATGCCCGGCTGGACGTACCAGCGGCCGTCGTCGGAGATCGGGATGTGCCAGCTCAGGCCGGCGGCGACATATGAGGTGTCCCCCTCGGTATTGGCCGAGATGAAGACGTGGGCGCGCGGGCCGCGCATCCATTCTGGCCAGCTGTCCAGACGGTCCGAGCGCCAGCCGAGATGGACGTTGGCTCCGCCTTCCTTGCCCGCGGCGCCCAGGCCGACGGCCTCGCCCAGGAAGGTCACGTCGTGGGCATAGACACCCGTGATGATCTCGCCCGCGCTGGCAGGCGCCGAAGACAAGGCGACGGCGGAAGCCGCCGCGGCTGCGGCGAGGACGGTCTTGCGCATGGATAGGCCCCCAGATCTGAACCCGGCTAGTCTTGGCCGCGTCGTTCAATTCGGCAAGACCTTTCAGGAACCGAGTTCGCTCCAGGCCCAGTCGAGCCACGGCAAGAGCGCCTCGACCTCATGGGCCTCCACGGTCGCCCCACACCAGATCCTCAGACCCGCCGGCGCCGCACGATGCGATTCGATGTCCAGCGCCGCGCCCTGCTCAGCCAGCAGGGCGCAGAATTGACCGACGAAGGCCCGTGTCTGGGCCTGAGGCTCGGTAAAGGTCAGACACACGGAGGTCTCGGACCGGATCGCCGGCTCACGCGCCAGGAAGTCTATCCAGGGCGTCCGTTCCACCCACGCGGACAGGGCCGAGAAGTTGGCCCGCGTCCGCGCGATCAGCACCTCGAGCCCGCCGGCCGCCTCGGCCCAGTCGAGGGCCGCCATCCAGTCCTCCAGGGTCAGGATGGAATAGGTGTTGATCGGGATAGCATCAGCCAGCGCCCGATCGAAACCGTCGGCGTTGCGTAGCCGCAGGACCTTGGGGATCGGCCTGTCAGGCGCGAACCGGTCCAGCCGCGCGATGGCCCGCGGCGACAGGATTAGCGCCCCGATGCCGGCGTCGCCGCCCAGCGCCTTCTGGAAGGAGAATGTGGTGACATCCAGCCTGTCCCAGTCGAGCGGCATCGAGAACGCCGCCGACGTCGCATCGCAGATCGTGAGCCCCTCACGCTCGGCCGAGATGAACCCGGCGTCCGGCACACGCACCCCGGAGGTGGTGCCGTTCCACGGGAAGATCAGGTCCTTGGCCGGATCGACCGCGCCCAGGTCCGGAAGCGCCCCGTAAGGCGCGGCCAGCACCTCGGCCTCGATCCCCAGGTGATCGCGCACATCCGAGGCCCACAGCTTGCCGAAATTATCATAGGCCATCACCTGCACCGGGCGTTCGCCCAGCAGGTTCCAGAGCGCCGCCTCGACCGCCCCGGTGTCGGACGCCGGCAGCCAGCACAGCACGTGATCTTCCGGGACCTGCAGCAAGGCCTTCGTGCGCACCTGCGCCTCGCGGAACCGATCCAGCACCTCCGGCGCCCGGATATTCCGGCCCATCAGCGCCTCGGACAGGTCGGCCATCCGCCAGCCGGGGGGCTTGGCGGTCGGGCCCGACGAAAACCACGGCCGCGCGGGCCTGATCGAAGGCTTGGGGGAGCGAGTCATCGTCATCAAGGCAACGCCCTGGCGGCTCGCTTGGCAAGGCCCCGCAGCCGTTCAGTTAGGTGAACCTCACATGAAACGCGCCGTTCAGGTGGGGCTCAGGCGCGCAGTGGTCATCTGACGTCGACGTCGCAAATCGCGGCGGAGACGAAAGGAACCGTCATGTTCAAGAAAGCCATCCTTCCCCTGGTTGCGGTGACCGCCCTCTCCGCAGCTGTGCCGGCCGCCGCCCAGAGCTATCGCGGCTACGACCGCTGGGACCAGAACTGGGACCGCATCGACCGTCGCTTCGAGCGGCTGGACCACCAGATCGATCAGGGCGTCCGCAATGGCTCGCTGAGCCGGCGCGAAGCGGTTCGCCTGCGCGCTGACTTCCACACCCTGATCCAGCTGGAGCGCCGCTACAGCATCAACGGCCTGAACCGTTGGGAGCGCCAGGACCTGAACAACCGCTTCGAGCGCCTGAGCGCCCAGATCCGCTACGAGCGTCGCGACCGCGATGACCGCCGGGGCCGCTATGGCCGTGGCGACCGTCGAGGCTGGTAACCAGCTCTGAAACAGACGCCCCGCAGTCCCCTCCCCCAAGGCGGGACGTCCTGAGAGAACGGCCCCGGACGAAAGGGG
>JAEYWU010000051.1 GCA_023428785.1 Pseudomonadota bacterium
GCCCCTGACCGGTCCGGAAACGCCGACTGAAGCGACGCCGTCTCCCGCCAACCCGCCGGCAGCGGAACAGCCGCGTCCTACGCCGACGCCCGCGCCGACCCCGGCGCCCAGCCAGCCCACGCCCGCGCCCTCGGGCGGCGGCGCCTCGGTCCAGATCGGGGCCTTCTCGACGGAGGCCGCCGCAGAGCGCGCCTATGCCGACGTCGCCTCGGCCTTTCCGCAGTTCGCCTCGGGCCGCACGCGCGGCATCCAGCAGGTGACGACCTCGGACGGGCGCACGGTCTATCGGGCGACGGTCAATGGCTTCTCGGCCTCTGACGCGCGGGCCTTCTGCGGCGCGATGCGGGCCCAGGGCAGGGACTGCATCGTTCAGTGACAATGGTCACGGCGGCCATCTATGGCTGTTCGGGCCATGCGCTGACCGCGGAGGAGCGCCGCTTCTTCCGCGAGGTGGACCCGTGGGGCTTCATAGTCTTCAAGCGCAATGTGAGCGATCCTGCGCAACTTGCCGCGTTGACATCGGAAATGCGGGAAGCAGTCGGCCGGCAAGCGCCGATCCTGATCGATCAGGAAGGCGGGCGGGTTCAGCGGATGGGGCCGCCGCACTGGCCCAAATATCCACCGGGCGCCGCCTATCTGCAGGCGACCAATGATCCGTTCGCCGCGCGCGAACTGGCGCGGCTGTCGGGACGGCTGATGGCGCATGATCTGAAAGGCGTCGGCATCGACGTGGACTGCGCCCCCGTGCTGGACGTGCCAACCCCGGGCGCCCACGACATCATCGGCGACCGGGCCTATGGCCGCGATCCGGCGACGGTGACCCAGCTGGGCAGGGCCGTGGCCGAAGGGTTGCTGGCCGGCGGCGTGCTTCCGGTGATCAAGCATATGCCCGGCCATGGCCGCGCCTTCGCCGACAGCCACAAGGAACTGCCGACCGTCCACGCCGATATGGAAGAGCTGGACGCCTGGGACTTCGCGCCGTTCAAGGCCCTGTCCGACATGCCCATCGGCATGACCGCCCACATCGTCTTCAACGCCATCGACAGGAAGCGCCCGGCGACCCAGTCCAGGAAGGCGATCCGCCTGATCCGCGAGCAACTCGGGTTCGGCGGCCTGTTGCTGTCCGACGACCTGTGCATGAACGCCCTGTCCGGCACCCTGACCGAGCGGGCCGAGACGTCGCTGAAGGCCGGATGCGATCTGGTCATCCACTGGACCGGCGACATGACCGAGATGCGTCAGGTGGCGGAAGGGGTCGGCGGGCTGACCGGCGGAGCCGCCCGGCGCGCTCGCGCGGCCCTTTCCCGCATCGTGCACACGCCGGAGCCTCTGGACGTGCGGGATGCGCGCGAGCGGTTCGACCTGATCCTCGCCGGAAAGCTGGACGCCGCCCGGGGGCCTGACGTAGGCGAGGCGCAATGACCGACGCCTTCCAGCCCAATCTGGACTTTTCCGCCGCCGACCAGGTCGAGGAGGGCGAGGCCTTCGTCGTCGACCTGGAGGGCTTCGAGGGGCCGCTGCACGTGCTGCTGGCGCTGGCCCGGACGCAGAAGGTCGATCTGCTGAAACTGTCGATCACCAAGCTGGCCGAACAGTATCTGGCCTTCGTGCATGAGGCGCGGCGACGGAACTTCGCCCTGGCGGCCGACTATCTCGTGATGGCGTCCTGGCTGGCATATCTGAAGTCGCGGCTGCTCCTGCCCAAGCCCGAGCGCAAGGTGGAGGGCGAAATCCCCGCCGAGGAGATGGCCCAACGACTGGCGTTCAGGCTGATGAAGCTGGAGGCCATGCGCAAGGCCGTCGAAGCCCTGACCAGCGGTCCGGTGCTCGGCCGCGACGTGTTCGGGCGAGGGGACCCGGAGGCGATCGAGGTGATCCCGTCGAACCGGCTGGACGCCAATCTCTATGACCTGATGTCCGCCTATGTCGCCCAGCGACGCCGCGAGGCCGAGCGTCACTACGCCCCGACGCAGCGCGTCGAGGCCTTCGCGCTGGAAGAGGCGCGCGACTGGATGCTCAAGCAACTTCCCCGGCTGACGGCCTGGACCGAGCTGACCACGGTCGCGCCCCGTCCGCGCCCCGGCGAGGAAGATGGCCCGTCGTCGGCCTCTTTCCTGGCCTCGACGCTCTCGGCCAGCCTTGAACTGGTCAAGGAAGGCCGCCTGACCGCCCGGCAAATGGAGGCGTTCGACCCCATCTTCATCAGAACGCGGCGCGACACCCTCGTGCTGGAGGCTGATCAATGACCATCTTCGCGCCGGACGAGGCCGAGATCGAACGCCGGGTCGAGGCGCTGCTGTTCGCCGCAGCCGGGCCTCTGACCCTGTCGGAAATTGCTCACCGGCTGCCCGAGGGCGCTGACGCCGGCCAGGCCATCGCGGCGCTGCGGGCTCGCTACGCCGGACGAGGTGTCGAACTGATCTGCGTGGCCGACCGCTGGGCCTTCCGGACGGCCCAGGATTTGGCGTTCATGATGACCGAGCAGCGAGAGGAACCGCGCAAGCTGTCCAAGGCCGCGCTCGAGACCCTGGCCATCATCGCCTATCACCAGCCTACGACGCGCGCCGAGATCGAGAGCGTGCGGGGCGTTTCGCTCTCCAAGGGCACGCTGGACCTGTTGCTCGAGATGGGCATGGTCCGCCTGCGCGGCCGCCGCCGTAGTCCCGGCAGACCAGTGACCTACGGCACCACCGATCACTTCCTCGAACATTTCGGTCTGGCGCATCTGGCGGACCTGCCCGGTGCGGCCGACATGAGGGCGGCCGGTCTGCTGGACCTGTCCCTGCCGGCCGACTTCATGGCTCCCGACCCCTCGCGGGCGGGAGACGACGATCTGGATCCCATTGAGGACGACGGCGACACGCCTGAGTTCGCACAGGACTTCGTGACCGAGGACGAGCGCTAGGTCGCCCTCGCATTAAATTTCGGACAGGCCGGATTCTGGCCGCTGGGCGGGTCTATCGTCCTGTCCGAACAAGGAGGCTTTTGATGCTCCGCCGTACCTTCCTGCTTTCCGCGCCCGCCTTGGCCATCGTCGCCGCAGCCTGTAACCGGACCGGCGGCGCGCCGGAGCGAACCACCCCGACCTTCGGGACCTGGGGCTTCGACACCGCCGGCATGGACCGATCGATCGCGCCCGGCGACGACTTCTTCGGCTATGCCAACGGGGCCTGGGCGCGCACGACAGAAATCCCGGCCGATCGCGCCAGCTTCAACAGTTTCACCCTGCTGACCATCCAGGCCAACGAGCGCACCAAGGCCATCATCGAAGAGGCGGCGGCGGACAACGGCGCCTCGGGCGACCGCAAGAAGGTCGGCGACTTCTACACCGCCTTCATGAACGAGGAGGCGATCGAGGCTGCGGGCATCTCGCCGCTTCGCGATGAACTGGAAGCCATCAACGCCGTCCGTGACCAGCAGGGCCTCTCGCGCTTGCTGGGTCAGTCGCTGCGCGCCGACGTCGATCTGTTGAACATGACGGACTACTACACCGACCGCCTGTTCGGTCTGTGGGTGTCGCAGGACTTCGACGAGCCGACCCGCAACTCGCCCTATCTGGTGCAGGGCGGTCTGGGGATGCCGGACCGGGCCTTCTATCTGGATGGCGGCCGCATGGCCGAGATGCGCCAGTCCTATCGCGCGCACATCGTTCAGGTCCTGACCCTGGCGCGCATCGCCCAGCCGGAAGTCAAGGCCGACCGGATCCTGGCCCTTGAGACCGCGATCGCGGGCGTCCATGCGACGGCCGAGGAGACGAACGACGTCCAGGCCGGCAACAACCATTGGTCCCAGGCTGACTTCGACAGCCGCGCGCCAGGCATTGACTGGCGCGCCTGGCGCGATGGCGCGGGCCTGGCCCAGCAGGACGCATTCGTGGTCTGGCAACCGCGCGCCGTCATCGGCATCGCAGCCCTGGTCGGCTCCCAGGCGCTCGACACCTGGAAGGACTATCTGGCCTTCCACGCCATCGACCGGGCCTCGCCCTTCCTGTCGCGCGCGCTCTCGGAAGAAAGCTTCAGCTTCTACGGCTCGACCCTGTCGGGCACGCCGGAGCAGGCGCCGCGCTGGCGGCGAGGCGTGGACGCGGTCAACGCCTCACTCGGCGAAGCCGTCGGCCGGCTCTATGTCGAACGGCACTTCCCGGAAGCCTCCAAGGTCGCAATGGAGGAACTTGTCCAGAACGTCATGACGGCGTTTGGCGAGCGGATCGACAATCTGGATTGGATGTCCGCAGAAACGCGGGCCGCCGCGCACCGCAAGCTGCAGACGCTGGAGGTCGGTATCGGCCATCCGGAGCAGTGGCGTGACTACAGCGCTCTCGAAATCCGCCCGGATCAGGCCTGGGGCAATGTCTCGCGCGCCAGCCTGTTCGAATACCAGCGCAACATCGCCAAGCTGAACCGGCCCGTCAGCCACGACGAATGGTACATGCTGCCCCAGACGGTGAACGCCTTGAACGTGCCGCTTGAAAACCGCCTGATCTTCCCGGCGGCGATTCTGGAGGCGCCGTTCTTTGATCCGCTGGCGGACGCGGCGGTGAACTACGGCGCTATCGGCGCGGTCATCGGCCACGAAATCACCCACAGTTTCGATTCCACCGGGGCCCTGTTCGATGAGACGGGGCGTCTGCGGAACTGGTGGACGGAGCAGGATCTAGCACGCTTCGAGTCTGCGGGCCGGGCGCTGGCGGCCCAGTACGGCGCCTATCAGGCCTTCCCGGACCTGAACCTGAACGGCGACCTGTCCCTGGGCGAGAACATCGCCGACGTGGCGGGCCTGGCCACGGCCTATGACGCCTATCGCCTTTCCCTGAACGGGGTCGAGGCGCCGATGGTGGACGATTTCACCGGCGAGCAGCGGTTCTATCTCGGCTGGGCCCAGGTCTGGCGCTCCAAGTATCGCGACCAGGCGCTCAGGAACGCGGTGCTGACCGGCGTGCATTCGCCGGGGCCGTGGCGGGTGGCGACGGTGCGAAATCAGGAGCCGTGGTACGGCGCCTTCGACGTTCAACCGGGGCAGGATCTGTACCTGTCCGCCGAACAGCGCGTCGAGGTGTGGTAAGAGGGATCGGCTCGCGGCGTTGGCCATCGCGCCTGACCGCTTGGCGAGACCCGGGCGAAGGCCCTATATGCAGTGAATCTCGGCGCCCTGTGGCGGCCGAGTCGTTGGAGACTATGAAGCCATGCAGCCTGGCATCTGGCAGATCATCATCGTCATCGCCCTGGCGCTCCTGCTCTTCGGCGGACGCGGCAAGCTTTCCGGCCTGATGGGCGACGCCGCCAAGGGCATTCGCGCGTTCCGCGATGGCCTGAAGGGTGAGGGCGATCAGCCTCAGGACAGCTCGACCCAGGCGGGCGCCCTGCCGCGTAGCGAGCAGGAAAAGGAAGAAGCGAACCGCTGACCGGCCGTCGCCTCCGGAGAGACTAGGTCATGCTTGGCCCCAGCATAGGGGGGCTCGAACTTCTGGTCGTGGCCTTGCTGGCCCTGATCGTGGTCGGCCCCAAGGATCTGCCTGTGCTGATGCGCAAGGTCGGGCAATTCCTCAATCGCGCCCGCAAGATGGCCTCGGAGTTCCGCGCAAGCTTTGACGACATGGCGCGGCAATCCGAGTTGGACGACCTCCGCAAGGAGGTCGAGGCGCTGCGGTCTGGCCAGATGATGCCGCTCGGCAAGGAGGCGTCGTCGACCTTCAAGGACATCGACGCCGAACTGAAGGCGCCGCCGCCGCCCAAGCCCCTGCCAGCGCCCAAGAGCGCGGCCGATCAGGACAACGAGGACGCCATCATCCAGGCCAAGCTCGAAGCCGCGTCGAAGGTCGCCCCGGAAGAGCCTGTCGAGATCGAGCCTGAGGGTCCTGCCGCCGCGCCGCCCAAGCCGCGCGCGACCCGCCGGAAGGCGAAGGCATGAGCCGCGCCGAGCAGGAAGACGCCGAGATCGAGGCCTCGCGCGCGCCGCTTCTGGATCATCTGACCGAGTTGCGCTCGCGCCTGGTGGTGTGCGTCGCCGCCTTTCTGGTCGGCTTCGTCTTCTGCTTCATCTTCGCTGACCAGATCTATGTCTTCCTGCTGAGGCCCTTCGCGCTCGCCGGGCAGATCGCCCAGGCCCAGGCCAATGGACTGCGCCTCGGCACCTTCGGCCTCGTCGAGGCCATTCTCGGCCTGAGGGCGCTCCCGCCGCTGGATGATGAGGTCACGCGCCTGATTTTCACCGCGCCGCTCGAGTTCCTCTTCACCAAGATGAAGCTGGCCGCCTTCGGCGCCATCGTCATCACCTTCCCGGTGCTGGCCTTCCAGCTCTACCGGTTCGTAGCGCCGGGCCTCTATCGCAATGAACGCGGGGCCTTTCTGCCGTTCCTGGTGGCGGCGCCGGTGCTGTTCCTCGTCGGCGCGGCGATGGTCTACTATCTGATGCTGCCATTTGTGATGTGGTTCTCGCTGAGCCAGCAGATCAGTTCCGAAGTGGTGTCGGTGGAACTGCTGCCACGGGTGTCGGACTATCTGAACCTAGTGACGGCGCTGCTTCTGGCGTTCGGCCTGTGCTTCCAGCTGCCGGTGGTCCTGACCCTTCTGGGCATGGTGGGCATCGTTAGTTCCAAGGCCCTGGCCGGGGCCCGCCGCTATGCGGTCGTGGGCGTGTTCGTCGTCGCGGCCATCGTCACCCCGCCCGATCCGATCAGCCAGACCCTGCTCGCCTTGCCGATCCTGCTTCTCTACGAGGCGTCCATCTGGTGCGTCCGCATCATCGAAATGCGCCGCCGTCTCGAGGAACAGGCCCTGGAGGAACCCGCATGAAGCCGCTGGCGATCGCCGCCGTCTGCCTGGCTCTGGCCGGCTGCGCCCACGCGCCGATGGCCGAAGTCGGCCCGCCGGTCGCCAGCGCTGAACGCCTGATGGCGGACATGACCGCCCTGTCCTCCGACGCAATGGAGGGCAGGGGCTTTGGGCAGCCCGGCGGCGCCATGGCGCGGGACTACATCATCGACGCCTTCACCGAGGCCGGCGCCGCACCGCTGGAAGGCGGCTGGCTTCTGCCGTTCACGGCTCCGGCCAGCACGCGCCGGCCCGCCGCGATCGACGGCGCCAATATTGCCGCGGTCTTCCGCGGATCGGAACAACCCGACAGCTGGATCGTGGTGACCGCCCACTACGACCACGAAGGCGTCCGCGACGGCCAGATCTACAACGGCGCTGACGACAACGCTTCGGGCACGGCCGCCCTGATCGAGCTGGCCCGCCTGCTGCGCGATCATCCGCCCGCGCATTCGGTGATGCTGGTGGCACTGGACGGGGAAGAGGCGGGCCTGCTCGGCGCCCAGGCGTTCGTCCGTGACGCGCCTGTCCCGCTCGACTCCATCGTGCTCAACATCAACCTCGACATGATCGCGCGTGGCGATAACGGCATTCTTTGGGTGGTGGGAACACGGCAGTACCCCTCGCTGGTGGCGGTCGTGGACGCTCTGCCCCAACAGACCGGGATCGAGCGCCGCTACGGTCACGATGATCCCGCTGTGCGTGGTCGCGACAATTGGGTCAATCTGTCGGACCAGGCCGCCTTCCATCAACAGGGCGTGCCGTTCGTCTTCTTCAGCGTTGACGACCATCCGGACTATCACCAGCCCACCGACGATGCGGAACGCGTCGACGCGGCCTGGTACCGGGGCTCGGTCCAGACGGCCTGGGAGCTACTGGACGCCATCGACGGCATGACGGCGCCGAGCTTCCGCCCCGTGCGGGCCGCCGGCAGCAAATCCTGATCCGGTAGCCGCGCCGCGCCCAGAATAGGGGGCTTGGCGTATCCGCATTTGACAAACCCGTAGCCTTACCACTTCTGATTGGCTATAGCCGCTGCTTCGATTTGGGGCCGGTCTTTGTCTGCAATCCAAGAAGCGCGCACGCGGTACGCGGGGCATAAAGACGCCGCGTCACTACACGCGACAACCGGTTTGGGTCGCCAAATTGGCGTGGACGCGCGCCTGAGGCGTTGGAGCAATAGCGTCCGCGAAGCCTACGAAGATCAATGGGCTGGGCAAAGCCATTTTGATTGGGCGGAGATATTCCGGCGCAATCGCGATCCTGACGACTTCGATTTGGTTCTATGGACTGCCGACGAGCGACTTTGCGCACTAGGTTTAGCCACCAGGACTAGCGCCGCCGTCACTTTTCGTTTCGCCGAAGGCGATCCGCGTGATTGTTGCCCATATAAGGGCCGACGCCTTCCGCTTCTTATGGAAGCGGTAGCAATCTACGGACAAAGATTGGGTTGTTCGGAAATGCGGATCGAGCCAGCGAACTCTGCGTTAGAAACTTTGTACAAAACGGTGTATGGTTTCGAGGAGTACAAGCCGGCGAAAGGTTCGCCCTATCTTCGGCGAGGGATTTGATGAAGCAGCTAGCAAAACTTTTTGCGCCCCTGCGGGGAGTGCGGCTTGAACGGCCCCAACCGGCTCCGCCTGAGCCGCTGCGCCCGCGCGCGCGGCCCACAATAGGACTATGGGCACAGCTTTCTGACGCTCAGAGAGCGCAGGCTTTAGCCTACAGCGGACCGGAAGTTCACGGCGACAACGCCTTCAAGAAATAAGTAGAGCCCCTCAGCCGAGGGGCTCTTTTTTTGACCCTTGCGAACCGGGTTTGGCCTCTGTCTGACCGGCCACCTTCTTCACCGCCTCCTCAAAGCGAGCTTCGTCCTCGTCGCACTCTAGCTCGCGGGCTAGGTCGCGGAACTTGTCGGCTTGGGGCTTGGGTTTGGTCTCAGACAAACCTGATCTGCTCCGCGATAGGGCTCGAAATCTTAAGCGGATAGCGGCCACACAATTCACCGCCTGGAGAGGCGTCGTCGAGACCGAGCAGCGGGATGTTGCCGCCCTTGCGATTGCCGTCACGGGTGTGGAATTCCGCAGCCCCGTGCACGATGGCGGTCGCTAGATGGATGGCGTCACCCATCGACATCATGCGATACCCGCCAATAGCCCCTGGAGGCTTGTAGTAATAATTCCGAATTTCGCGCCCCAGAAGAATTATACTGCGGTCGATTTCGATATCAAACAAGAATTGAGACGTGAAGCAGTCCCAGTAAACCTGATCCTTTCCATCGCCTAGCTTTGCCGGAACAACTTCTGTGTGCGTAATAATTGACGTGCAGATGCGGTTTCTTTTCTCGCGATTTTCAGCAAGCAGATCTTTGATGGCTTGCGCCTTGTAAGGATCAGCCTGATCCTCTCGGCAATGCTCATAGAAGATGCAGGCATCCCAATAGAACAGATCGACCGCCGCCATTACCCCCAGTCCTCAATAGGGGACGGGGGATCAGAGTCGCGGAATAGGCCAGCGATGTCGCTTAGGTGCACGCCTGTCTCTTTCACCTGCCCGATTGCGGTTGCCTCCATAAGCACCGGGTGAGGCGTCAGCCCATCGTAATGAAGAAATCCCGTGACCCTCACAGCCTTGAACAAGCTGTCGGACAACGCATCTCGCAAATCTTCCGAAAAGATGCACTGAACCTTGGCGGGGCCGCTCGGAGGAAGAATGTAGAACTGCCGCTCTCCCTCGAAATCCATCACTCCGCGAAGCTCGCCAAACAAGCTTCCCCTGGACACGCCTGGGCGCCACGGAAGCCGCTCGTCGCTGACCATCTGAGCCCGAGCCGCCAGCGCACGGCCTTCTAGGACTTGATCGATCTGGATAATCTTCCCAGCATAACGAGCTTTCATTATGCCCAACTCCGGGAGCCGTGCGGCTCGGACGGAGGCAAGATCGACGACCGCATCTAAAGCGGACTGGGGAACAGACCGATCAACAGGTTCGCCGCGATAAATTCGGTCCAGTTGCCCAAACGTCCAAGCGATGGATTCCTGAGCAGGATATCCTTGAGCGGTGCTCCGCGCTTGCATTGCGACAGTGCCGGGGCTGTTCCGCGTCAGGTCCACGATCTCAAGTTCAAGTTGCCTTTTTGGCCTTCGGCTGAAAGCGCGATCAAAGGCATAGATCGTTGCGATGAAGGCGCGTAGCTTGGCTATGAAGGCGTCGGTGGGTATCGCGCCACGACGCTCTTCACTTCCATCGATCACGAAATCGATCTGGTCGCCGGCCATGAAAGAATTCTAGGCGCCGACGAGTCCCCCGGCAAGCACTCATTTCCAGCGCCCGTCCGTCTTTGCCGCCTCGGTTTCAGGGGCCAACGCGCCCAGCGTTTGCGCCCTAGGCGGCGCTGCCTAGGCCCGGCAGTCAGCTGACTTATAGGTGAGGCGCTTGCCGACGATCGCCGCCACCGCGCGCTGCATGCGCTCCACGTCCTCACAGCCGTTGGCGGAACGGTTGGAATAGCGGAAGTCGAACTCCGCCATGTAGCGATGCAGATGCTTCTTGGAGCAGTGCTGATAGACGCCGCGCATCCCGCGTTTGAAGATGGAGAAAAAACCCTCAATCGTGTTCGTGTGAACCGTGTGGGCCGCATCAGCGACGTATTCGCCCTTGTTGTGGTGCACAGTGCTGTGAGCGGCAAAGTTCCAACCGATGCCGCCATAAACGCGGGACTCGTCCGTCATAAGGTGAGCCTCGCGGCTGACGTTGGCGGACAGGATTTCAGCCACAGTCGCGATATCGACGCGGTCGATCACGTAGGACTTGGCGCGGCCTGTCTCGCGGTCAACGAGGGAGAGCACCTTCATCTTGTGCGGGGTGCGGACGCTGTCGCCCTGCTTGACGGGATGGTCAGGGTCCCAACCGATGAAAGTCTCGTCGGCCTCAACCATGCCGCCGTTCATGCCGAAGGGCGTAAGGTCGCCAGAGCGCATAGCCTCGCGGATGCGGTGAGCCATGAACCACGCGGTGTTGTATTGGACCTCAAGGGTGCGCTCCAGCTGGAGAGCGGAGACGCCCTTCTTGCTGGAGCACATCAGGTAGATGGCCTGGAGCCACTTGTGCATCGGCGCGTGGCTGTCCTCGAAGATCGTGCCCTTGCGAACCGTGAACTGCTGGCGACAGGCGCCGCACTTCTTCAGGCCATGGCGAACCACGCCCTCAGGGTTCTTCTTCGACGGCTTCGTGCGGACGTTCTTCAGCGCATAGGCCCGACCGACCACGCCACAGTGCGGGCACACAGGCTCCGAACCCCAGATGATCGCTTCGACGAAAGCGAAGGCGGCGGCTTCATCGTGAAAGTAGGGCTTGGACAGAACGGACACGGCGGGTTTCTCCTTACCCGCCAACCTTAGCTGTTACCGTGGGTTTGTCAACTACGGATACGCCGGGGGCTTGCAGTGAGAACAAAACAAGAATAGAACAAAACCGAAACATCGTTTTCGGGAGGGTTCCCATGGTCCGCATGGTTCGTGAATCGCTGTCTCTTGCCTCGGTCTGCGCCTTCGTCTGGATGGTCTGGACGGCGGCGGGCGCGATCGCCTGATTTCGTCCACAGGTCGCTGGCCGGTGTGGGTTGAGCCGACGGCGGGCGAGGGCGACCATGGCGCTGGAGTCGAAAGGTCGCTGCTTTGAACGACAGCTTTGTCCATCTGCGGGTGCGCAGCGCCTATTCGCTGCTGGAAGGCGCGATCAAGGCGGGCAAGCTGGGCAAGCTCGCGGCCGACGCCCAGATGCCGGCGATCGGGATCGCGGACCGGGCCAATCTGTTTGGAGCGCTTGAGTTCTCGCAGGCCTGCAAGGATGCTGGCGTCCAGCCGATTGTGGGCTGCGCCATTCCCGTGACCGGGATCGGCGGACGGCGCGCCGAGCGATGGGCTCGCGTGCCGACCATCATGTTGATCGCCCAGACCGAAGAGGGCTGGGCCAACCTCTCTGTCCTTTCCTCGGCGGCGTTCCTCGATATCGAGGCTACCGATGAGCCGAGTGTCGCGTGGAACAAGGTAGCGGCCCATTCCGCCGGGCTGATCCTGCTGTCCGGCGGGCCTGACGGCCCGATTGACCCGCTTCTGGTCCAGAAGCGTGAGGCGGACGCCCGTCAGGCGCTCTCGGAGATGAAGGCGGTCTTCGGCGACCGGTTCTACGTCGAGCTCCAGCGCCATGACCTCAATGAGGAACGGCAGGCCGAGCCGGGGCTGGTGTCATTCGCCTACGACCACGACGTGCCGCTGGTCGCGACCAATGACGTCTATTACGGCCCCCCGCACATGGCCAAGGCGCACGAGGCCCTGATCGCCATCGCCGACGGGGCCTTCCTCGGCCAGGACGAACGGCGCAAGGTTTCGGGCGAGCATTGGTTCAAGCCGGCAGCCGATATGCGGAACCTGTTCGCGGACCTGCCGGAGGCCTGCGACAACACCCTGGATATCGCCCGCCGCTGCGCCTTTCTGGTCAAGCCGCGTGATCCGATCCTGCCACGCTTCGACACCGGGGCCGGGCGCTCGGAGCCCGAAGAGCTGGCGCACCAGGCGCGCGAGGGCCTCAAGGCGCGTCTCAACGGGCTGGATATGGCCGCGGAGGAAGCCGACTACTGGGCCCGCCTCGAGCGCGAGATCGGCGTCATTCAGTCGATGGGCTTCTCGGGCTACTTCCTCATCGTTTCGGACTTCATCAAATGGGCCAAGGCCCATGACATCCCGGTAGGTCCTGGCCGGGGTTCGGGCGCCGGCTCGATGGTCGCCTGGGCGATGGCGATCACGGACCTGGACCCGCTTCGCTTCGGCCTGCTGTTCGAGCGCTTCCTGAACCCTGAACGGGTGTCCATGCCCGACTTCGACGTCGACTTCTGTCAGGAGCGGCGCGACGAGGTGATCGCCTACGTCCAGGACAAATACGGCTTCGACCGGGTCGCCCAGATCATCACCTTCGGCACACTGCAAGCCCGCGCCGTGCTTCGCGATGTTGGGCGGGTGATGCAGATGCCGCTCGGCCAAGTCGACCGCCTGGCCAAGATGGTCCCGAATAACCCGGCCAATCCCGTGACCCTAGCCCAGGCCGTGGAGCTTGAGCCCCGCCTCAAGGAGGCCAAGGCTGAGGACCGAACGGTCGAGAGCCTGATCGAGACGTCGCAGAGCCTCGAGGGCCTCTACCGCAACGCTTCGACGCACGCTGCCGGCATCGTCATCGGCGACCGCCCGCTGGTCGAACTGGCTCCGCTCTACAAGGACCCGCGCTCCGACATCCCGGCCACCCAGTTCAACATGAAGTGGGTCGAGCCGGCGGGTCTGGTGAAGTTCGACTTTCTGGGCCTCAAGACCCTGACTGTCCTCGAGCGCGCTTTGGGCTATCTGAAAAAGCGTGGGGTCGAGCTCGATCTCCTTCGTCTGCCCCTGAAGGACCAGGCCACTTTCGACCTCATGGCCTCAGGTCAGACCATCGGCGTGTTCCAGCTCGAAAGTCAGGGCATGCGCGACACGCTGCGCAAGATGCGGTGTGAAAGTCTGGAGGAGATCATCGCCCTGATCTCGCTCTATCGCCCCGGGCCGATGGAGATGATCGACACCTATGTCGACCGCAAGTTCGGGCGCCAGGAGGTGGATGTGCTCCACCCCACGCTGGAGCCGGTCCTGACCGAGACCTACGGCGTCATCATCTACCAGGAACAGGTGATGCAGATCGCCCAGATCCTGGCCGGCTACAGCCTCGGCGAAGCGGACCTGCTGCGCCGGGCCATGGGCAAGAAGAAAAAGGAGGAGATGGACTTCCAGCGGGCCCGGTTCGTCTCCGGGGCCAGCGAAAAGGGCGTGCCCGAGGCGCAGTCCGGATCCATCTTCGACCTGGAGGCCAAGTTCGCCGGCTACGGCTTCACCAAGTCGCACGCCGCCGCCTATGCGATGATTTCGTACCAGACCGGGTGGCTGAAGGCGAACCACCCGGTCGAGTTCTTCGCCGCCTCCATGTCGCTGGATATCTCAAACACTGACAAGCTGGCGATCTTCTATCAGGATGCCCGCAAGGCCGGGGTGACCCTCCTGGCGCCAGATATCAACCGCTCGGCCGCCGATTTTGACGTGGAATATGATGACGAGGGCAAGGGCGCGGTCCTGTATGCCCTCGGCGCCATCCGTAACGTCGGGCTGGAGGCCATGCGCCATGTGGTCGAGGTGCGGGAGACCGGCGGCCGATTTGCCGACCTGTTCGACTTCCTCGAGCGGGTCGACCCGCGGGCGGTCAACAAGCGGGCGCTGGAGGGGCTGGCCAAGGCTGGTGCACTGGACAGCCTGCACCCGAACCGTCGCCAGATCATCGATCAGGCCGATACGCTGATGGCCTATTGCCAGAGCGTGGCCGCCGAGCGCGCCTCGTCACATGTCAGCCTGTTCGGCGCGGATCAGGCC
>JAEYWU010000057.1 GCA_023428785.1 Pseudomonadota bacterium
CCCCTAAAACCCACCCCCCCCGGCCCTGGCGGCGGGGGCGCCCGCTTTGATCCGACGTGCGGATCAGTAGGTGTAGAGTTCCGAGATCGACAGGGTCGCACCGGCGGCGTTACCGCTGTACGAGCCGACCCAGATGTCATAGGCGCCCGACATCGGCGAGTTCCAGCGGATCGACGGGTTCAGGCCTTCGCCGCCGTCGTCATCGCAATACCAGCGGCCATCCGGGCCGTTAATGACCAGGGTGGTGTCCGAGCCCGAGTTGACCGAGATGATCAGCGGCAGGCTGCCGGCCGAGTAGTTCAGCTGAACGTCGGGGGCGTTAGTGATGTAGCCACGGCAGCTCGAGCTGACCGAATAGGAAGCGTCGATGTTGCCGCCGGCGGTCAGGTTCACGGTGAACGGATCCGGCGTGAAACCCGCATAGAGGGTCACTTCGCCGTAGTTGGCCGGCAGGCTGTAGTTCTGGGCCGCGGCGGAGCCGGCGGCGGCGATGGCGGCGACAGCGGCCACGGCGGCGATGACAGTCTTCATGGTTCAACCTCTCTCCCCCGCAGGGGATCATCCTGTGGGCCCGAACCATTCGGACCTCCCCCTCGGCACGACCCTCGTCGCACCTGGTTTCAGGCAAGTTCAGGAGGGTCGCCCCCCGAACCTCCGCAGTGACCATGCTTGATCGATCGCGATTATGCCGCTGACATTTCCTGACGGAGATGTCGCACCCGGCGCGGCAGTGCGCCTCAGTTCGCCCCCACCGGTTGACCCTGTGCACCGCCTTCGCCATCAAGGTGATGGGATATTCAGGTGACCGATCCATGAGGCTGTTCTCGCGGCTGCAACGCGACATTCGTTTCTTCCGCGCCGCCAACCGCCTGTACAGCCGCGTCAAGGGGATCGATCCCAATGGCCGCGATCTGGTCTGCGATGACTTCGAGGCGGCCGTAGACCAGTGGCCTGACCGGGTCGCCATCGTCGATGAAACCCGGCAGCTGACCTATCGCGAGCTCGACACCCTCGCCAACCGCTTCGCCCACTGGGCCCGGGGCCGCAACCTTCGGCGCGGCGATACCGTCGCCCTCGTGCTGCCGAACCGGATCGAGTTTGTCGCGGCCTGGCTCGGCTTTTCCAAGGTCGGGGTCGCGGCCGCCCTGGTGAACAACCAGCTGACCGGCGCCGCCCTCGCCCACAGCCTCGAGATTTCCAAGGCCCACACGGTGATCGCGGACACCGAAACCTGGCGTGCGGTCGAGGACGCCTCGCGAGGCCTCAAACGCTCCGTGATGGTGTGGGTCCTGGACCTGAAGGACACTGACGAGGCCAGCGGCCGGCGTGGCCTGGACGCGCCGCTCAAGGGCGCCTCGGGCGTGCGACCCGACCGGAGCCAGCGGAACGGCCTGACCAACCGCGACACGGCGCTCTATATCTACACCTCGGGCACGACCGGATTGCCCAAGGCGGCCGTCATCACCCACAGCCGCGCCCGCCTCTATATGCGCGCCTTCGCGGCTGTGACCGAGACCGTTCCGGGTGATCGCGTTTTCTGCGTCCTGCCGCTTTATCATTCGACCGGCGGGCTGTGCGGCCTGGGGGCCGCCCTGCTGAACGGTGGCGTCTTCATCATCCGCAAAAAGTTCTCGGCCAGCCAGTTCTGGCCCGAGGTCATCGCCGCCCAGGCGACGCATTTCGTCTATATCGGCGAGCTCTGCCGCTACCTCGTGAACCAGCCTGAAAGCCCTCAGGAGCGCGAGCACAAGCTGAAGATGGCCTTCGGCAACGGTATGCGCGGCGATGTCTGGGACGACTTCCAGCGCCGCTTCCGCATTCCCCGAATTCTCGAGTTCTATGGCTCGACCGAAGGCAACGCCTCTATCTTCAACTTCGACGGCAAGCCCGGCGCCATCGGCCGCATCCCCAGGCTGCTGCGTAACCGCATGAATTTGCGGCTCGTCCGCTTTGACCAGGATACGCAGGAGCCGATCCGAGGCTCGAACGGCCTGCTTCAGGAATGCCGTCCCGGCGAGATCGGCGAGGCGGTCGGCCTGATCGCCCAAGACGCCCGTCACGAGTTCTCCGGCTATGCCGACAAGGCGGCGTCACAGAAGAAAATCCTGGAAGACGTCTTCGCCCGCGGCGACCGCTGGTTCCGCACCGGCGACCTGATGAAGCAGGATCGCGAGGGCTATTTCTATTTCATCGACCGGATCGGCGACACCTTCCGCTGGAAGGGCGAAAACGTCTCCACCACCGAGGTCGAGCAGCGGCTGGCCGAGGCGCCGAATGTGGCCGAGGCCATCGTCTACGGCGTTCCGGTGTCGGGCGCCGAGGGCAAGGCGGGTATGGCCTGCCTGGTCAGCGAGGGCCGCTTCAACGCCAAACTCTTCGCAGCCTATGTCGACGAGCAGCTGCCGCCCTACGCCCGCCCCGTGTTCCTGCGCCTGAAGAAGGCCCTGCAGACGACCGGGACCTTCAAGTACCGCAAGGTGGACCTCGTGGCGGACGGCTTTGATCCCGACAAGATTGAGGACGCCCTATATGTGCGCGACAAGGCGACCTATGTGCGCCTCAAGCCGGAGCGCTTCGCCCAGATCCAGGACGGCGCGGTCAAGCTCTAGAGGCGCCCTCTTCCGCGCTTCGGATATCGGACAAGAAAAAACCGGCCGGGCAGATGCCCGGCCGGTTCTCTTTTGGGTCGGGCCGCCGGTGCGCCGGCGACCCGCTGATCCAGTTAGTCCTAGTAGCGCACCCGCAGGGTAACGCCCCAGGTCCGCGGCGAACCGAGGAAGGCGTTGTATGTCTGGGTGTCCAGCGACGGGTTGTAGAAGGTCCCGGTCGGCTGGATCGTCGACTGGAAGGCGGTGCCCTGCAGCGGCGCGTTGAACACGACCTGATAGTACTCTTCGTCGGTCAGGTTCTGGCCCCACAGCTCGACGGTCCAGCGCTCGTCGACCGAGCCCAGGCTAATCCGCCCGTTCATGAGCGTCATGGCTTCTTGGACGCCAGCCGGCAGCAGGTCGGACTTGGTGTTGTACTCCGAGGTGTACTTGGCCGAGAGGTTGAAGCCGGCCATCAGGTTACCGCCGATTTCACGCTCATAGGTCACCGCACCCGTCGCCGACCATTCCGGGGCGAACGACATGGTGTTGCCCGGCAGGAGCGACAGCGGACCGAAGCGGGCCGGGTTGTTCAGGTCGGCCGCCGTGAAGTCCGAGTACTCGGTCTGGGCGTAGGTGACGCCGCCTTGGAACGACAGGCCGTCCACCGGGGTGAACCAGATGGTGTCGATGTCGATGCCGGTCGTGGTGACTTCCGGGATCGATTCAACGACGAAGGCCGTGCCCAGGAAGGTGTTCAGCTGGAAGTCCGAGAACGTCTGGGAGAAGGCGGTCACGTTGAACAGCATGGAGCCGTCGAACAGGGTCGACTTCAGGCCCAGCTCATAGCTGTCGACCGTCTCGGCCGGGAAGTAGAGCGAGGCTTCCGGGGTCACGCCCGTCTGGACGCGATCGAGGTTGAAGCCAGCGCCCTTGTAGCCGCGCGAGTAGGCCGCATAGACCATCACGTCGTCGTTGATGTCGTACGACAGGTTGATCGTGCCGGTGAAGGCGTCATCGCTGAAGTCTTCGTTCAGGGCGCGGTTGTCGAAAGCGAAGTTCGACCAGGGCAGGCAGAGAAGGCCGATGGCCTGCTGAGCGCCCGCCGCTCCGAAGGCGCCGGCGATGCCGGCGGCGTTACCGGCCGCCGCGGCGCAGACGCCGCCGTTGCCGTTGATGTTGTCCTGCAGACCGGTCAGCTGCTTCTCTTCACGCGTCCAGCGCAGACCGAAGGTCAGGTGCAGCGCGTCGGTCATGTGGAAGGTGTTGTGCGTGAAGAGCGCGAAGCTCTCGCTGTCGACCGCGTAGTGGTCGCGCACGCCCTGGCCGACCGCGAAGGTCGGGCCCGACGCCGGCACCAAGCCGACGACGCAGCCGCCGATGGCGGCCGGGCTGTTGAACGGAGCCGGGGCGGTCAGACAGCCCACGCGGCCGGCGTAAGGACCGCCCGGAGCGGTCGTCGTCAGCAGCAAAGACACGTAGTTCGCGTAGTCGGGGCCGTAGAAGTAGCTGTCGTTGCGCGACAGGTCTTCCGACGAATAGTAGGCGCCGACCAGCCAGTCGAGACGCTCGCTCGAGCCGGCCAGACGCAACTCTTGGCTCAGGGTGTCGAGACCGAAGCCGAAATCACCGTTGGTGTCGCGGTACAGCGCGTCCATGCCGGAGAAGTCGATGTCCTGACCATTGACCGACTCCCACGAACGCACGCCCGTGATCGAAGTCAGGGTGGAACCGCCGAAGGCTTCGAGGTCGATGTTGGCCTCGACCGAGACGCCCATGTCCTCGATTTCCTGGCCGGTGTCGCGGTTGGTGTAGCCCGTGCGCGAGAACGGCAGGTACTGATAGCCCGGAGCCGGGCCGAACGAGCCGCCGGTCACCGCCGGACGCACGCCTTGGCCGCCGGCCGTCAGAGCGTTCACGAGGCCCGCCGTCGGGCCCGAACGGATCTGAACCGCCGTACAGCAGTATTCTTCACGGCTGGAGTAGTCGGCGATGGCGCGGATCGAGACCGTGTCAGACGGCAGGAACAGCAGTTGGCCACGGATGGTCCAAAAGTCCTGGTTCTGGTCGTCGGTGATGGTGCGCGGACCGTCGCCGGTGATCACGTCATAGAAGCCGTCGCGCTGGCGGGCGGCGACGTACAGACGGCCGGCCAGGGTGTCGGTGATGCCACCGGTCACCGAGCCCGCGGCGCCCCACGAACCGAAGTTGCCGCCGGTCAGTTCAGCTTCGAAGCCCGGCGTGAACGACGGACGCTCCGAGATGATGTTGATGACGCCGGCCGAAGTGTTACGGCCGAACAGGGTGCCCTGCGGGCCCTTCAGGACCTCGATGCGGGACAGTTCGCCCAGGTCGCCGAAGCCCACGCCGTTACGCGGACGGTAGATGCCGTCGATCACGACGCCGACCGAGCTTTCGAGGCCGGGGTTGTCGCCCACGGTGCCGACGCCACGGATACGGGCGGTGGTGATGGTTTCCGACGTCGTCGAGGTAACGGTCAGGCCCGGCGTCAGGATCTGGAGGTCCTTGATGTCGCGGACGCCGGCGTCTTCCAGCAGTTCTTCCGACAGGGTCGTAACCACGATCGGCACGTCCTGCAGGCTCTGCTCGCGCTTCTGGGCGGTGACGATGATGTCGTCGACGCGGTCGACGTCCTGGGCGTGGGCCACACCGGCCGACACACCCACGAGCACCGCGGCCGAGGCCGTCAGACGGAGAAATTGATTAAGGCGCATGTCCTACCCCGATTTCGGGCGCCTCCGATATCGAGTGCGCACCGCGTTTCCAACCTGTGTTTGATCCGCTTAGATTCGCGAATTCTGACACAATTGGCGTAGTGCAAGACCGGCCCAATCACAAGCGATTCAAGGGATTCTTCTCGTCGGAAGAGCAGGCTGTGACGAAAAAACGACAAAAACGATTGCCGTTACGTCAATATCCGAGACAGATCAGGAAGCAGAAGTTTCCTTGGCGGCAATCTTCGTCGGCTTAGCCATCGCCAGCACAACCACGCCCGCAATCGCCGATAGTATCGAGCCGGCAAGAACGCCCAGCTTCACCTCAACCTGCTCAGGCGAATCGATAGCGCCCGGGAAGGCCAGGGCGCCGATGAACAGGCTCATGGTGAATCCGACCCCGCAGAGACAGGCCACGCCATATAGCTGCATCCAGGTCGCGCCGGTCGGACGCTTGCCGAAGCCCAGCTTGCTGGCCAGCCAGGCAAAGCCCAGCACCCCGATCTGCTTGCCCACGAACAGGCCCAGCGCCACGCCGATGACCAGCGGGGCGAAGAACTGCTCCATCGTCACGCCGTCGAACGACACCCCTGCCTTGGCGAAGGCGAAGATCGGAAGGACGAAATAGGCCACATAGGGGTGCAGGTCGTGCATGGCCTCGCGCAGCGGGCTCTGACCATCGTCCTTGCGGGGCTCGACCGGCACGATGGCCGCGAACGCCACGGCGATCAGGGAGGTCGATAAGGCGCCCTCGACCGCCAGAAGCCAGACGACCGCAAATCCGATAACCCAGAACGGGGCCGGCACCGGCCTGCGGTGAGACCACAGACCTCCAACAACCAGCAACGCCACGGCCAGGGCGATCGGCAGCCACTGGACGCCGCCTGAGAAGAGCACCGCAATCAGGGCGATGGCCCCCAGGTCGTCCACGATGGCGAGCGTCAGCAGAAAGACCCGGAGAGAAGACGGCAGGCTGCGGCCCACGATGGCGAAGACCGCCAGGGCGAAGGCGATGTCGGTCGCCAGCGGGATCGGCCAGCCCTGGGAGGGCCCGCCGATGGTCAGGATCACGCCCATATAGACCAGGGCCGGCGCGACCATCCCGCCGAGCGCGGCCAATACGGGCGTCGCCAGTTTCTTGGGATCGCTCAGTTCCCCGCGCAGGATCTCGTATTTGATCTCGAGACCGACCACGAGGAAGAACAGGGCCATCAGCCCTTCCTTGATCCACTCCGACACGGCCAGTTCCAGACGGATGCCAAAGAGCTGGACGACCTGCTCGCTCTTGAGGATCGCGAAATACTCGGTCCCCAGGGGAGAGTTGGCGACGATCAGCGCCGCCAGGGCCGCTATCCCGAGGATCGCGCCCGAAGCCGCCTCCGTCTTGAGAAAATCGAGGGTCCAACGACGGGGAGAGATGTCTTGAGCAGCCATGGGGTCGTGGTTAGCGGCCAGCACAGGGTCCTGCCAACCCCTAGCTTGGCGTTTCCGACCGCCGAGCGCGCCAGAACCGCAGGCCTAACGGCAGAATGATCGACAGAAACGCGACCCCGGCCAGCGGCAGGGCGAATTTCGCGGCCAGGGACCTCAGTCCCTCCTCGCCCGAGATCTCGCCGAGGTTCGCACCGATCCAGCAATAGATGGTGTGAGCCGGCAGAACCCCGAGGAAGGTGGCCAGCAAATAGGGCCGGATCGGCACGCGCATCAGGCCAGCCGCCACATTGATCAGGTGGAACGGCACGCTGACCACCAGCCGGGCGGCCAGCACATAGGCAAAGGTGTCCTGATCGATGCGCTCGCAGATCCGCGCAAAGATCCCTCCCCGCCCCTCGAGCCGCCGGCGCAGCCAGTCGCGGGCCGCGCTCGATCCGGCCCAGTAGACAGCCAGGGCGCCCATGGTGGCCGCCGCCGACGTCGCCACGCCGCCCACCCACGGCCCGAACAGATACCCCGCCAGGATAGTCAGAAAGAACACGCCCGGCGTGATGCTTGCCGTCAGGACGGCAAAGGCCGCGATCAGGATCAGGAGGCTGAGCAGCCAGTGCGCATCGACATACTGCTGGAGCCCCTCACCCGCCTCCTGGATGGCGTCGAAGGACAGATAGCGGTGCGCGCCCGACAGGAAGATCGCCGCCGCAACGCTCAGTAGAATCAGAAGCGGGAGGAATCGCCGGACGCTCGCCATGGTCCCTCGTTGTGACAGGTTCTGACGCGCCGCCCTAGCGGACCCGGATTCTGTGGCGCAACGGCCGAGCCTGCGCTAGCCTTGGAGCAACCATCAGGGAGGTTGTCTTGGCGTTCTGGGTTGCACTGATCCTGGTCATTCTGGCGCTCGTGGTCGTCTTCTCGACGATCAAGATCGTGCCACAGGGCCGCGAGTTCACGGTCGAGCGCTTCGGCAAATACACGCGAACCCTGAGCCCGGGAATCCATCTGCTGACGCCCTTCGTCGAGCGGATCGGCCGCCGCATGAACATGATGGAGCAGGTTCTCGACGTCCCGACCCAGGAGGTCATCACCAAGGACAACGCCATGGTGAAGGTCGACGGCATCGTCTTCATCCAGGTGATGGACGCTGCACGCGCCGCCTATCGGGTCGATAACCTGCAATACGCCATCGCCCAGCTCTGCATGACAAACCTGCGTACAGTCGTCGGCTCAATGGAGCTCGACGAGGTGCTGTCACAACGGGATTCGATCAATTCGCGCCTGCTGGCCGTGATCGATGCGGCGACCGAACCGTGGGGCATCAAGGCCAACCGGATCGAGATCAAGGACCTGACGCCGCCGACCGACATCACCAACGCCATGGCCCGTCAGATGAAGGCCGAGCGTGAGCGCCGCGCGGTCATCACCGAGGCCGACGGGGAGAAGCAGGCCGCCATCGCCCGCGCCGAAGGCGCCAAGCAGTCCGCCATCCTCCAGGCCGAGGGCCGCAAGGAAGCCGCCTTCCGCGACGCCGAAGCCCGCGAACGCGAGGCGGAGGCCGAGGCCCGCGCCACGGCCATGGTGTCCGAGGCGATCGCCAAGGGCGATGTGAACGCGATCAACTATTTCGTCGCCCAGAAATACGTCGAAGCTTTCGCCGAACTGGCCTCCAGCCCGCAGCAGAAAACCGTCATCGTCCCGGCTGAGATGGGCGCCCTGGTCGGCACCATCGCCGGTGTCGGCGAACTGGTCGGCCTGGCCCGCGACCAGCAGGGGTCGCGCGCCGCGGCCGCTCCCGCCCGCCAGGCTCCCCCTCCGCCCCAACCGCGCCGCGGTTCGGTTCCCCGCACGGAGTAGTCGATGGACGCCGTCGTCGCCCTCTATCAGTCCCAGCCCTTCTGGCTCTGGATCGCGCTCGGCTGCCTGATCCTCGCGGTCGAAGCCGCCTCGGGCACCGAATGGCTGCTGTGGCCGGCGGTCTCCGCCGGCGTGGTCGCGATCATCGCCCTTTTCGCTCCGGATCTGGGCATCGCGATCGAGATCGGCCTGTTCGCCCTGCTCACGCTTGGAACCTCGCTGGCCTCGCGCCGGCTGATCAAACGGGTGAACCCCGACGAGCCGGACATCAACGACTGCAACGCCCGCCTGGTCGGGCAGAAGGCTGAGGTCGTCCAGGCCTTTGTCGACGGCCGTGGCAGGGTATTTGTCTCCGGCTCCGAGTGGCCGGCTGACGTCGATGGAGAAGCTCCGCCCGTGGGCGCCAGCGTCGTTGTCGCTGCCGTCGACGGGCCCAGACTCAAGGTGAAGCCATGAAGACGCTGATTTCGGCGACCGTCGCCGCTGCCGCCCTGACCCTGGCCGTCCCGGCCGCCGCACAGACCTGCGCGGCCCTGAGCCGCGCTGACGACTTCGGTTCGCTGGCTTTCGGCATGCGCCTTGAGGCCGTGCCCCAGGGCCTTTCGATCGTCGAACAGTGCGAGGCGGGCGTATCGGCCGGCACCTGCGTGCTCCGCGATGTCGATGGGGTCACCTATACCCTCTATGAGGGCTACGTGATCTCCAAGTTCGTCTTCGTCGGCCAGGGCCCCCTGCCCTGGGACTTCGAGGGCGAGGCGGACCGCGCCGAAGCCGCTCGCCTGCTGTCCGAACAGACCCAGGTGCGTTCGTCCGGTGTCTATTCACCGGACAACCAGTTGCACGTCCGCTCCCGCTTCGGCTGCGGCGAAGGCGTCTTCGGTCAGGCCTTCGCCCGCTACTCCGGCAACCGTCTGGTCGCCGTCGGGCTCGAAATCGTCTCCTGACACTCGGAAATAAGCGGGGATAATCGCCCCTTGTGCCGTCACTCCGGACGAGCCCGCAGGGCGAAGATCCGGGGCCTGAGCGCTTACGGCGCAACCGGGTTGAGGTCCCGGCTCTGAGCTTCGCTCCGGCCGGGATGACGACAAATGAGCGGGGACGAAAAGGAATTCCCACGCCCTAAATCCCCGCCGATCCGCAGCAACCCCATACTCCTCAGGTCCCCACGCCAGGGGAGGGCGCATGGCCAGCGACCTTGTCGGTGTGAGGATGCGGACTGAGCGGATAGCGG
>JAEYWU010000138.1 GCA_023428785.1 Pseudomonadota bacterium
CTCCACAGTGGCCGGCCCGCGGGCGGTCTTCGCGGCCTGGACGGCGGTTTCGGCCTGACGGGCGAGGGCGGAGGCGATGGTCATGGGAGGAACCCCTGTGAGCGGTGCTGTCCCACTCTTGCAACCGGGATGCCAAGTCCGGCCCCCTCTCCTGCGTCGCAGCCGCGCTGTTCGCACCGCAACCCAGATGCCAATATCCATGCCCGACGGTGAGGCTCGCCATGCACCATTCGGTACGGTATGGTGACGCGCACGTAAACCGCCCATAAAGCATCCGCGTCAATTGGGTCACTGGAGGCCGCTCCATCCATGATTCCCTACACCGCTCCGGTCGATGACCTCCGCTTTGTCCTGAACGAGGTGGTCGGCCTCGAAACGATTGCCGCTCTGCCGAACTGCGATTCGGCGGCCCCCGATCTGGTGGACGCCGTGCTGGAGGAAGCCGGCAAGTTCGCCTCCGGCGTTCTCGCGCCGTTGAACCGGGTCGGCGACAAGGAGGGTTCCGTGCTGGAGAACGGCGTGGTCCGCACCCCCACCGGCTGGAAGGACGCCTACGGCCAGTTCGTGGAAAGCGGATGGAACAGCCTGCCCTTCGAGCCGGAGTATGGCGGGCAGGGCCTGCCCTGGACCGTGGCCTTCGCGGTGAACGAGATGTGGCAGGCGTCCAACCTGTCCTTCGGCCTGTGTCCCCTGCTGAACCAGGGCGCCGTCGACCTGCTGACCGAGCATGCGAGCGACGAGCAGAAGGCGCTCTACCTGCCGAAGATGATCGCGGGCGAGTGGACCGGCACCATGAACCTGACGGAGCCGCAGGCGGGCTCCGACCTCGCCGCCGTGCGCACGCGCGCGGTGCGGGCCGACGACGGGACCTACCGCATCACCGGCCAGAAGATCTTCATCACCTACGGCGAGCATGACCTGACGGACAACATCGTCCATCTGGTGCTGGCCCGCCTGCCTGATGCTCCCAAGGGCTCCAAGGGCATCAGCCTGTTCCTGGCCCCCAAGTTCATGGTCAAGGACGACGGCTCGCTCGGCGACCGCAACAGCTTCCGGCCCGTTGGTGTCGAGCACAAGCTGGGCATCCACGCCTCTCCGACCTGCGTGATGAGCTACGAGGGCGCCACCGCCGAACTGGTGGGTGAGCCGAACCAGGGTCTGGCCCACATGTTCATCATGATGAACGCGGCCCGTCTGGCCGTCGGCGTCCAGGGCGTCGGCATCGCCGAGCGCGCCTTCCAGGGGGCCTTGGCCTATGCCCAGGACCGCCGCCAGGGCCGCTCGATCTGGACCGGCGAGGCCAACGCCCCGATCCTCGACCACCCCGATGTGCGCCGCATGCTAGTGGTGATGAAGGCCAAGATCGCTGCCGCTCGCGCCATCTGCCTGTCCACCGCCGTCGCCGCCGATCTGGCCAACCACGCCGGCTCCGAAGACGAGCGCCGCCGCTGGAAGGGCCGTGAGGATCTGTTCGTGCCGATCGCCAAGGCCTGGTCTACCGACGTAGGCTGCGAGGTCGCCTCGCTGGGCGTGCAGGTCCATGGCGGCATGGGCTTCATCGAGGAGACCGGGGCGGCCCAGCACTACCGCGACGCCCGCATCGCCCCGATCTACGAAGGCACCAACGGCATCCAGGCTGGAGACCTCGTCGGCCGCAAGCTTAGCCAGGACGGCGGCGAGAGCGCCAAGGTCCTGATCGCCGACATGAAGGCGACCCTGCCTGAACTGGCGCGCATCCTGCCCGGCAAGCCGGTCGAACGCTTCGCCGCTGGCATCGAGTCCGTCGAGGACGCCACCCTGTGGCTGCTGGACCGCAAGGCCGAAGCCGACAGCGCAGCCGACGTCCAGGCCGGCGCCGACGCCTATCTCAAGCTTATGGGCGACGTCGTGGGCGGCTGGATGCTGGCCAAGGGCGCCCTCGAAGCCGACCGCCGCCTCAAGGCCGGCGGCGAGGACGAAGCCTGGCTCCAGAGCAAGATCGACCTCTACGAAGCCTACGCCGCCAACGTCCTGGGCCACTGCTCCAGCCGCCTCGCCGCCGTGGGGCAGGGGGGGGAATTGCTGAAGCGTCTCGGCGCCGAGGTCCTTTCGGCCTAGCGCTTACCCAGCCCCCGCCCGGTCGTCACCGCCGCCCGGCCGAACTTGTCGCGCAGGGCGTCGATGGCCTTTTCGGCCTTCAGCGCCCGCGCCTCGCTGGAGCCGAACAGGTCGGCGGCCACGTCCTGTGGCTCCACCAGATCGGCCAGCCCCACGCCGATCAGCCGGTAGGGCGGTCCGATCTCGCGGGCCAGCAGCTCACGCGCCTGGGCGAAGATCTGCTTGGCCGTTTGGGTGGGCTCAGCGAGGGTCCGCCGCCGGGTCAGAATCTTGAAGTCGGTCTTCCTCAGCTTGAGCACCAGCACCCGGCCCGCGATCCCTTCGCGCCGGGCCTGCGAAGCCAGCCGGTCGCAGAGCGGCCACAGCACGTATTCCAGGTCGGTCAGGCTGGTCAGGTCCTCATTGAAAGTCGTCTCGCAGCTCATGGCCTTGCGGTCGCTCTCGGGATCGACGGGCCGCTGATCCTTGGCATGGGCCAGGGCATGCAGTCTCAGGCCATGCTCTCCATATCGGTTCGCGAGCGCCTTTAGATCGGCCGAGGCGAGATCGCCGACGGTCCGATAGCCGTCCGAGATCAGGGTCTTTGCGAACACGGGCCCGACGCCCGGCAGGATCGAGACGGGTCTGCCAGCGAGAAAGGCGGGCGCCTCGGCCTCGCCAATCACGGTAAAGCCCCGGGGCTTGTCGATGTCCGAGGCGATCTTGGCCAGGAACCGGTTGGCCGAGAGGCCGATGGAGACCGTCAGCCCGATCTCGGCCTCAATCTCCTTCTGCAGGCGGATCAGCTGAAACGCCGGCGGGCCGCCGTTCAGCCGCGCTGTGCCGTTGAGGTCGATCCACGCCTCGTCCAGCGACAGGGTCTGGACCAGCGGCGTCAGCGCCCGGACCTTGCCGAAGATGGCCTGGCTGGCGGCCTTGTACTTGGTGAAGTCCGGTTTGATCACCGTGGCGTCGGGGCAGGCCTTCAGAGCCTTGAACATCGGCATGGCCGATCGCACCCCGTACTGGCGGGCGATGTAGCAGCAGGTGGTGACCACCCCGCGCTTGCCTCCCCCGACGATCACCGGCAGGTCCCGGAGCTCGGGCCGGTCACGCTTCTCGACCGAAGCATAGAAGGCGTCGCAGTCCAGATGGGCGATGGCCAGCCGGTCCAGCTCGTCGTGGACCACCACGCGCGGCGAGCCGCAGGCTGCGCAACGGCCGCCCCGGATATCGACGCTCAGACAGTCCCGGCAGAGGGCCTTCACGGCTTCATTCGACCTTAAGGTTGCCGCGCCATACTGCCTGAAATCGGGGGCCATGCGCGAGGGATCGCAGCACGTCCACCCGCGAGAAAACGGTGTGGGTAGATGATGTCCAAGAAGGTCCTCATCGTCGAGGATAACGAGCTGAACATGAAGCTCTTTCATGATCTGCTCGACGCCCAGGGGTATGAGACCCTGCAGACCCGCGAGGGTCTTCAGGCGCTCGCCCTGGCCCGCCAGCACCGCCCTGACCTGATCCTCATGGACATCCAGTTGCCCGAGATCTCGGGGCTGGAGGTCACCAAGTGGCTCAAGGAAGACGAAGAACTGTCCCACATCCCCGTGGTGGCCGTGACCGCCTTCGCCATGAAGGGTGACGAAGAGCGCATCCGCGAGGGCGGGTGCGAAGCCTACATTTCAAAGCCGATTTCCGTGATGAGCTTCCTCGACACGGTCAGGCGTCACTTGGGCTGAGGACAGCCCGATGACTGCGCGCATTCTCGTCGTTGACGATATCGAGGCCAATGTCCGGCTGCTTCAGGCCAAACTGTCGGCGGAATACTATGACGTCCTGACCGCCCCCGACGGGGTCACGGCCCTGGCGATCGCGGCGGCGGATCAGCCGGATGTCATCCTGCTGGACGTGATGATGCCGGGCCTGGACGGGTTCGAGACCTGCCGCCGGCTCAAGGCCGACGCGGCGACCCGGCACATTCCGGTGGTGATGGTCACGGCCCTCGACGGGCGCGAGGATCGAATCACGGGGCTGGAAGCCGGCGCCGACGACTTCCTGACCAAGCCGCTGGATGACCTGATGCTGTTCGCGCGGGTCCGGTCCCTGACCCGGCTGAAGGCGGCGACCGAAGAACTGCGCAAGCGCGAGGAGTCGGGGCGGAGACTGGGTCTGCTGGAAGGCGGCGGGC
>JAEYWU010000013.1 GCA_023428785.1 Pseudomonadota bacterium
GGGGCCGGCTCCGAAGGCCAGCGGAAATCGATCAGATGGCGTTCAGCGGCAGGCGCAGGAAGCGCTGGCCCGAGGCTTCGGGCGGGGGCAGGGCGCCCGCGCGGATATTGACCTGGAGCGACGGCAGGATGAGGTGCGGGGCCTTGAGGGTGGCGTCGCGCGCCTCGCGCATGGTGACGTAGTCGTCCTCCGAGCGGCCGCCGCCGACATGGATGTTGGAGGCCTTCTGGGCGGCCACGGTCGTCTCCCAGGCGTAGTTGGTGCGGCCCGCCGGCAGATAGTCATGGCCGACGAAGATGCGGGTCTCGTCGGGCAGGGCCAGGAGTCGCTGGATCGAGCGGTACAGGGTCCGCGCATCGCCGCCGGGGAAGTCGCAGCGGGCCGTGCCGTAGTCGGGCATGAACAGGGTGTCGCCCACGAAGACCGCGTCTCCGATCCGGTAGCTGATGCAGGCGGGGGTGTGGCCGGGGGTGTGCAGAACCTCGACGTCGAGCGAGCCGATCCGGAAGCGGTCGCCGTCGGCATAGAGGGTGTCGAAGACCAGGCCGTCGGGCGAGACGTCGGTCGCGTCGAACAGAGGTCCGAAGGTCTTCTGCACGGCGGTGATGTTGCGGCCGATGCCGACGGGGGCGCCGGTGCGCTCCTTGATCTCATGGGCGCCGCTCAGGTGGTCGGCGTGGGCGTGGGTCTCAAGCACGCGCTCGAGCGTGAGGCCGCGTTCGCGCACCATCTCGAGCAGGCGCTCGACCGAGGCCGTCGAGGTGCGGGCCGAGGCGGGATCGTAGTCGAGCACCGGGTCGATCAGGGCGGCTGCGCCCGTGGCGGGGTCGGACACCAGATAGCTGATGGTGTTGGTCGCGGTGTCGAAGACGCCGACGACGTCAGGCGAGGAAGTCGCTTGCGATTGGGTCATGGAGAGGCTCCTTTGCGAACCAATATATTAGGACTTGCTAATTTAGCAATACCGCATATATAGGCGACATGATCGACGCACAGACCATAGACCTGGAAAGCTTGCAGGCCAGCGCCGGAGAGGCCACGGACCTGCTCAAGGCCCTGTCCAATCCGCACCGGCTGCTGGTGCTCTGCCAGCTGGAGGCCGGCGAGATGCAGGTCGCCCAGCTGCAGGCGGGTTCGGGCCTGTCGCAGTCGGCGCTCTCCCAGCATCTGGCGCGCCTGCGCGAGGACGGCCTGATCGCCGCCCGCCGCGAGGGTGTCGCCGTCTTCTACCGCATCGCCAATCCGGCGGCCCTGAAGGTCATCGGCGTGCTCGCCGAGATCTACTGCCCGCCCCGTCGCTAAAGGAGTCCCTCCCCATGACTGCTGTCCTCATTCCCCTGTCGCCCGCCGAGGTTTCGGCCCGCCTGAAGGCCGGCCGGGCCCATCTGGTGGACATCCGCGAGCCCGACGAGGTCGCCCGCGAGCATATCGCCGGCGCGGCCCGAGCGCCCCTGTCGACCTTCGAGGCCGCCGACCTGAACATCGCCGCGGACCGCGAGGTCATCTTCATGTGCCGGACCGGCAACCGGACCGGCGCCAACTGCGACCGGCTAGCCGCCCGCGTCGAGGGCGAGGCCTATGTGCTGGAAGGCGGGCTGGACGCCTGGAAGAAGGCGGGTCTGGCCACGCGGCTGGATACAAAGGCGCCGCTGGAAATGATGCGTCAGGTCCAGATCGGCGCCGGGTCGCTGATCCTGATCGGAGCGCTGCTGGGCGTGCTGGTCCATCCCGGCTTCTGGGCCATGGCGGCCTTCGTCGGCGCGGGCCTGCTGACCGCCGGGGTCACAGGCTTCTGCGGCATGGCGCGTGTCCTGGCCGTGATGCCCTGGAACCGTCCGGCGAGGGCCTGATCCGATGGACGCCTCGACCCTGTTTCTCGCCGCCCTCAGCGGGGGCGTGGTCGCCCTGTTCCTGACGGTGTTCGGCGGGGGCGGGTCGGTCCTGGCTGTGCCGCTCTTGCTCTATGTCGTGGGCGTCGCCGATCCCCATGTGGCGATCGGCGTCTCGGCGGCGGGCGTGGCCATCAACGCCCTGACGGCCCTGGCCGGACAGGCCCGCGCGGGCAGGGTGAAGTGGCCCTGCGCCACCGTCTTCGCCGTCTTCGGCGTGGCGGGGGCCTGGGCGGGATCGACCCTGGCCAAGATGATCGACGGCCATGCGCTCTTGCTGGCCTTCGCCGTCGCGATGGCGGCGGTCGGGATCGCCATGCTGCGGCCGACGCGTCAGGCGGGCGATCCGACGGTGCATCTGACACCCCGGCTGGCGCCGCGTCTGGCGGTGTCGGGCGCGGGCGTGGGGGCGGCGTCGGGCTTCTTCGGGATCGGCGGCGGTTTTCTCGTCGTGCCCGGCCTGATGGGCGCGACAGGCATGACGCTGGCCCTGGCCCAGGCGTCCTCACTGGTCAGCGTGGCGGCCTTCGGCGCGACGACGGCGGTGAACTATTCGCTGTCGGGGCTGGTCGCCTGGCCGCTGGTCTTCGCCATGGCGGTGGGCGGCGCGGCCGGGACCCTGGCGGGCCTGCCCATCGCGGCCCGGCTGGGCGCCAACGCCGCGATGGGCCGGCGGCTGTTCGCAGGCCTGATCCTGCTGGTCGCCGCCTATGTCGCCTTCAAGGCCCTAAGCGGCGCCTAGTCCCGAACGTACTGGTTCAGGAACTGGAGGTAGGCCTCCTGCGCAGTGATCCGGTTCTCGCGGCGCTGGAAGCCGTGGCCTTCGTCCGGGAAGATCACATATTCGACCGGCGTGCCGTTGGCGCGGACCGCGGCGACCAGTTCATCGCTTTCGACCTGCAGCACGCGAGGGTCGTTGGCGCCCTGGACCACGAGAAGCGGCCGCACGATGTTGCCGGCGTGGAACAGCGGCGAGATGGCGCGGTGGCGCTCGGCGTCGGTGGCGGGGTCGCCCATCTCGTCATAGAGGGCCACGCGCTGGGCGCCCCACCAGGCGGGGATGGATTCCAGCGTCCTGACCCAGTTGGTCACGCCGAAGATGTTGATGCCCGCCTCGAAGGCCTCCGGATGGAAGGCGAGGGCCGCCGCCGTCATGTAGCCGCCGTAGGAGCCGCCCATGACCGCGACCTGATCGTCGGCCACCCAGTCCTGATCGCGAAGCCACTGGCCGCCGGCGACGATGTCGCGCAGGTCCGCCTCGCCGTGGGCGCGGTCGTCCATATGGAAGAAGGTCTTGCCGTAGCCGGACGAGCCCCGGTTGTTGGCCAGAAGCACCGCATAGCCGTGGTTCACCAGATGCTGGATCATGGCCGAATAGCCGCGCCGGCTCTGGCCGCCCGGCCCGCCGTGCACGAAGACGACGGCGGGGACGGGCGCGTCGGCGGAAGCGCCGTGCGGGCGATACAGGACGCCCGGGACCATCACCCCGCCCTCGCCCTCGTAGCGGATGATGCTGGCCTGGACGAGATTGGCCTCGTCGATCTCGGGGTTCAGGGCGTGGGTCAGGCGCCGGGCCTGACCGGTCGCCAGATCGGCGGTGAAGATGTCGGCCGGCGAGGTGTCTGAGACCACGGCGAAGGCGATGGCGCTTTCGTCGTCATTGAAGCGGATGCTGGACAGGTCGCCGTTCGGCACGCCGGTCAGGGTGACCTCGCCGCCGGTGGTGGTGTCGGTGATGGTGACATCGGTCGAGGCGTCGGCGTTCAGGGCGGAGACCTGATAGCGGCCCGACGGGCTGTAGGTGACAAACATCACATCCCAGTCGGCCTGGACCAGGGGCGATACCGCGCCGGTCGCCAGATCGCGGCGCCAGGCCTGGCTCCATTCGCCGTGCTCGTCGGTGCCGAAGATGAGGGCCGAGCTGTCCGGCGTGAACTCATAGGAGCCATAGGCGATGTTGCCCTCGTGCTCGGTGATCAGCACCGGCTCGCCCGAGCCCTGAAGATCGACCAGATAGATGTCGCTGTCCGCCGAGGTGTTGGCCTTGTCGATGACGACCCAGCGGCCATCGGGCGAGACCGCCGAGGGGAAGAACTCGCCGGAGTTCTCGAACAGGGTGCGGCTCTCGAGCGTCGTCGCGTCATATGCGATGATGTCGAAGGCCTGCGGGTTGCGGGCGTTGGAGGTCAGGTAGAAGGTCGAGCCGTCACCCGACCAGCCGAGGAAGCCGGCCTTGAGGTTCTCACCGGGCGTCAGGTCGACGACGGAGCCGTCCTCGTTCCTAACATAGACGTGGTTCAGCTCGTTGCCGCCCTGGTCGGCGGTGAACAGGACCCGCCCGTCATGGGGAAAGTAGCTGACTGCGAAGGTGGCGTCGGCGGTCGAGGTGGTCAGAGCCACGGGATCGCCGCCCGCCAGAGGCAGGGCGTAGGCGTTGAAGACGCCCGAGCGGTCCGAGGAGATCAGCACATGATCGCCGTCCGGCGAGAAGGCGTAGCCGCCGGCCGAGGACATGCCGTAGCTGGTCGTCTCGAAGAACTGGGCGGCTGTGTAGGTGGGAACGGCGGCCGTCACATGGGCGGCGTGGTCCGCGTGGGCGGCATGGCCGTCCTGGGCCAGGGCCGGGACGGCTGCGATGCCGGTGAGCAGGGCGAAAGCGGATACGAAGACGACTTGGCGCATGGCGGGTTTCCTCAATCAGCAGCCCTGAAGGCTTGAGGCCGCAGACAAGCATCCGGGATGCAACCTGTCGTCAAAAAACTAGGGGCGGAGTTCTCCTGCGGCCCGCACTGCCCGTGCCCGCAGCCAGCCCCGAGCGAGCAGGACGACGACGATCGTGACCGCCAGGGCCATGACGCCGTATTCGAGGCCGTGCTCATAGCGTTCGAGCCACTGCAGGCCGAGGCCGCCGAGATAGCCGGGGGCCAGCATGATCGGCACCCAGATGGCGGCAGAGCCGAAGTTGGCCAGCTGGAACTTCAGGTGCGGCATGGCGGTGATGCCGGCGATCAGGGGCACGAATGCCCGCACCGGGCCCATGAAGCGGCACAGGTAGATCGAGGTCACCCCCCAGCGGCGGAAGAAGAGGCGCGAACGCGCCGCCAGCCGGCGCTGGTTCCGGAGCAGCGGGCTGCGCCAGGCCGAAGGCCCAAGCTTGCGGCCCAGCCAGTAGGAGACCGCATCGCCCAGGAAGGCGCCGGCGATGCACCAGACGACCAGTTCGAGGATGTTGACCGTACCGTCGGCCGCCAGGCCCCCTGCCACCAGCATCAGGGCGGTGGCCGGGAAGAAGGCGCCGATCAGGACCATCGACTCGCCGAAGGTGATCAGCCCCAGGATCGGTCCGGCCCAGGCCGAGTTCTCGCGAATGAAGTCGCCGAGGCCTCCGAAGAAGGCCGAGACCGGGGCCCAGACCTGGGCGAAGAAATCGAGGACTGCGTTCATGCCGGTCCTAGAAGTAGATCGGCTCGCGATCCTCGCGGCGCGTCTCGGCCGGTTGGGGCGCGGGCGTCGCGGGGGTCGGGTTCTGTGGATCCTGGCGGGGCGGCTGCTGCGGCTGGGGCTGGCCGGGCTGGACCGGCTCGGGCATGGGCACGGGCTCGCCGCCCGCTCCATCGCCACCGCCGAACAGGCCGCCGATGCCGTCGAGGATGTCCCCGATCGGATCTTCGCCCTCGGCCAGCAGGCCTTCTTCCCAGCCCTCGGGCATGGGCGGGCCGTCGGGGATTTCCTGGACGTTCAGGCGCGGCAGGGCCGCGGCCATGAACTGGCGCCAGATAGCGGCAGGCGCGCCGCCGCCGGTGACCCGGCGCATGGGGGTGTTGTCGTCGCGGCCGACCCAGACGGCGGTCACGAAGCCGCCAGTGTAGCCGACGAACCAGGCGTCCTTGTAGTCCGAGGTCGTGCCGGTCTTGCCCGCGAGGTCATAGCCCTCGATGGCTGCCGCGCGGGCGGTGCCGCCCGAGATCACGCCGCGCAGCATCTGGTTCATGTAGTAGAGCGGCGGGTTGTTTATGACCTGGACCGAGCCCTCGCCGTCGCGGCGCTCGTACAGGGTCTGGCCATCCCGGGTGCGGATGCGGGTGATGCCGTGGGCCCGCGCGCGGCGGCCGCCGTTCGCGAAGGCGGCATAGGACTGGGCCATCTCCAGCGGGCTGACCTCGACGGCGCCCAGGGCCATGGCCGGCTGAAGGTTGACGTTGGAGGTGATGCCCAGGCGGCGCGCCGCCGAGGCGACGCGGTCGCGGCCGACGCGGTCGGCGACATAGGCGGCCACGGTGTTGGTCGACTGGGCCACGGCCTGGCTCATGGTCATGCGGCCGCGGAAGGTCCCGTCATAGTTCCGGGGCGACCAGTTGCCGATGGTGACGGGCTCGTCGTTGACCGGGGTGTCGGGCGTGTAGCCGGCCTCCATGGCCGCCAGATAGACGAACGGCTTGAAGGCCGAACCGGCCTGACGGCGGGCGTCGACGGCGCGGTTGAACTGGCTGTCGGCATAGGAGGCGCCGCCGATCATGGCGCGCACCCGGCCCTCGCCATCGACCGCGACCAGGGCGGCCTGTTCGACGCCGCGCTCGCCGTCGCGCTCGATAATGTTGCGCACCGCCCGTTCGGCCTGGGCCTGGAGGGTGAGGTCCAAGGTGGTCTCGACTATCAGGTCGGCCCGGGTTTCGCCGATCAGGGCCTGGACCTCGCGGTCCAGCCAGTCGACGAAATACTGGGCGTGCTGGGTGGCCAGGGTGCGCGAGACGCGCACGGGTTCCAGCACCGCCTGCTCGCGCTGCTCGGCGGTGATGACGCCGGCCTCCTCCATTTCGTTGAGCACGACGTCGGCGCGCGCGGCCGCCCGCTCGGTCTCGGACAGGGGCGAATAGCGCGACGGAGCCTTCAGCAGGCCCGCCAGAAGCGCGGCCTCACCGATGGTCAGCTCATTGGCGGACTTGTCGAAATAGCGCTGGGCGGCGGCCTCGATTCCATAGGCCCCGGCGCCGAAATAGACCCGGTTCAGATAGAGCTCGAGAATCTCCTCCTTGGAGAAGCGCAGTTCGAGCCAGACGGCCAGCATGATCTCCTGGACCTTGCGGCGCATGGTCTGGTCGGGCGTGAGGAACAGGTTCTTGACCAGCTGCTGGGTCAGGGTCGAACCGCCCTGGACCACGCGGCCCGCACGCATGTTGGCGACCATGGCGCGAACCATGCCGATCGGGTCGAAGCCGGGGTGGTGATAGAAGCGCCGGTCCTCCACCGCGATAAAGGCGGCGGGCACATAGTCGGGCAGGGTTTCAAGCTCGATCGGCGGGGACTGCTCGGAGCCCCGGGCCGCGATCAGCACGCCGTTCCGGTCCAGATAGGTGACACCCGGGATGCGCTCGATCGCGTCCAGGGTGGAGGTGTCGGGCAGACCGCGCGCAAAGACCGCCAGGAAGACGACCGCGAAGATCAGTCCCCAGACGCCCAGGACGCCGCCCCAATAGACCAGCCGGCCCATCGGCGAACGCCGGGCCGTCTGTTCGCCGCCGTGATGGCCGTGGCTCATCGACGCTTGTTCCTCGCTTGACGCCTACCTTAGCGACTAAGGCAGACGCGGCTTGCCAGACCGTTCCTGACGCGGCAAGCCCGCGCCCCCCTCACGGAAACGTGAAAGGTCACTCCGGCGAAAGAAAGGCGTCCACTTCGGCGAGGAAGCGCGTGGGGTTGTCGAACATGATGAAGTGGGCCGCATCGGGCACCCGGACCAGCCGCGCGCCGGGGACATTGGCGTAGGAGGCGACGTAATAGGCGTCGAGCTGGGCGTCGGTCAGAGGCGCGCCGACCGGGGTGACATAGAGCACAGTCACGGGCGCGGTGATGTTGGCCAGTTCGGGCCTTAGGTCAGTAACGATCAGCTCGTAGAACGACCGGCCGGCCACGTCATAGTCGCTGTCGAGCGTGTGCTGGATCGGCGCCTCGCGGCGGGATTCGGTCAGGACCATGCCGTTGATGGTCATTTCGGCGCGGGCGCGGCGCTGGTCCTCGGGGACGTTGCGGATGCCCTCCCGGATCTGTTCGGCGACGGGGCGCACCTGCTCGGGCGTGGCGCCGGGCGGGCCGAACATGGCGCCCATGAAGGGCATCATGTCCACGACCATCAGCCGGCCAACCAGATCCGGATTCCGCGCGGCCAGGACCATGCCCATCCAGCCGCCCATGGAGTGGCCGATGGCGGCGGGGCGGACAAGGCCCTGTTCACGGATGTAGCGCGCGATCTCGGCCGCCACGGGTTGGCCGACCTGATCGCCGACGGCGTTGGCTCCGGCGGGGCGTCCGGCGAAGCCCGAGACCCAGACCCGGTGCACGCGGTGGCCGGTCGAGACCAGATGGGCGGCCGTCTCGTCCCAGATGGACGGATGCGACGTCAGGCCCGGGATGAGCAAGACGTCGGACCCAGCCCCCTCGACCGACACGGCGATGCGGTCGGAGACGAAGGGCCGCGCTGCGGGAGCGCCGGTGGTGGCGCAGGCGGCCAGGCCCACGGCTCCGAAGCCCATGAGAAGATTACGACGGTCCATGAGACGCTCCCCTGATCTGGCGCGGACACTGGCGGGCCCGGGACGGGCTGTCCATCGGGAGACTTAGCTGTTTCCGCTCGGACTTTAAAATGCAAAGTGACGGGATCGAAAAAGGGCGGCGGGATAACCGCCGCCCTTTCCCTCTTCAGGCCGTCTTCAGGCCGTTATCAGGCCTTGTGTTCGCCGGTCTCGGCGTCGATGTCGGCCGGACCATCGTCCAGACGCGTATCGCCCGCGGCCGTCGGCGCATCGTCGGAGCCTTCGCCCCACTTGCCGATGATGAAGCTGAGCACCAGGAAGACGACGCCGCAGACGACGCCGGCCCAGCCCATCTGCTGGAAGCCGCCGAGCGAGGTCTCGAGCGCGCCGGCCGGATCCAGCACCTGGCCGCCGACCGTCTCGGTGCCCAGGCTGGCGGCGATGGCGCCGCCGACATACTGGGCGATCGAGGAGGCCAGGAACCAGACCGCCATCATGAAGCTGACGACGGACGGCAGGCTGAGCTTGGTGATCTGCGACAGGCCCACGGGCGACACGCAGAGCTCACCGGTGGTGTGCAGCAGATACAGGACCGCCAGCAGGAAGAGCGGGGCGCGGAACGCCTCGTTCACGAAGCCGGCCTCGACGCCCCAGACCACGATCAGGAAGCCCAGGCCGACCTGCAGCAGGCCGAGCGCGAACTTCAGCACCGGGTTCGGGTCCTTGTTCTTCTTGCCCAGCCCGGCCCAGAGGGCGGCGAAGATGGGGGCGAAGATCAGGATGTAGCCGGCGTTGAACGACTGGGTCTGGGCGGCGGTCAGAGTGGTGTCGATCCACAGGCCCGACGGCGTGACGCCCGCCTCGGCCAGCTGGGCCGGGGTGCCCCACCACATGCCCAGGAACTGGGTCGCGGCGGCGGTCAGGTTCAGGTCGACGTTGCGGTCCGTGAACAGGTTCAGCGAGGTGCCGGCCTGTTCGAACAGGGTCCAGAAGACCACCGCGCCGCCGATCAGGACGGTCGCCAGGATCATGTGCTTGCGCTGGGTCCAGGTCTTGGCGCCCAGCAGGATGATCAGGGCGATGGCGATCAGCGAGGCGATGGTCGAGAAGGCGAGCACCGTGCCGACCAGTCCGTTGTTCGGGACCAGGAAGAAGACCACGCCGACGCCCAGGATGCCGCCGAGGTAGATCAGCCATTCGCGGTTGATCGGGCCGAGGATCGGCTGGGCCAGGCGCTCGGGGTTCGGCGGCTCGCCGTTGCCCTGCAGGAGCGGCTTGCCGAGCACGAAGACGATCCAGCCCAGCGCCATGCCGGCGCCGGCCAGGCCGAAGCCCCAGTTCCAGCCGTAGGTCTGTCCCAGATAGCCGCAGAGCACCGCGGCCCAGAAGGCCCCGAGGTTGATGCCGTAGTAGTAGAGGGTGAAGCCCGAATCCCGGCGCGGATCGCCCTGGGTGTAGAGCTGGCCGACGATCGAGGAGATGTTCGGCTTGAGGAAGGCGACGCCCATGATGATCAGCGAAACGGCCAGGTAGAAGGCGTTCAGGCCGTTCTGGTCGCGATCCTGCTGCATGACGTAGTCTTCAGCTTCCATCACCGCGGGCAGGCCGGAATCGGCGGGCAGGTTCTGGATGGCGATGCCGCCGTCCTCGGCGGGGCCGAACTCGTAGCGCTGGCCGTCGATCATGATGCCGACCTCGCGCGCATCCGCGCGGCCTTCGGCGACGATCTCGTAGGTCGTGCCCTGGTAGGTCAGGGTCTCGGTGGCCGGGCGGCCTTCGTAGGCCATCAGGCCGTGGCCCGCGACCAGCAGCAGCGCGCCGAAGGCGATGGCCTTGCGCGTGCCCAGCCAGCGGTCGGCGATGATGCCGCCGATCAGGGGCAGAAGGTAAACGAGGGAGGTGTAGGAACCGTAGGTTTCCGACGCCGTGGCGTCGTTAAACAGGAAGTGCTGGGTCAGGTAGAAGATCAGCAGACCCCGCATGCCGTAGTAGGAGAAGCGCTCCCACATCTCGGCGAAGAACAGGATGATCAGTCCCTTCGGATGGTTCCGAAGCATCTGTGTGAGAACCGGCGCCCCGGTCACCAGGGTGACCAGTATGCCCAGCAGAATGACGATGTTCATGGAAATCCCTACTCCACGGCGGCGCGCATAGCCTTGCGCTGATCCGCCCCCTTGCGGCGCGGATAGGAACACCATGGAAAGGCCTATTACAAGCCGTAACCTTAAGTGCAGAAGGCGATGACGGCGTCGACCCAGAGGGTCAGGCCCTCGCGCCACCACAGCCAGCAGCCCAGAAGCGTCAGCGAAACGAAGCCCGCGCCGAGGGCCAGCCAGCGTCTCATGCGGGCGCGCCTTCGGTCCTGAGGGTGGTCTCGCGGATGGGCAGATTGGCCACCGAGGCGACGAAGGCCAGCACCACCGAAGCCAGCCAGATCGCGTCGTAGGAGCCGAAGGCCGAGAAGGCCACGCCCGCCAGCCAGGCTCCGAGGAAGGCTCCGACCTGATGGCTGAGGAAGACGATGCCGCCGAGCGCCGACAGGTGCCTCACGCCATAGATCATGGCCACCAGCCCGTTGGTCAGGGGCACGGTTCCCAGCCACAGGAAGCCGAAGGCCGAGGCGAACACCAGCGCCGAGACCGAGGACAGGGGCGTCAGCATGAAGACGATGATCGACACGCCCCTCAGCGCATAGAGAGCGACCAGCAGCCGCTTCTTGGACCACTTGGAGCCCCAGGCTCCCCAGAGCGCCGAGCCCAGGATGTTGAACAGGCCGATCAGGGCCAGACACATCGCGCCGACGCCCGGATTCAGTCCCTGATCCCTGAGATAGGCGGGCAGGTGGGTGCCGACGAAGGCGATGTGAAAGCCGCAAACGAAGAAGCCGAGGTTCAGCATCCAATAGGACGGATGGGCGGCGGCCTCCTTGAGCGCTTCCTTGAGCGGCGGTCCGTCGGTGGCGCCCTGGCCCTGAGGCTTGCCAGCCAGACCCATCGCCAGCGGCAGGATCAGAGCGATCAGGCCCCCGAGCACGATCAGGGTCAGACGCCAATCGAGCCAGTCGATCAGCCCTTGGGCGAAGGGCACGACCAGGAACTGACCTAGCGACCCACCCGCCGTGACGATGCCGAAGGCGAGGGTCCGTTTGCCCGCCGGCACGGCGCGCCCGACCGCGCCCAGCACCACCACGAAGGTGCAGCCCGCCATGGCGAGGCCGACCAGCACGCCGAAGCCCAGCATCACCCCGAACAGGCCTGCGGCCCAGGAGGCGATCAGCAGGCCGGCGATATAGACGACGGCGCCGACGGCCGAGACCTTGCCAGCGCCATGTTTGTCGGCCCAGGCGCCGACGAAGGGCTGGATGAGGCCGAAGAGCAGGTTCTGGATCGCCACAGCCAGGCCAAAGGACTCCCGGCCGATATTCAGTTCGACGCCCATCGGCGTCAGGAACAGGCCGAAGGACTGACGCACGCCCATCGACAGGGTGACGACCACGGCCCCGGCCAGGACCATGATCCAGGCGCGATTTGAGAGCTTTTCGGACGCGGACTCAGACACGGGCTTCGACCTCGCTCAGCATGTCGACGAGCGCGCGGCTGCGTGGACCCAGGACCCGGTCGACCTTTTCCTGGGCGGCGCGCCAGTGGGGCAGGGCGCGTACCAGCGCCATCATGCCCTGATCCGAAAGGGACAGGCGCTGGACCCGGCCGTCGGCGGCGGTCTCGATCAGGCCCTGACGGATCAGCGGCTGGACCGTGCGCCACAGGCCGCTCTTCTCGTGGGCGGTCGCCTCGGACAGGTCGCCGAGCGTCGGCTGCTCCATGCGCGACAGCGTCCGCAGGATGGAGAACTGGGTCACCGTCAGGCCAGACGGCTCCAGCGCCTCGTCATAGAGTCGGGTCAGGGTGCGGGAGGCGCGGCGCAGGCGGCCGCACAGGCAGGGTTCGCGGGTATCCATGGTCCGGCATCCAGATCACGAGATGATTGCATATGCAACGATCTTCATGAGGCGGCCGATCCATCCGGGCCGCCCGGCCGGTCATTGTCCATCAACCTTCTTTGGGGCATGAACGGAACGAATGGCGAACCAACCGACTCGAATCCTTGGTCTGGACCCGGGCCTGCGACGCACTGGCTGGGGCGTCGTCGCCGTTGACGGCTCACGCCTGAGCTGGATCGCGCACGGGGTGGTGGCGCCCGACGACAAGGCGCCCTTCTCGGAGCGACTGCTGCATCTGCTGGAAGCCGTCTCGGAGATCTGTGCGGCCCATGCCTGCGACGAGGCGGCGATCGAGGAGGTCTTCGTCAACGCCAACCCGGCCTCGACGCTGAAGCTGGGGCAGGCGCGCGGCGCGGTCATCCTGGGTCCGGCGAAATGTGGGCTGAGCGTGGCTGAATATGCGCCCAACCTGATCAAGAAGGCGGTGGTCGGGGCCGGCCACGCCGACAAGAACCAGATCGCCTTCATGGTGCGCCGCCTGCTGCCGGCCGCGGGCGAGGTCTCGGCCGACGCCGCCGATGCACTGGCGGTGGCCATCACCCATGCGCAGCTGCGCCGGATGCGGGGGCTGGCGGCATGATCGGACGGCTGAGAGGGATGCTCGCCGAGACGGGCGAGGCCGAATGCCTGATCGATGCGGGCGGGGTCGGCTATGTCGTGAACTGCGGATCACGGACGCTGGGCCGGCTGCCGGCGCTGGGCGACGAACTGACCCTTTTCGTCGAGACACAATGGAGCCAGGAGAACGGGCCGCGCCTCTATGGCTTTCTGACCAAAGATGAGCGCAAGGCCTTCACCACCCTGATCGCCATCCAGGGCGTCGGGCCCAAGGCGGCGCTGTCGGTGCTGGATGTCCTGCCGCCGGCCGATCTGGCGAGCGCGGTGGCGCGCGAGGACAAGGCGGCCGTCGCGCGGGCCAATGGCGTCGGACCCAAACTGGCCCAGAGGATCGTGGTCGAGCTGAAGGGCAAGACGCTGGGCGAGGTGAGCTTCACGCCGTCGGGCCTGCCGGCCGCGCCGGTTCTGGCGGCGGCGCCGTCGGTGGCGGGAGAGGCCGTCTCGGCGCTGCTGGGTCTGGGCATGGCCGAGGTGAACGCCCGCCGCGCCGTCGATCAGGCCGTCACTCGCCTGGGTGAGGACGCCGAGGTCTCCGCCATCATCAAGGCGGCGCTTCAGGAACTGGGCCGGTGAGCGAACGCCTCGTCTCCCCCGATGCGCCCGAGGCCTCGGACCGCGCCCTGCGTCCCCAGACCCTGGCCGAGTTCGTCGGACAGCCTCAGGCCAAGGCCAACCTCAAGATTTTCGTGGACGCCGCCCGCTCGCGCGGCGAAGCGATGGATCACGTCCTACTGTTCGGACCGCCCGGGCTGGGCAAGACGACCTTGGCCCAGATCGTCGCCAAGGAGCTTGGCGTCGGCTACCGGGCGACATCGGGGCCGATCCTGGCCAAGGCGGGGGACCTGGCGGCGATCCTGACCAATCTGGAGCCGCGCGATGTCCTGTTCATCGACGAGATCCACCGGCTGAACCCGGCGGTGGAGGAGGTGCTCTATCCGGCGATGGAGGACCATGTGCTGGACCTCATTATCGGAGAGGGACCGTCGGCGCGGTCGGTGCGGATCGATCTGGCGCCCTTCACCCTGGTGGGGGCGACAACGCGGGCGGGTCTGCTGGCCACGCCGCTGAGGGACCGGTTCGGGATTCCGATCCGGCTGGAGTTCTATTCACCCGAAGAATTGCTGGGGGTGCTCCAGCACGGCGCGCGGCGCATGGGTGTGAACCTGACCGATGAGGGCGCCGCCGAGATCGCGGGCCGGGCGCGGGGCACGCCGCGCGTGGCCGGGCGGCTGCTGCGCCGGGTGCGGGACTTCGCCGATGCCGAAGGTTCGGCCTCCATCGACCGGATCGTGGCGGCGCGGGCTCTCAGCCGGCTGGAAGTCGACGAGGCGGGGCTGGACCGGCTGGACCGCAGCTTCCTCAAGGCCCTGATCGAGAACTACGGCGGCGGCCCCGTCGGCATGGACACGCTCGCCGCCGCCATCGCCGAAGCCCGAGACGCCGTCGAGGACGTGATCGAGCCCTATCTGCTCCAGCAGGGCTTCATCCAGCGGACCCCGCGCGGGCGTGTGGCGTGCGCCAAGGCCTACGAGCATCTGGGCCTGACGGCGCCCAAGCCGCAGGGGCAGGCGGGCCTGTTCGGGAAGTGACGCGCCGGAACTGGGAACCCTTCGCGGTCGGTGCGTTCGCACTGGTCGCCGGCTTGTTCGGGATGATGGGTGCCGGAGCGGCGATCTTCCATCTCGTGATTCAGGCAGCGACAGGCGTGCTGGGTCTGTCGTTGGCTCTGGTGTTCGTGGGTCCGGCCCGAGACGAAGGCTACAGGCTTCCACTGCTGGCTGGGCTTGTCGGCCTTGCCCTCATGGCCGGGACGTTTCTGCACCCGGGCGTAGAAGGCATTCATCGCTGGCTCGCCGTCGGGCCGATTCTCATTCAACCAGCGGCGGTGAGTCTGCCGCTGATCGTCTGGGCAGCTTGCCGTCGCCGCGATGCCACCGGCGCGACGATGATCTTTGGCGCGGCGGCCCTATGCGCGCTCCAGCCTGATGGTCAGGCCGGCCTCGGGTTAGCCTTGGCGGCGCTTCTGCTGTGCCGCCGCGGGCCCATATGGTGGGCCGCCGCCGCCGCCGCTTCTGGCAGCGTTCTTTGGGCCTGGACCCGTCCCGAGGTCTTGGCTCCTGTCGCGTATGTCGAAGGCGTTCTGACTTCCGCCCTAGGCGATGGCTGGGCAATGGGCGGCGTAATGCTACTGGCGTTGATCGCCGTGCCCGGAGCTATCTTGCTGGCTGACCGACGAGGTCTTGGGCTGGCTCTCGCAGCGTTATGGTCCGGCTTCGCCCTTGCAGGTCTGAGCGGACGATTTCCCGTGCCGGTGATCGGCTTCGGCCTTTCGTGGGTGGTGGGCTGGGCGCTCAGCCTGGGCCTAGCGCGTCGCTAGCGACACGCCGCCACGCAGGCCTGCGCTAACGCCTCCGTCGCATCGATCAGCGGCACGCTCACCCGGCCCGGATCCAGCACGATCGGAACCTCTGAACACCCCGCGATGATCGCCTGGGCGCCGGCGCGGACCAGTTCGGCAGCGGCGGCGGCCATGACGTCCTCGACCTGTTCGGACAGGTCGCCAGCCTTCACCTGAAAGATGGCCTCCATCAGGGCTTCCTGACCGAGCGGCGACAGGGCCACGACCGGCAGGCGGGCGGTCCTGAGGCGTTCGGCGTAGAGGCCCCGCGCCAGCGGCGTCGACAGCACCCCGATCCGGCGCGCACCCTCTTCGCGGGCCGCGCTGACGGCGGCGTCCAGCATGTCGATCAGCTCCAGACCCGAGGCCTGCTCGATCGCGGCGCGCGCCACATGGGCGGTGTTGCAAGGCATGGCCAGTACCTCGGCGCCGGCGTCCTTCAGCCGCACGGCCATGCGGCCCAGTTCCTCGGCCGAGGCCTCAGTCTCCAGATGGCGATTTGGCACGCGCGGGTTCAGGTCCATGACGACGCGGATGTGATCCTCGTCACGCGTCGCAGGCGTCGCATCCTGCAGCTTGGCAAGGAAATCGATGGTCGCGGCCGGACCCATGCCGCCGAGTACGCCCAGAACCTTCACGAGACACCCCTCCGCCCCTTGCTAGGGCTTGAGATGGACAGGGTCCAGACGATTCAGCCCCTGCGCGCCCTAGAACAGATCCGCGATCTCGCTCTGGTAGCCGAACAACCCTTGCGCCCCGCCGGTGTGGATGAAGACGACGGTTTCGCCCTGGAGCACGCCGGATCGCGACAGCGAGATCAGGCCCTTCATGGCCTTGCCCGTATAGACCGGGTCGAGGATCAGACCGTCGGTGCGGGCCGCCAGCCTCAGGGCCTCGACCACGCCGGGATCGACCAGACCATAGCCCTCGCCGACATAGTCGCAGTCGGCCACGACCATGTCGCGCGACACGGCGTCGGGCCGGCCCAGCATGACGGCCGTCTCGGCGGCCAGCTTGAAGACCATCTCTTCCTGTTTCGGGCGCGGCGCGCGGACGCCTATACCCAGCACCGGGATGTCGGCGCCCATGACCGCAAGGCCCGCAACGAGACCGGCGTGGGTGCCCGCGCTGCCGGTGGCGGTGATGATGCGGTCGATCTCAAGGTCGTATTCATCGGCCTGGACCACGATCTCGCGGGCGCAGTCGACATAGCCGAGCGCCCCGATCGCGTTGGAGCCGCCGCCGGGTATGACATAGGGCCGTCCGCCGCGCTCGCGCACATCGTCGGCGGTCCTTTCCAGCTCGGCGGTCATGTCCGTGCCGCCCGGGACAAAACGGATGGCCGCGCCGAACAGCTTGTCGAGCATGACATTGCCGTTGCCGACATAGTCCTCGGCCTTTGACCCAGTGCGCTCTTCAAGGATGACCTCGCAGGCGAGGCCGCAGGCCGCGGCCGCCGCCGCCGTCTGGCGCACATGGTTGGACTGGACCGCGCCCTGGGTGACCAGGGTGTCGCATTCATCGTCGAGCGCGGCCCCGACCAGGAACTCCAGCTTGCGGGTCTTGTTGCCTCCGCCGGCCAGCCCCGTGCAGTCGTCGCGCTTGATCCAGACTTCCAGGCCCAGCGCCTCGGACAGACGCGGCGCCTGCTCCAGCGGCGTGGGCAGATGGGCGAAGCGGACGCGGGGGAAGCGGGCGAGGTGCATGAGTGTCTCCTGACGCCGGTTCCTAGCATGGTCGACGCCAAGTGCAGGCCCTGCAGACCCCGACAGACCCATGTTTTTCGGACTCCTCCAATCCCGTCGAAGAGCCTAGGGTGGTCGCGGACAATACAGTGGCTGGCGAGAGGAGACCCGGGGCATGCGCAAACTCGGGAGCTACATGGCCCTGATCATCATCGGGCTTTTCGGGCTGGCGGCGCCGCGGGCCGAAGCCCAGATCGATGGGCGCTGGACCTTCCCCTTCGGCGAGACCCGTCTTGAGGTGGACAACCGGGCCAATGTGAACGGCCTCACGCCACCCTTCATCTACACGACCGTTCAGCCCAACGACGCGAGCACTCTGAGCTTCTACGGAACCTTCCGAAACCTCGTCTGGGAGGGCAACTGGTACCACTACGGCGGGAGACCGCCCGTCGGCGCGGCCTTTCAGGCC
>JAEYWU010000081.1 GCA_023428785.1 Pseudomonadota bacterium
TTTGTATTGACATATTTCACATGGATGGTAGAATACCGCCCAATATGTTTAGACAAGCTAACTTGCGTCGTCCCCGTCGTTTCAAACTGACTTTTCCTGAAAGGTCGGTCGTTTTTGATTTGATGCAGGTGCAATGCTTGTTGGCATGATGTGAATCTAAAACAGCCCTCCCCTTTCGGAGGGCTGTTTTTATGAATGGTTTATTTCTTGGAAAGGAACTTGTATGACAGCAATACTCGTATTGGAAGATGGAAGCATTATTGAAGGCAAAGCCTTCGGCGCAGAGACCGATGCTGTGTTTGAGTTGGTGTTCAACACCAGCATGACAGGCTATCAGGAAATTCTCACCGACCCCTCCTATCGCGGACAGGGTGTGTTGTTCACCGTGTCTCACATTGGGAATGTGGGGATCAATTTGGAAGATGATGAGTCGGCGAAACCGCAGGTCTCTGCTGCGGTGATTCGTGCGTTGAGTCCATTGGTGTCGAATTGGCGTTCGGCGCTTTCTTTATCCGATTGGCTCAAACAAAACGGTGTCCCTGGCATCAGTGGCGTGGACACACGGTGGTTGACTCGCAAGCTACGCGATGGCGGCACACAAAAAGCGGCTCTTTCTACTAAGGGGACGTCTGCTGAGGCGCTATTGAGCATGGTCCACGCCTGGAGCGGACTCGATGGGCGTGACATGGTCAAGGAAGTGACATGCGAGGAGAGTTATCACTGGGTTGATGATGAAGGGAAGAAGTGGGTGGAGCAAAAGGCAGTGAACAGTAAGCAGTTATCAGTGGTGGCTTATGATTTTGGGATCAAGGAGAACATCCTTCGCCATCTTTCGAGTTATGGCGCGAACGTGACCGTTGTCCCTGCGGATGCGACGGCTGAGGAAGTGTTGGCGATGAAACCCGACGGAATCTTTTTGTCAAATGGACCTGGCGACCCTGCGGGTTTGCCATATGCTGTCGAAGCGGTGAGCGGACTCATCGAAAGCGGTGTTCCCATCTTTGGCATTTGTCTCGGACATCAGCTCATTGGGCGGGCGTTGGGAGCGGATACACATCGCCTCAAGTTCGGGCATCACGGTGGGAATCATCCTGTGCAATATCTACCGAATGGAGAAGTTCTCATCACAGCGCAGAATCATAATTATTGCGTCATCGAAGGCGACTTGAACAAAAACGAAGTCGAGATTACGTACAAGAGTTTGAACGATGACTCGCTCGAAGGTCTGCGGATGAAGAACAAGCCTGTCTTCAGCGTTCAGTTCCATCCTGAAGCCGCGCCTGGTCCGCATGATGCGCATGACATTTTCGGTGAGTTTTTCAAAATGATTGAGGGCAATAATGGAAAATAAATTTCAATCCATCCTCGGTGGTCGAGTAGGCGGTGTTCGTCCGCCGTATCGAGACCACAATATAAGCAAAATGATTTTGGTTAGTGGTGATCTCGATACGTCCCGCGAAGGGCATGCGGGACTACTCGACCAGCGGAGTGTTTCATGAAACGCACTGACATTCACACTATCCTCGTTCCTGGTTCGGGAGCAATTGTTATCGGGCAAGCGGCGGAGTTTGATTATTCGGGCACGCAGGCGGTCAAAGCGTTGAAAGCGGAAGGGTACCGCGTGGTATTGGTTAACTCCAATCCTGCCACGATCATGACCGACCCTGAAATTGCGGATGCGACATATATTGAGCCGCTGACACCTGAATCACTGGAAGCGATCATTGCACAGGAAAAACCTGATGCAATGCTTCCTACTGTCGGTGGGCAGACGGGACTCAACCTTGCGTTGGCGCTCAGTGAGAATGGCGTGTTTGAAAAATATGGCGTGCAACTCATCGGTGCAAAGCTGAGCGCTATCAAAGCCGCCGAAGATCGTCTGCTGTTTCGGGAGACGATGCAGAAGAATGGGATCCCTGTGCCACGGGGTGGAGCGGCGTATTCTCTGGCAGAAGCGGAAGGACTTGCCAAAGAGACGGGCTATCCCGTTTTAGTGCGTGCGTCGTTTGCAATGGGTGGGACGGGCGCATCGTGGGTTTACGATCACGCGCAACTCGCGGAAGCGGTGCGTAGTGCGATTTCTGAATCGCCGATCCATCAGGCGTGGTTGGAAGAGTCGGTGTTGGGGTGGAAGGAATATGAGCTCGAGGTAATGCGCGACAAAGCGGATAACTTTGTCGTCGTGTGTTCCATCGAAAATCTTGACCCGATGGGCGTGCACACGGGGGACAGTATCACGGTTGCACCTGCGCAAACGCTCACGGATCGTGAATATCAAATATTGCGTGACTTGGCTCATCGCGCATTGAGTGCGGTCGGTGTGGAGACGGGCGGATCGAATGTTCAATTCGGCGTTGACCCGAAAACGGGACGTGTGGTGGTCATCGAGATGAATCCGCGGGTGAGTCGGTCGTCGGCGCTGGCGTCGAAGGCGACGGGTTTTCCGATTGCCAAATTGGCTGCGCTGGTCGCAGTGGGATATACACTCGATGAGATCACCAATGACATTACCAAGCAAACCAAAGCCGCATTCGAGCCGTCGCTGGATTATGTGGTGACGAAGATCCCGCGCTGGGCGTTTGAGAAATTCCCAGGCGTGGACCCGACGCTCGGACCGCAGATGAAATCTGTCGGGGAAGCGATGGCGTTGGGGCGGACGTTCCCTGAATCGTTGTTGAAGGCGGTGCAGTCGCTGGAGATCGGCGTGGACTTTTTGGATGGAAGCGGACCGAGCCGAGACGCCGTTGCTTTTGACCTTGAGAAACTTTCGATACCAACGGCAGATCGGTTGTTTCGAGTTTATCGAGCGATTCAGCAGGGAATGGCATTGGATGAAATCGCAAAGTTGACGGGATATGATTTGTGGTTTCTGGCGCAAATGGCTGAGGTCGAAGGTCAAAGGTCAAAGGTCGAAGGTTTTCGTGGGCGATTGGATGATCCTGCTCTAAAATTAACTCTGCGTGATGCAAAGCAGTTAGGATTTTCGGACGCATATATTGCGCGACTGCTATCCACACGCGACTTTCGACTTTCGACTTTAGACATCCGCGAATTACGAAAGAAACTGGAAGTCCTCCCCACCTTCCAGCGAGTCGACACTTGTGCCGCGGAGTTCGAAGCGCAGACGCCGTATTTGTATTCCGCGTATGAGATGGATGACGAGTCACGACCGACGGATAAGCAAAAGATTTTGATCCTTGGCGGCGGACCGAACCGCATTGGGCAGGGGATCGAGTTTGATTATTGTTGTTGTCAGGCGGCGTTCGCGTTGTCTGAGATGGGATTTGAGACCATCATGTACAACTGCAATCCTGAGACCGTGTCCACGGATTACGATACGGCAGACCGTTTGTACTTTGAGCCATTGACGTTGGAACATGTGTTGAACGTCATTGATAGGGAACAACCTGTTGGCGTCATTGTTCAGTTCGGCGGGCAGACTCCGTTGAATCTGTCGGCGGGACTCGAAGCAGCGGGCGTGAAAATCTTGGGCACGTCGCCACATGCAATCCAATTGTCGGAAGACCGCGAAGAGTTTGCGAAACTGCTCAAAGAGTTGGACATCCCGCAACCCGAAAATGGAATCGCTCGTTCGTTGGAAGAGGCGCGCGAGGTCGCACAAAGAATCGGGTATCCCGTGTTGGTGAGACCGTCGTTCGTGTTGGGGGGCAGGGCAATGGCTTTAGTGGATTCAGAAGCCAATTTGGCAGGATTCATTCAAGGGGCGATCGAAGCGGCTCCTGGTCAACCGATACTCATTGATAAGTTCATGGAAGACGCGTTCGAGATCGATGTCGATGCGTTATCCGATGGTGAGCGGGTGGTGGTTGGCGCCGTCATGCAACATATCGAAGAAGCAGGTGTCCATTCGGGCGATGCGGCGTGCGTCCTGCCTCCGTATAAGGTCAGCGCGTATCATCAGGGCATCATGCAGGAATACACCGAGCAGTTGGGGCTGGCGTTGGGCGTGCGCGGATTGATGAACGTGCAGTTCGCGTTGAAGGATGAGGTGGTGTGCGTGCTGGAGGTGAACCCGCGCGCTTCGCGGACCGTGCCGTATGCGAGCAAGGCGACGAATTTGAATCTGGCTTATAAAGCCGCGCAGGTGATGGCAGGGAAGTCGCTGATGGAATTGGGCGTGACCGAGGAGCCGCGCGTGGATGGATTCTTCGTCAAGGAAGCGGTTCTGCCGTTCAAGAAGTTGCCTGGCGCAAGCGCTCTGCTAGGACCTGAGATGCGCTCGACGGGCGAAGTGATGGGACACGCTTCGCACTTCGGTCATGCGTTTGCGAAGAGTCAGATCGCGACGGGTGTGAGCCTGCCCCAAAGCGGCGCGGTGTTGGTGACGGTGAACGATATGGATAAGAGCGCGGGCTTGAAGTTTGCGCGCGATATGCACCGCATGGGATTCAAATTGTATGCGACGCCTGGCACGGCGGATATGATCCATCGGGCGGGCATGCCTGTGGAAGTGGTCGAGAAGGCGCAGGACGGTTCGACTCAAATCGTTGACCTGATCCGCGGTGGACAGATTCAATTTCGTCGCCTTGCTCGCATACGGCACGGTCCGCGAAGCGCGCGGGT
>JAEYWU010000143.1 GCA_023428785.1 Pseudomonadota bacterium
GGCGCCCCCGCCTAAACGACGCCCCTCGCCGCGACGCACTGCTTCGCGGCCGGGAAACGCGGGTGTAGCTCAGTTGGTTAGAGTGCCGGCCTGTCACGCCGGAGGTCGCGGGTTCGAGCCCCGTCACTCGCGCCCCTTCCCAGATGGGAGGTGGCGCTCCGCATCCCCCCTCCTCTATTCGTCCACAGAAGTATCGCCTGATCACGGCGAAGCTGTGTGAAGCCTCCGTAACACCGGTCTTCGTCGCTTGACGGCGAAGGTGACCGCCCGCAGTCTCGACTTATGGTTAACGGCTGACCGGGTGCTTGTAATGTTGACGGACCGCGGAAGGACTGGAGGCCGTTCGGGGCGCGGGCCGTGGCGCTGGGCCCTCGCCGCCGGCGCCGTCGCTGGAATCGCGGCCCTCACCATCACCAGTTGCAATGGCGGATGGCGACCGCCCTCGCCCGGAGCGGGCGCCGACGAGGCCTGCCCGCGCCCGCCCGCGCTCTACAACGCCGGCGGCGAGTTCGGTGACCAGGAGCGCCAGATTCGTCACCTGCGACGGCTGGCCTTCCAGGGCGACTTCTTCGCCCAGTTGGAGCTCGGCTCCCGCTACGCCGCCCAGCGCACCACCGACGACAATATCCACGACCCGATCGAATCGGCCGTCTGGTACGGCATGGCCCTGGCCAACTCCGGGGGATTCGCGCCCGTGAACGGCGAGGTTCGCGAAGGATTCCTTTCCGACTGGCGGCCTCTTTCCACCTATGACGACTGTCGCGCCTTTGAACGGCGGCGGGCCTATCGCCAGCTCAACGATGGCCTCGCCCGGTTGTCGAACGATGAGCGCGCCGACGTGCGAGACCGCATGATCTACCTGCTGTCGACCCAGGGCTCGCAGGGCTATCGCACGCTGGCGCGCCTGCACGACGCCGCCTACGGCCCCTACGGAGAGCCATCCGACAACGCCCAGGCGCGCGAGGCTCAGCGGGGCGGTCGGCGAGGCGGACGCCGATGGCATGGTCTCTACGCCGCCAGCAGCCTGTTCCCGCGCAACGACGTTGACGCTTACCTCTATAACTATCTGGCTACCCAGACCGGCGACGTGACGGCCTACGTCATGCTGCAGGACTTTGAGCAGTCCAGTCAGCACCGTGAAGGCTACAGTGAGTTCGTCGAGAGCAAGGCCCGGAGATGGATCGCGCCGTTCGAGTTCTATCCCGGCGACGAACCGTCATCCGGCGTGCCCCATTCCGACGAGAGCCTGCCGCAGGGTGAGGCCGGCGAAACGGCCCTTCGCCGCATTCACGATCTCCCCTTCATCCATGTTGGGCGGGCGCTGCATTATCTGAACGTCACCACCGGCACGCCAACGAGCGAGCGCGGCATGGCGGATCGAGACATTGAGACCCTAGAAGCCATGCTGGGCCACCCGATGGAGGGCGACATGTCGGACCTGGAGCGTGTGCGCGCGATCCAGATGGCCGCCGAGCGCGGCTCACCCGACGCCCAGCTCGTACTGGCTGTTATGTATTCGGAGGGCATCGGCGTCCCGACCAACTACGCCCGGTCGTTCCACTGGTTCGAGGAGGCCGCGCGCCAGGGATCGCCCGAAGCCAACTTCGCCCTGTCGACCTACTTCGCCCTCGGCGTCCAGGGCGTCGCGGACCAGGACAAGGCCCAGGCCGTCGTCCTTCGGCTCGAATCCGCGCTGGTCGGGTTCCGTCCGACGATTTCACGCCTTCAGGCCGTCCTGGCTCAGGTTTCCCGCAATCCGCATTCCCCCCGCCATCCGCGTTCCCGATGAGAGGTCGTCCCATGCCCCCGCGCCTGCCCCAGCCCCGCGTCGGCCTGATCTCCGCCCTCGGCGGCGCCGTTATCGTCGCGGCCGTCTTCCTTCTGACGCTCGGCGAGGCGACGCGCGCGGAGGCCCAGGCGGCCAAGATCGAGAGCCAGACGCGTCCGGACTTCGGCCTGCTGCTCAGCCCCCCGCCGCGCAGCTCACGTCCTTACTCCTACGGCCGGGACCGCCCCTTGCGCTGGAGAGACCACCACCCAGACTGGCGCGATGACGACGGCCACTGGCGCGGACGCCCGGACGATGTCGCGATGGTCGACTGCGCAGCGCCGTCAGGCCCCTACGAATTGCAGCGCGCGGTGCGCCATCTGCGGCCCGGCGGCACGCTCATCCTGCGCGGGCGCGGCGCCGCGTGCACGACCTGGCTGGATATCGACCGGTCCCTGACGATTATCGGCGACGCCGATGTCGACTACACAGGATCTGTCGCAACGGCGACGGCGGCGCTTCAGGCGCCGGTTGGCCAGCCTTGCATCACGGTCTCGCCCGGCGTGCGGCTAGAGATGCGCGACGTGATCCTGGAGTCGACCAATGGCGGCGATGCGCCCTGTATCGTCGGCTACGACGCCGAAATCATCATGCGCCGCACGGCCGTACGGTATACCGGCGACGGCCCGGCCATCTTCGCTGACGGAGGGGCGCTGGACATTCGCGACAGCGTCGTCGCCGCCAATACCATGGGGCCCGGGATCGCGGCCTTCGGCGGCGGCGTGACGGCGCATCGTGTCCGGGTCTCCGACGCCTCCCTCGGCCTTGAGCTTTCACCAGGCGCTGGACAGACGGTAGCTCTCTCCGAGGTCATTCTCCTCGCCGGGCGGCGCGCCGAGGGCTTTGGCCCTCGCGCGCTGGGCATACTGGTGCGGGCGGCGCGCAACACCAATCGCATCTCGGTCAGCAACTCGGTCATCTGCGGCTATGACGAGGGCGTCTCGATCGACGGGGCCTTTGTCGATGTGACCGACAGCCTGATCTGCATGTCGCGCAAGGGAGCGGTCGTATACGCCGGCGACCTTTCCATCGAGCGCTCTTCCATCGGCGCAGAAGAATATGCGGTCGCCGTAAGCCAAGGCCGCGCGCGCGTTCTGGACAACCTGCTCTTCGGCCTTCGCAACCGATATACGGTGTTCATCAACGAGCCGGGCTCGTATCTGGAAGCCAGCGATAACCTACTGTACTCGCACGAGATCTGCACGCCGCAGCTGGTTCCTCGGCAAGGCCGGCGAGAACGTGGGCGTTACGACCGGCACGTCGACTCCGGACATGGCTGGACCTGCGCCTACGACTATGCGTCGTACGACTTCCATCAACGGGGTGAACGCCACATGGGCCGCGAGTTCTATGACTACGCGCCTGAGTGGGATGGCTATGACGCCTATAGCCGCGGTGCGGGCTGGTATGACGAGTACGGGCGGTACGTGCCCGGAAACTGAGCCCTACCGGCTTGCCGCATAGGCCTCGGTTTCGCCGGCCAGCCAGGATTCTGGTTCATGGTGGTCGTCCGGAGCGGGCAACAGGGCCGGTCCGGCTGGGCGTGGCCGCGCGCCGATCAGCGCGAGGCCGGCGCCGAGGGTCAGGAGTACAAGAAGGCTTCGCATGTCGGGCTCCGGTCGGGGGTCATGGCAGAACCCTCTGTTGCGCCCGGCGGTTCCGCCTAGTGGAGGGGTTTCGACGTCGCAGGCAGGGCGAAGGCTGAGACTCCGCTGGCTTCGGCATAGACGGTGCAAAGGTCCTCGAAGACCGCACCCCACGAGTAGCGCGACACAGCCCTCTCGCGCGCGGCCTGGCCGAGACGCTCCACATCGCGCTGGAACAGGGCGTCGATCGCCTCGGAGAAGTCACGCACCGCCAAGGTCGCCGACTTCTGGCCGACCGTGTCATCAACCGTCTCGGACACCCCGCCATGACTGGTGCAGACGACCGGAAGACCCGCCGCCATGGCCTCCAGGGCCACCAGGCCAAATGGCTCTTTCTCATTGGCGTGGACGAAGGCGTCGGAACTGGCCAGCAGACGCGAGACCGCTCGCGTATCCTGCTGGAACGGCAAAGAGATCACCTGCCCGCCCTCGATCGGCAGGCCATCCGCCGCTCCAATCAGCAGCAGGCGGTAGGGCCGGCCCAGCTTCTGGACCGCCGAGATCATCACATCGACGTTCTTCTCCTTGGCGGCCCGGCCGGCGAAAACAAGCAGGCGCTCATCAGCACGCACGCCCAGCTCACGGCGCACAGCGTCGCGATCGGCATGGTCAGGGTGGAAAGCCTCGATATCGACGCCGAGAGGGCGCTCGACGATACGCTCGACCCCGGCCTCGCGCAGACGTCCAGCGATGAAATGGCTCGGCGCCACGACCCGGTCGAACTGACCGAAAATTTCGCCCCAGCGCTTTTCGATCGGCTTGGCGGCCCACTGCCCCCAGTGAATCGAGGCCAGGTAGGCCGGATCCGAATGACAAAAGCCGATCACCGGCACGCCAAGAGCTTGACCCGCCTCCAGCGCGGCGACGCCGGGTCCATAGGGATCTCCGGCCTCGATGATGGCGGGATTGAGGGACTGGAGCCAGGTCGCCCATTTCTTGCGCGACATCGGCCACCGATACCCGGCGCCGAAGGGCACCTTTGGCGCCGCGACCGTCACCAGCTTGTCTCCGCGCGCGCAGGTCTTCTTGCCAGGAACGAGGAGAGCGTGACGCACGCCCGGCCTGTTGTCGTCCAGCCAGTCCGACTTGGATCTCAGGTAGCGCTTCACGCCGCCGGAGACCGGAGCGTACTGCATGGTGGTGTCGACGAGCCTGGGGCGGCGATCCTCGCCGTAGCGATCAAGCCGGCGAAGGGTGTCGGCGATCTTCTCCTCCAAAGAGAAGACCCACTTCTGCTCCTGTTCCCAGGCGTCCATGACCATGGCGCGGCGTATCCTCAAGCTGTTGTCCGCCCGCCTAACGCACGACCAGCCCGGTCGGATGCGTCGGTTAACGGCTCAGCTTGCAGATTCAGCTATCGCGCTTGGCTCTGGTGTTCAATGCCTCTCGGACGAGGCACTCGATCTGGGCGTTGACGCTACGGAGTTCGGCGGCCGCGAGCTTCTCGACGGCCGCCATCACCTGCGGATTGATCCGCAACAGAAACGCCTTGCGGGCAGAGGCTTTGGGGCGCTCGGCCATGCCTAGCCGTACAGGGTGCCGGTGTTGACCACGGGCTGGGCCTCGCGGTCAGCGCACAGGACGACAAGGAGGTTGGAGACCATCGCGGCCTTTCTCTCTTCGTCCAGATCGACCACGCCCCGCTCGCTGAGTTGATCCAGCGCCGTTTCGACCATGCCGACCGCGCCCTGCACGATCAGGCGGCGGGCGGCCAGGACGGCCTCGGCCTGCTGGCGCTTGAGCATGGCGCTGGCAATCTCGGAGGCATAGGCCAGGTGGGCCAGCCGCGCCTCGTCGATGATCACGCCCGCGACCTTGACCCGCTGTTGGAGCTCCTCGCGCAGCTTGTCGGCGACCAGCTCGGCGTCGGCCCGCAGGGTCGGTTCATGCTCCTCGCCGTGGTCGTAGGCGTAGTGCGAGGTGATGTCGCGCAGCGCCGTGTCGATCTGGATATTCACGAAAGCGGCGAAGTCCTCGACATCGAACAGCGCCTGGGCCGAATCATTCACGCGCCAGACCACATTGGCCGCAATCTCGATCGGGTTGCCGCGGTTGTCGTTCACCTTGAGCTTGTCGGAGGTGACGTTGCGTACCCGCATCGACACCTTCTTGCGGCTGTACCAGGGGATCACCCAACGCAGGCCGGGCGTCCGGTCGGTGCCGCGATAGTCGCCGAACAGCAGGATCGCCGTCGCCTCGTTGGGCTGCAGAGAATAAAGGCCGCAGACCAGAAACAGCCCGACCAGTACGGCGAGACCACCGCCAACATAGCCGGCGGCCGTGTCGGTCGGCATCACCAGGCCACCCCCGATCATCAGGGCCAGGGAGAGAAGCAGCATCAGCACGCCATTCGACGTCCGTGCGACCCGTTCCTGGGAAGAAGAAATCTGAGCGTTCATCGCAGCCCTCCATTCGATGTCAAAGTGATATCACTTTGCTACCGATGCAGCAATGCCATTGCCGCCGATGGGCGCAACCGGGTAAGTTCGCCTTGCATTCGCCCCAAAAAGAAGAAACTTGGGGCCTTCGCGCCGCCCTCCCTTGGGCGGCCATTTGTGCGCGAACAGTCGTAGGGGTCAGTCTTGATGCGTATCCAGCTTGCGGCGGCCGTCGCGCTCGCCCCGCTGATGATGGCCTCTGGAGCCGCCGCTCAGGTGGTTATTTCCAACGAGCGCACCACGCCGATCACGACGGCGACCGCCAATAACGGCTCGCCAGATTCGATTCAGATCGGCAATGGCGGCGTGATCCGTATCGGCACCGGTGTCGCCGTAACCGTCAACTCCAGCAATAACGTCTCCATCTCAACCGCTGGCCGCATTCTCATGGAGAGCGCTGCAGACGGCGCCACCGGCATTCTGATCAACGGCGGCAATACGACGGACATCACCAACGCCGGCCAGATCTCCGTCACCGATGGCTATGAGGCCACGGACACAGATGGCGACGGCGACCTGGATGGCGCCTTCGCGACTGGCACGGGCCGGTTCGGGATCCGCACCGTCGGACCGGGTGCGGTCGAAGGCGACATCACCTCGACCGGCTCGATCATCGTCGAAGGCAACCAGTCGGCGGGCATCTCGCTTGAAGCAGACCTGATCGGCAACCTGATCAATACTGGCTCGATCAATGTCGTAGGCACTGACAACTTCGGCATCCGGGTCGCAGGCGACGTTGACGGGGACATCTACGCCGGCGGCACCATCACCGCCGCAGGCGAAAACACCGTCGGCGTGGGCGTCGAGGGCGACATCACGGGACGCTTCACTCTCGGCGGCACCGTCACCTCGACCGGCTATCGCTACACCAGCAACCTCAGCCAGGCTCAGATCGACGACCTTGACGCCGATGACCTGCTGCAGGGCGGCCCGGCCGTGAGCATTGGCGGCAATGTGACGGGCGGCGTGGTGTTCGACACTGTCTATATCGACGATCCGAACGATACGGACGACGACGACGACGGGATCCTGGACACCGAGGACACAGACAGCAACGACAACGGCGTGCCGGACGCCAACGAGCGGACCGCGAACGTGGTCTCGTACGGCGCCGCCCCGGCGGTGCAGGTCGGCTCGCTGAGCCAGGACATCACCCTTGGCGTGGCCGGGACCGGCGACGACGCCTACGGCTTCATCAACCGGGGCTCCATCCTCGGCGCCGGCATCTACGAAGGTGTCTCGGCCACCGGCCTGCGGATCGGCCTGGAAGGCGGCATGGGCGTCGTCATCGACGGCGGTCTCTACAACAGCGGCACGATCACTGCGACCAGCCTGGAAGGCGATTCGACCGGCATCATTCTCGACGCCGGCGCCGACGTCTCCCAGTTCGTCAATGACGGCACGGTCCGCGGCATCTCGACCGGCGATTCGGCCTTCGAGGCGATCGGTCTCGATATCCGCGCCGGCGCCCAGATGCCGACGCTGCTGAACGACGGTGCCGTCCAGGCTCTGTCCACCGGCGAGAACGGCAATGCCTACGCGGTGCGTGACGCCTCGGGCACCCTGACCACCCTCACCAACCGGGGCTTCATCGAGGCCTATGTCCGGGCCACCGACGATGCGGACGACGCCGACGACGACAACACCGACGCCGGCGACGAGGTCATCACCGGCCGCGCCGTGGCCATCGACGTCAGCGCCAACACCACCGGGGTCACCCTGATCCAGGAGGGCATCAACGACGGCGATGACCTCGCTGATGGGGTCGCCGATGCGGACGCCGACGGCGACGGCGTGGACGACGACCAGGAGCCGATCATCGCCGGCGACATCCTGCTCGGCTCTGGCGACGATGTGGTCGAGATTCGCAACGGTATGGTCAATGGCATGATCGAGTTCGGCCTGGGCGCCGACTCGTTCCTGATCGCCGGCGGGTCGGAAGTGCGCGGCGTCCTGACCGACACCGACGGCATCCTGGACATCACGATTACCGACGGCGTGCTGGACGCGCGCCAGACCTCGGTCCTGACGATTTCCAATCTGAACGTGGCCACCGACGGGAATCTGATCGTCACCATCGATCCGGTGACCGGCACGACTGGCGGCTTCAATGTGACCGGCACGGCCGATTTCGCTACCGGAGCAGGCCTGGGCGTGCGGTTCACCTCGCTCCTCGACGACCCGACGCGCTACGTGGTCATCCAGGCCGGCACCCTGACGGCGGGCACGCTGGACCAGACCCGGATCCAGGAAAACTCGCCCTACATGTATGTGGTGAGCGCCGGGGTCGATAACGTCCTGAACCAGGTCTATGTGGATGCGCGCCAGCGCACCTCATCGGAGTTCGGCTTCATCTCGTCGGAATCGGCGGCGTACGGCGCCTTCTACGAGGCCCTGGCGGGTGACGAGGAACTGCTGGCCGCCTTCCTGTCGCAGACGGGCCGCGACGGCTTCTTCGACATGTACGAGCAGATGCTTCCCGACCATTCGGGCGGCGCCCTGATCTCGCTGGCCAGCGGCGTCGACGCCGTGACCCGCGGCCTGTCGGGCCGTGGCTTCCCGGCCGCCGAAGGCGAGACCAGCGCCTGGCTGCAGGAGATCAACTTCTACGCCGACCAAGAACGCGGTGAGGCCTATGGCTTCCGCTCGGAAGGCTTCGGCTTCGCGGGCGGTGTTGAACGCGGCACCGGCTTCGGCGCCTTGGGCCTGTCGTTCGCCCTCACCTCCTCGGACCTCGAAGATCCGGAATCGGAGGCCGAGGAAATCCTCAGCGCCCAGCTTCTGGAGCTCGGCCTGTACTGGCGAGCCCAGGGTCAGCACTGGAACGTGTGGGCCCGTGGCGCCGGCGGCTTCGCCAGCTTCGACAGCGTCCGGCAGCTGATCGCCCCGGGCATCAACCGCCGTAATGAATCCGACTGGAACGGCTACAGCCTCGCGCTCGCCGCCGGGGCCGCCTACGAGTACCGCACCGGCCGCTGGAGCATTCGCCCCGAGGCGGTCGTCGAGTACTTCAGCCTGAACGAGGACGGCCACGAGGAATCGGGCGGCGGCGACGGCTTCGACCTCGGCTTCGAGGACCGCAGCGGCCACATCTTCTCTTCGACGGTCGGCGTGACGATTGGCGCGGGGTTCGGCGAGAACCAGTGGCTGCGCCCGGAAATCCGCCTCGGCTGGCGTCAGATCTTCTCGCACGACCCGGGCGTGACCACGGCCCGCTTCCTGTCGACGGGCACCCCGTTCGACCTGGACGGCAACAACCTGGAAGGTGGCGGCCCGGTCGTGGGCTTCCGCCTGAACCTGGGCAACGAGCTTGGCTTCCTCGCCATCGAGGGCGACGCCGAGCTGCTCGAGAACTACGTCCGCTACGCCCTGCTCCTGCGGGCCAGCTTCAAGTTCTGATCCAGCCGGATCGACGCAAACGAAAAGGGCCGCCGGGAAACCGGCGGCCCGTTTTTTTTGATGGGGGGGTTCTTAGCAGGG
>JAEYWU010000075.1 GCA_023428785.1 Pseudomonadota bacterium
GTAAGGGGCCGCGGGAACCGCGGCCCCTGCCATTCTAAGTCAGTGTGCGTGATCTTCGGACGTCCCCATGAGGTCGCCGCCGGTCATCACTTCCGAGATGTAAAGACCCGCCGGAACGATGGTCGGACCGTCATAGGATCCGACCCAGATATCGTACTGGCCGCTGGGCGGCGATTCGATGAAGACCGCCGGATCAAGGCCGTCGTAGTCGTCGTTGCAGTGCCAGTTGCCGGAGGCATCGTTGATCACCAGGGTCGTATCAGCGTCCGACACCACGGAGATGATCAGCGGATAGCTGTCGCCAGCCTCGTAGTTGACCCGGAAATCGGGGGCGTCTGCGATGTAGCCCACACAGGCCCCGCCCAGGGATTCAGCGTTGAGGTCCCCGCCGGCCAGCAGCGGAATGACGGCCGGGTCCGGGAGATAGCCGGTAACCAGATTGAGCGAGCCGAAGGTCGGCTCCAGGCTGTAGTCCTGCGCGAAAGCCGGGGCAGTGGTGAGGGTCAGCGCGGCGGCGCCGGCGAGAAGGGTGCGGATCATTGAGTCCTCTGTTGGCTTGAGCCGTGTGAGACGTCGCGTTCAGGCCAGACCAATGCCGCATCACTCGCGTGATCATCCCCGAACCCGGCCGAGGAAGGATGCGCACGGCCCAGCTTCGGGGTAAAGCTTGGGAGGGGCCAATGTCAGGTATCGAAGGAACCAAGGTGTCCGATAGCCAGTGCGAGGTCTGGTTCTACCATCTGGAGCGGTCCAGCCTGGATCAGGTGCTGCCTGAACTGCTGGAGAAGACGCTCGGCCGCGGCTGGCGCGCGCTGGTCCGGGTGCGTGATGGGTCGTTGATGGCGGGCCTGGACGAGCGTCTCTGGACCTGGCGCGCCGACTCGTTCCTGCCCCACGCCGCCGCAGGCGGAGAGGCGGATGCCCAGCAACCGATCCTTCTGACGCAAGGCGTCGGGAACCCCAACGGCGCGCAGGCGCTGTTCGTGGTCGACGGGGCGGAGACAGGAGACCTCTCGGGCTACGAGCGGTGTCTGGTTCTCTTCGATGGCCGTGACGAAGCGGCGGTCGCTGAGGCGCGAGAGCGCTGGAAACAGGTCAAGGCCACCGGCGCCCCGGCGTCCTACTGGCGGCAGAACGAGGAGGGCGCATGGTCGCGCGCGGCATGATCCGGATTTCGGCCATGGGGCTGTCTGTCCTGGCGCTGACAGCCTGCGGAGGCTCAACCGTCGTGCCGCCCCGGACGCCGACTCCGTCCGCGCCGCTGCCGGTTGTGAGACCGATCGACCAGTGCGGCGCGGCGTCCCTGCAGTCACTCATCGGGCAACCTCGCACCGAGATACCCGTTCCGGTGGATGTCACAAGCCGACGTGTGACCTGCACGGAGTGCCCCCTGACCGAGGACTATTCCGCCAGCCGGCTGAACATCCTCTTCAATCGGGATACGGGACTGGTCGAGCGGGTCTACTGCGGCTGAGCCAAAGGAGGATCTGGCCATGAGACTCGTTCTGCTTGCCGCTGTCATCGCCGTCGGGGCCTGCGCACCCTATCCGCCTTCGCCGCCGTACCCGCCTGGCCCGCCCGTTCCACCGTCGGAGAACCAGTGCCGAGCGTCGGACTATCAGTATCTGGTCGGCCAGCACCGGTCCCGGATTCCTGCGCAGCCACCGGGCGCCAATTGGCGCGTCACCTGCACGACCTGCCCGGTGACGATGGACTACAACCCCAACCGCCTGAATATCCTCTACGATGAGCGCTCAGGCGTCGTGCGAGAGGTGAGCTGCGGATGATCAAGCAAATCATGCTGGCCGGGGCGCTCGGCCTGGCCGCCTGCGCCGGGCCCATGGCCGGTGAGCCGGACGCGCCCGGCAGGACCGCTTGGCAATGCGACGCCGCCGGCGCCCAGTCCCTGATCGGCAGCCACCGGGGCGCGGTGACCTTCCCAGTCGACGCCAATGTTCGCTTCGTCTGCAGCGAATGCGCGATGACCCAGGACTACCGGCCCGATCGCCTGACCATCATCTACGACGAGGATACGGGCGTGATCGAACAGGTTCGCTGCGTCTAGGCTTCGGCAAGGGCCTCCTCGGCCTGCATCCAGGCGGCCTCGGCTTCGTCGAGGTCGGCCTGGGCCTTGGCGCGTGAGCGGCTGAGGTCGGCCAGGGCTCCGGGATTGTTCACCGCCGCATTGGCCAGGTCGTCGTCAATCCGGGCCAGCTGAGCCGTGAGAGCGGTCATCTTCTCCTCGGCCTTCTTCGCGGCGAAGCGGAGGGTCGAGGGCGAGGGGCCGTCCTTCTTCGCGGGCCTGGCCGGAGCGGGCGCCGCAACCGGTTCGGGCGCGGCTTCCGCGACCTGACGCGGCTTGGCGCCCGCGGACTTGGCGCGATCGATGACGAACTTGGCGTAGTCGTCCATGTCTCCGTCGAAGGGCTTCACGGTGCCATCGGAGGCCAGCCAGAGTCGGTCGGCGACCAGTTCCATCAGCGAGCGATCGTGGGTGATCAGGATGACCGCGCCACGGTACTCGTTCAGGGCGTCTAGCAGGGCCCGGCGGCTGTCGATGTCGAGGTGGTTGGTCGGCTCGTCGAGGATGATGACGTGCGGCGCCTCCATGGCCACCAGGTTCAGCAGCAGGCGAGCGCGTTCGCCGCCGGAGAGGCTCTCGACCTTAGTTTCCTGCTTCTCGAAGGGCAGGCCGAACTGGGCCAAGCGTGAGCGGCGGCTGTTCTCGGAGGCGTCCGGCATGGCGCGGCGGATGATTTCGAGCGAGGTGTCGTCGGGATCGAGCGCCTCGATCTGGTGCTGGTGGAACCAGCCGACCTTCATCTTGCCCGAGTGGATGTACTCGCCCTTTTCCGGCTTGAGGGCGTCGGCGATCATCTTGGCGAAGGTCGACTTGCCGGCGCCGTTGACGCCGAGCAGGCCGATGCGGTCGTCCTCGTCCATACGCAGGTTGAGATTTCGCAGGATGGGCTTGCCGGGCTCGTAGCCGACGTCGGCCTTTTCCAGTCGGATGAGCGGCGGGGCGATCGGGCGCTCTGGAGATGGCAGGACGAAGGGCGCGACCCGTTCTTCAGGCGGCAGGGTGACCGGCTGCATCTTGGCCAGGCGCTTGACGCGGGACTGGGCCTGGGCGGCCTTGGAGGCCTTGGCCTTGAAGCGGTCCACAAAGGACTGGAGGTGCGCCCGTTCAGCCTCCTGCTTCGCCTGGGTGGCTTCGAGGAGCCGGAGCTTCTCGGCGCGGCGGCGTTCGAAGTCGTCGTAGCCGCCCGTGTAGAGCTCCAGCCGGCGGTTCGCCATGTGCAGGATGTGGGTGCAGCTGTTGTTCAACAGTTCCCGGTCGTGGCTGATGATCAGGGCGGTGTGCGGATAGCGCTTGAGCCGCGCTTCGAGCCACAGGGCGCCTTCCAGGTCGAGGTAGTTGGTCGGTTCGTCGAGGAGCAGGATATCAGGCTCGGCGAACAGGGCGGCCGCGAGGGCCACGCGCATACGCCAGCCGCCGGAGAACTCGGCCATCGGGCGATCAAGGTCGGCCTGTGAGAAGCCAAGACCCGCGAGGATTTCCGAAGCACGAGCAGGCGCGCTTTCGGCGTCGATGGCGATCAGCCGCTCCCAGATTTCGCCCATCTCTTCCGGCTCGGCTGTGTCGAGGCGGCTCATTAGCTGATGGCGTTCCTCGTCGGCCATCAGGATGGTGTTGAGCAGGGTGATCGGCGTGGCCGGGTGTTCCTGATCGACCGAACCGATCTTGGCCTGTTTGGGCAGGGTGATCTCGTCGCCGCCCGCGGCCAGCTCGCCGAGGATCAGCTTGAAGAGGGTCGACTTGCCCACGCCGTTGCGGCCCACCAGGCCCACCTTGGAGCCGGGCGGCAGGCTGACGGAGGCCTTCTCGAGGAAGGGCCGCCCCCAGGCGGAAAAGGTAAGATCCTTGATCTGAAGCATTGTCACACGGGGACGGTTGGAAAGCGGGGAGGGCGCCGCTATAAGCCCGCGACCTTCAAACCCCCAAACAAGAAGTCACTCCCATGACCGAACGCACCTTCTCGATCATCAAGCCCGACGCGACTCGTCGCAACCTGACCGGCAAGGTCAACGCCGTGATCGAAGACGCCGGCCTGCGCATCGTCGCCCAGCGCCGCATCCAGATGACCGAGGCCCAGGCCAAGAAGTTCTACGAAGTCCACGCCGAACGCCCGTTCTACGGCGAACTGGTCGAGTTCATGACCTCGGCTCCGGTCGTGGTTCAGGTTCTGGAAGGCGACAACGCCGTGGCCCGCTACCGCGAAGTCATGGGCGCCACGAACCCGGAGAATGCCGACGAGGGCACGATCCGCAAGCTGTACGCCGTCTCGGTCGGCGAGAACTCGGTGCACGGTTCGGACTCGGCCGAGAACGCCGCGATCGAAATCGCCCAGTTCTTCACCGACGACCAGATCGTCGGCTAAGCGCCTCTTCCAGCGCTGAAAACGATCAGGCCTCCGGGGCGACCCGGGGGCCTTTTTCGTGCTGCGCGCACAAGGGCGTCTGCAGGATGCGGATCACGAGCGCCAGGCTCGGTAGCGATGAATCCAGCGCTGACGACCGCCGGGGGCCGCCCCGACGCCCGGCGCGGATACGGTCCGTGCCGCCAGGGTGAAGATGTCCCGTAGCCCTGCGGCGGCGCAGAGGATCGCGCCGGCGGTCATGAGGGCGAAGGCGAACAGCAGGGCCAGGACCGGTTCGACCCGGCCGAGAAGACCGGCGGCGTCATACAGGCCGATGTCGCGGGTCACGCCGAAGAGGGCGACGGCAAGGCCCGCCACCAGAAAAACCCTGCCCCACCGCTCCATCTGCACCCCCGGAGTGTTCACTGAACGAACATTGTCGGGCGCGGGGCGGGCTGGCAAGCAGCCTCGCTGCAGCGCGGAAAAGCGTTGCTGCACTGCAACGATCGCCAGAAAGGCGACTCGTTCAGCCCTAGCGAGCGTCAGCGCGTCTGACGGCTTCGGCCAGGGCGAGTGGGTAAAGGGTGTGTTCGGCCCGCAGGACGCGCGCGGCGAGCCGTTCCGGCGTGTCGCCGGGGAAGACCGGAACGGGGACCTGTTCGATGATTTCGCCCGCGTCCACGGCGGCGATCACGTGATGCACCGTGCAGCCGGCCTCGGTGTCGCCGGCGTCGATGGCGCGACGATGGGTGTCGAGGCCGGGGTATTTCGGAAGAAGCGACGGATGGATGTTGAGAAGCCGGCCCTGCCAGGCCTCGACGAACCACGGGGTCAAAAGGCGCATGTATCCGGCAAGGGCGACCCATTCCACGCCGTGGGCCATCAGTTCGGCGTAGATGGCGCGCTCATGGGCCTCGCGGTCCTTGCCGAACGAGGCCTGATCGACAGCGAGGGCTTCGACGCCGAGCTCGCGGGCGCGGGCGAGGCCGGCCGCCTCAGGCTTGTTGGAGAGGACGCAGGCGACCTCATAGGGGCAGTCGGGCGCCTGGGCCGCCTCGATCAGGGCGGCCATGTTGGAGCCCGTCCCCGAAATCAGGATGCCGACGCGGGCGCGGCTCATCCGGCTTGCAGGGTTCCGCAGACGAAGGCGGTCTCACCGGCCGCCTGAAGGTCGGCGACGACCGAAGCGGCGTCTTCCTCGGCGACGTAGAGAACGAAGCCCACGCCGCAGTTGAAGGTGCGGCGCAACTCGTGGTCGGACACGCCGCCCTGTTCGCCCAGCCACTGGAACAGCGGGGGCAGGGTCCAGGCGTTCCAGTCGATCGAAGGTACGAGGCCGTCGGCCACGCCGCGCTGGGGATTTTCGATAAGACCGCCACCGGTGATGTGGGCGCCGCCCTTGATTCGGCCGTCCTTCATGATCGGGAGGATCGACTTGATGTAGATGCGGGTCGGCTCCATCAAGGCCTGGGCCAGGGTGCGATCCCTGGCGAAGGGCGCATCGTCGCCCCAGTTCAGGCCCGACCGCTCGACGATCTTGCGGATCAGCGAATAGCCGTTGGAGTGCGGACCCGACGAGCCGACGCCGATGATGACGTCGCCGGCCTTCTGGTCGTCGAAGCGGGGCAGGACCTGACCCCGCTCGACCGCGCCGACCGAGAAGCCCGCGAGATCGTATTCGCCGTCGGCGTACATGCCCGGCATCTCGGCCGTTTCGCCGCCGACGAGGGCGCAGCCGGCGAGCTTGCAGCCCTCGGCGATGCCGGCGACCACGCGGCGGGCGGTCTCGATCTCGAGCTTGCCGGTGGCGAAATAGTCGAGGAACATCAGAGGCTCAGCGCCCTGAGCCAAGAGGTCGTTGACGCACATGGCGACCAGATCGATGCCGACATGATCATGGCGGCCGGTCTCGATGGCGATCTTCAGCTTGGTGCCGACGCCATCGGTCGTGGTGACCAGCAGGGGGTCGGTGAAGCCGGCGGCCTTGGGGTCGAACAGAGCGCCGAAGCCGCCGAGGGAGGCCTCTGCGCCGGGGCGACGCGTCGCCTTGGCCAGCGGCTTGATGGCTTCGACCAAGGCTTCGCCGGCGTCGATATCGACGCCCGCATCGGCGTAGGTGAGGCCATTTTGGCGGTCGGTCATGGCGGGGACGAGCTCCCAGAGGCTTGAAACTGTTGCGCCGGTGCTCTTGCCAGAGGGCGGCGTGGCGGGGCTATAGCTCATTTCATGGATTCCATCACCGACAACGCCGCACTGGCGGCGTTCTGCAATTCCGTAAAAGGCGCGCCCTTCATCGCCGTGGACACCGAGTTCATGCGCGAAACGACCTACTGGCCCAAGCTGTGCCTGATCCAGGCGGCGACGCCGGAGCACGAGGCGATCATCGATCCGCTTGCTGACGGACTGGATCTGACGCCGTTCCTAGAGCTGCTGCGCGACCCGGCGACGATCAAGGTGTTCCACGCCGCCCGGCAGGACGTGGAGATCTTCAACAAGCTGGGCGCCATGCCCACGCCGCTGTTCGACACCCAGGTGGCCGGCATGGCGGCGGGCTTCGGCGAGCAGGTCAGCTATGACTCGCTCGTGCGCCAGATGCTCAAGAAGGAAGTCGACAAGTCGAGCCGTTTCACCGACTGGGCGCGCCGTCCACTGTCGGACAAGCAGATGGAATACGCCCTGGCCGATGTGACCCATCTGGCGCGTCTGTATCCCAAGCTTCGCGACCGGCTGGAGCGCGATGGGCGCCTGGAGTGGGTGAGCCAGGAGATGGCCGCCCTGACCAGCCCGTCCCTCTATGACGCCTCGCCCGAGAACGCCTGGAAGCGGCTCAAGCCCAAGCGGTTCACGGCCAAGTATCTGGCGGCTTTCCAGGCGACCGCTGAGTGGCGCGAGCGCACCGCCCAGGAGCGGGACCAGCCGCGCGGACGGATCCTCAAGGACGAGGCGATCGATGAGATCGCCACTCAGGCGCCGACCGATGCCGATGCCTTCAACCGCCTGCGGTCTGTCCCGAAGGGCTTCGGCGCCTCGCGGATGGGTAACGACCTGATCCAGTCCCTGAGCGCGGTGATGGGCGATCCGGAGGCCCATGCGCCCAAGGTCGAGCGTCCGGCCCATCAGGCCCCGGCGCCGGCGTCGGTCGTCGAACTGCTCAAGGTTCTGCTCAAGGCCAAGTGCGAGACGCGGGGCGTGGCGCCCAAGCTGATCGCCAATGTCGCGGATCTGGAGAAGATCGCGATCTCGGACGAAGCGGACGTGGCGGCGCTGAGCGGCTGGCGGCGCGAGCTGTTCGGGGAGGATGCTCTGAAGCTCAAGCGTGGCGAGATCGCTCTGGTGCTGTCGGGCGCCCGGGTCGAGGTCGTAGAGATCGAATAGGCCCCGTGACTCCTCCTGCCGCCGCCGTTAGGGTCCGCGCCGGTTACAGTTTTGAGGAGGCTGCCCGCATGATCCGAACCGCTCTGGCCTGTACGGCCGCGCTGATGCTGGCGTCGTGCGCCACCCCCCAGGAGCCGCCTCCGCCCGGAAGCGGATCGATGCTGCTGCCGACGAACCCGGCGGTGCTGTCCGAGCACATCCGCGTTCTGTCTTCGGATGAGTTCGGCGGCCGGGGCATCGGCACCGAAGGCGAGCGTCTGACGATCGACTATGTCTCGCGCGCTTGGGCCGAGGCCGGTTTTGAGCCCGGCGGTCCGAACGGCCAGTGGACCCAGCCGGTTACCCTGCGCCGGTTCAATATGACTGACGCCGAGGCCTCGCTGGCCATCGGCGGTCACATGATCCCGCTGAACCAGGGCGAGGAAATCGTCATGTCGACCCGCCTTCCGGATGCGGACGGGGCGGTGTCGCTGGAAGGCCTGCCGCTGGTGTTCGTGGGCTATGGCACCGCGGCGCCCGAGCGGAACTGGGACGACTTCGAAGGCGTAGACGTGCGCGGCAAGATCATCGTCGTGCTGATCAACGACGCGGACTTCGAGCAGCCGTCGCTGAACACCTTCAACGGCCGGGCCATGACCTACTACGGCCGCTGGACCTACAAGTACGAGGAGGCGGCCCGTCAGGGCGCGGCCGGCGTGCTGATCGTCCATGAGGACGCCCCGGCCTCTTATGGCTGGAACACGGTGCGCAACTCCTGGACCGGTCCGCAGTTCGACATCGAGCGCGAGGACCCGGCCGCTGAACGCACCATGCTGGAAGCCTGGATCACCCGCGACACCGCGGTGGAGCTGTTCCGTCAGGCCGGGCTCGACTTCGAAACCCTGAAGGCCCAGGCCCGTACGCCGGACTTCCAGGCGGTCGAAATCCCGGGCGCGACCTTCGACGCCTCCTATGCGCTGGAGAGCGACACGATCCAGACCGCCAACATCATTGGCCGGCTGGAAGGGACGACCCACCCGGAGGAGACCATCCTCTACACCGCACACTGGGACCACATCGGCATCGGCACGCCCGACGCCAATGGCGACGCGATCTTCAACGGCGCGGTGGACAATGCGACCGGCACGACCGGCCTGATCGAACTGGCGCGCCTCTTCGCCTCTGGGCCGCGCCCGGAGCGTTCGATCGTGCTGATCGGCTTCACCGCCGAGGAAAGCGGCCTGCTTGGCTCGGAATACTATGCGGCCAACCCGGTCTATGACCCGGCCACGACCGTGGCGGGCTTCAACATCGACGGCATGAACGTCATTGGCCCGATGGTGGACGTCTCGGTCACCGGCTCGGGCTATTCGTCGCTGGAAGAGAACCTGGCCCGCCATGCGGCGGCCCAGAACCGCACTGTGTCTCCGGATTCGGAACCCCAGGCCGGCTACTACTTCCGGTCCGATCACTTCCCGCTGGCCAAACGCGGCATCCCGATGCTGTACGCGGACGGCGGCACGGCCCTGCGGGTCGGCGGCGCAGCGGCGGTCGAGGCGGCCAGCGCCGACTATCGCGCCAATCGCTATCACCAGGCCAATGACGAATGGTCGCCGGACTGGGACCTGGGCGGGATGGCCGAGGATCTGATGCTGCTCTACGGAATCGGTCTGGAGATCGCCAACAGCCGCGAATGGCCGACGTGGAACGAAGGCACCGAGTTCCGCCCGATCCGCGACCGGACGGCCGCCGCCCGGCAGTAATCCTGTCGGAAACGTAACTGGTCAGGCCTCGCCGCCGATGGCAGCGAGGCCTGAACCTTGTCTGGGGTAGGGAATGGCCATGCGCGTCTTGAAATCCATCATTCTGGCCGGATCGGCTCTGGCGCTGACAGCCTGCGCCACCGTCGCCCAGCCGGCTGCGTCTCAGGTCGAGGTCGAGGCCGCCCGGCTGTCCGAACACGTACGAATCCTCAGCGACGATAGCTTCCAGGGCCGCCGCCCGGGCACCGACGGTGAGCGGCTGACCCTGGACTATCTTCAGGCCCAGTACGAGGCCATGGGCCTGGAGCCGGGCGGGCCGGACGGCCAGTGGCGCCAGCCCGTGACTCTGACCCAGTACACGCCGCAACCGGGCGCCAGCCTGACGGCGACCACGGCTTCGGGCACGGTCGATCTGACAGCGGCGAACGCCGCCCTGATCCGCGCCCGCTATGGCGACGGGCAGGCGACGATCACTGACGCGCCGGTCGTCTTCGCCGGCTACGGCATCTCGGCGCCGGACAGGGGCTGGGACGACTATGCGGGCGTCGATGTGCGCGGTGCGATCGTGCTGGTGCTGAACAATGAGCCGGAGGACGCGCGGTTCAACGGCGAGTATCCGAGCCTTTACGGCTTGGCGCTCTACAAGACCGAGGAGGCCTATCGGCGCGGCGCTCTGGCAGTCCTGACCATTCTGCCGATGGAGGCGGGAGCCGGGAACTGGGCCCAGATCGCCCGCTATAACCAGGGCACGGCCACCGAGGTGGTCGGCGTCGAGAATATCGAGGCGACCGGCTATGTGGCGGTGAGCGCCGTCCGGCCTTGGATCCAGGCCAGCGGCGGCTCCGCCGAGGCGTGGATGGCCGAGGCGGCGAGCGACACCTTCCGGGCCCGACGGCTCGAAGGGGTGACGCTGTCGCTGAACGCGTCCGAACAGATCGAGACGATCCAGACCTACAACCTGTTGGCCCGGATGCCGGGGACCGAGCGGCCGGACGAGACGGTGATTCTCTCAGCCCACTGGGACCACATCGGCGCGCGCGACACGGCCGATTCGAACGGGGACTTCGTCTACAACGGCGCCTGGGATAACGCTTCGGGCACTGCCGGTGTCCTGGAGATGGCGCGGGTGCTGCATGCGGCCGGACCGCGCGAGCGCTCGATCGTCTTCGCCCATATGGCGGCCGAGGAAATGGGCCTTCTGGGGAGTTACTTCTACGCCGAGAACCCGGTCTGGCCGCTGGAGACCACGGTGGCGGACCTGAACATCGACATGCTGCCGCTGTCGCCGCCGACCCGCGATGTTGCGATCTTCGGCTATGGGCAGACGACGCTGGAGGACGATCTGGCCCGGCTGGCGGCCGAGGAAGGCCGGGTGGTGACCGATGACGGGCGCCCGCAGGAAGGCTTCTACTACCGGTCCGACCACTTCCCGTTCGCCCTGGCCGGCGTTCCGGCGCTTATGCCGTGGCACGGCGTCGACTGGGACGAGGGCGGCCGCGAGGCGGGCCAGGCGGCGTATCAGGCCCAGTGGCGGCGCTACTATCACCAGCGGGCCGACGAATGGTCGGCGGAGCTGGACTGGCGCTCGGCGGTCGAGAACCTGGAGCTCCTGCGTCGCCTGGCGACGGAACTGGCGGACGGCGATCAGTGGCCGGGCTGGAAGGCCGGGTCGGAGTTCGCGGGCGTTCGCGCCACTTCGGACGCCGCGCGCCAATGAAGGCGCGGCCGCTGACGGGCGATGGGTCCCCACCGACACAGGGGGAGTATCCGCAGGCGGTCGAGGTGACCGACGCGCGCCGGTGGCTGTTCCTGTCCGGCCAAATCCCGGTCGGCCCGGACGGAGGGCTCGCGCCCGACTTCGAGGGGCAGTGCCGGCAGGTCTGGGCCAATGTCGAGGCGCAGCTGAAAGCGGCAGACATGACGCTGGACAATCTGGTGAAGGTGACGACCTTCCTGTCCGACCGGCGCTACGCCCTGGAGAACCGCAAGGTGAGGCTGGAGGTCCTCGATGGGCGCCAGCCGGCGCTGACGGTGATCGTAACCGGCATCTTCGATGAAGCCTGGCTGGTCGAGATCGAAGCGGTCGCGGCCGCATGAAACCGGTCCCGGCGCCGGATGGGCCTGACGGCCTGATCCTGTTCGACGGAGTGTGTCTGTTCTGCTCGCGCTGGGTCCGATGGGTGATCCGGCGGGACATCGCCCGGCGTTTTCGGTTCGCGACGGTCCAGTCGGACATCGGCGGGCGTCTGGCTCGCAGCGTCGGCGTCGATCCGGAGGCACCCCAGTCCAACGTGCTGTTTGCCGACGGACAGGCGCTGTTCAAGTCGGATGCAAGCCTGGCGGTTGTGTCGTCGCTGCCGGGCTGGCGGTGGGCCCGAGCGTTCACGGCGGCGCCCCGGCCGTGGCGCGACTGGATCTATGACCGGATCGCGAGGAACCGGTATCGCCTGTTCGGCCGCTGCGAGATCTGCTGGATCCCTGACGCCGAGATGCGAGAACGGTTCGAACCGTGAGGCGTTCTGGTGGGATGAAACAGCTCCTGATTCCCGCCGCCGCCGTCCTGATGCTGGCCGCTTGCCAGCCAGCTGACGAGACTGCTCCCGCCGACGAGGTCGCGACCACGCAACTGCCTGTGGAAGAGGTCGAGCCGCCGCAGACCAGCACCCCGGCCTTCGTCGGCGCCTGGACCGCCAATGCCAGCTGGTGCTCAAACACGGTCGGTCCCGAACAGCCGGTCGTGATCACCGAGACCGAATTCAGGGGCTATGAGAATACCTGCCAGATCACGGACCTGCAGCCGGCCGACGGGCAGTGGACAGCGACCTTCGTTTGCGAGGCCGAGGGCCAGACGACGCGTGAGCCCGTCTCGATGGCCGTCGATGAAGACAGCCTGAGCCTGACCTGGGTCGAGCAGGGCCAGACGATCGAATGGAGCCGCTGCGCGGCCTAGGGCGATTCGGCGGCCTGTTCCGGAGCCGTCGCGGCCAGAGCCAGCGCTGGGTCTTCCGGAGCGGCCGCCGGGGGCGGCAGGGGCTCGAAATCGAGCGCCAGATGCACCAGCGGATAACCGGCGACGACGGCATCGAGGGTCTCAAGCTTTCCGCCCAGTAAGCGCTGATAGATCCAGTAGGCCGCGACCACCTCTTCGACGTACTGACGTGACTGGGAGACGGGAATGTTCTCGATCACCAGCAGGGAATCGGCATCGGCGCCCAGCGCGCGGCGGGCGTCCATGATCGGGCGTGGCCCGCCGTTGTAGGCCACAACCGACCTCAGCAGGTCGCCTTGGATGGCGTCCATGGACATGACCGAGTTGATGTAGGCCTGGCCCAGACGCATGTTGATTGCCGGATCCCACAGCAGGGTTGGGTCACGGCGGAATACAGGATCGCCGGCGAGTTCCGAGGCCGTCGCGGGCATCACCTGCATCAGACCATAGGCGCCAGCGCCCGACCGGGCCTGGGGATCAAAACGGCTTTCCTTGCGGGCGATGGCGTAGACCAGTCCGCGCGGCAGGACGAAGCCGCCCTGGGGCTGCAGGTCGGGCAAGGGATACTGGGCCGCATCGATCTGGGCCGTGCGTTCGAGGCCTAGCCGATTGGCGAGGCTTTCTCCGAGAATAGCCCACTGCAGACGCTCCTCCGCGGTCGGCGCATTCAGAGCGCCCTGGCGGAGTTCCTCGATGGCGTCTTCGGTGCGGCCGATCTGGGCAAGGGCGGCGACCCGGCGCGCGAGGGGATTGGACGACGCGAAAGCCTGGGCGGCGGCCTCATCGACCTCGGGCGCGGAGAAGACGATCGTGTTCTCCGCAGGGGTGATCCAGGGCGCATTGAGAATCAGAGGTTCCGCGCCCAGCTGGCGCATGGCGATCTGACCGTAGAAGGTGGTGGGCCAGCGGGCGGCAAGGCGCAGATAGTCGCTCGCCTGTTCCTGACGGCGATCCTGGATGAGCGAACGCGCGGCCCAGTAGCCCGCGCCGGACCGGATCCACCCGCTCTCGGATGGATCGATCGCGACTCGCTCGAAGGCTTCGAAGGCGTCATTGAAGCGGCCCATCCGATAGGCCGCCATGCCGGCCACCCACCAGTCGCCCTGGATCTGGCCGGTCTCCCACGCGCGCTGGAGGTAGCCGTCGTTGAGATTGTGCCGGGCTTCGCGTTCCCGGAATTCGGCCATGCCGGCGGCGGCCGAATAGGCGCGCTGGGCGGCGAGGCCGGGCGGCAGGCGCGGTTCGGCGGCGCCCGGCGGGATGCGGCGCATGGCCAGGGCGTAGGCGCGCGGCGCGTCGGCCAGGTCCGCGTATTCCGAAAGCCAGGCTGACAGTTCTTCGAACGTCGCGGTGTAGTCGCGATGGAAAAGGATCTCGAACTGCAGCTGGCCGTAGAGGACGCGGTCATTGACCCGCCCCGCTCGATCGAGCGCGGCGGCGAAATCTCCGCGCCGGACATCGAGGAAGGCTGCGCGATAGGACGCTTCGTCCGATTCGCTCAGAACGCGGGGCTGTGCCTGGGCGGCCGAGCCCGTCAGTACGATGAAGATCGCGGCCGCAAGGCCGCCCAGAAGACGCATCTGATCTGGTGCTCCGCCCCGCTACGAGTCAGGAATCTACGGACTTGGACCGTTCCGCGGCAAGCCGCGACGACAGCGACAAAAGGTCCTGCCAGGCCTTGGCCTTCTCGCGTGGCTGGCGCAGCAGATAGGCCGGATGGAGGATCGGCAGGGACGGATAGGTCTGGCCGCCCTCGGCCGGGCGCCAGTCCTTCCACTGTCCACGCAGGGCCAGAGCCCCTTCATCGGACTTGAGCATGAACTTGGCTGCGGCGCCGCCGACGAAGACGAGGATTTTCGGTTGGACCAAGGCGATCGCGCGCTCGACGAAGGGTGCGCAGGTCATCTGTTCCTCCAGCGTCGGCGTCCGATTGCCCGGCGGCCGCCAGAAGACGGTGTTGGTGATAAAGACATCGTCCTTGAGGTCGATCGACGCCAGCATCCTGTCCAGCAGTTGCCCCGCCTTGCCGACGAAGGGCTGACCGCGCAGGTCCTCGTCCGCGCCCGGGCCTTCCCCGATCAGCATGACCTCGGGGTCCGGCTTTCCCCGCGAGAAGACGGCCTGCTTGGCCCCCATGCGCCGCAGCGGACAGCCCTGGAAGCTTTTGATGGCGGCTGTGAGCGCGTCGAGCGTTTCCGCTTCCGCCGCGAGAGCGCGAGCCTCGGCCACGGCCTGGCCGATGTCGTCGGCGGGGGCGGGCGCGCGACCTGAGACTTGGGTGACGACCGCCGGAGCCCGCCGGATCGGCTCGGGCGCATGGATGCGATCGATGGGCGCATCCTCGACGAGCACGTCGAGACCGGCGTCCCGCCAGAAGGCGAGGGCGCTTTCGAGCTCCCGATCGGTCTGTGAGGCAGGGCCCTGGGTCATCCGGGCACAGGGATAATCCTTGACCGCCCCGGCGTCACCTTCCGATAACGGCCAAACAACGAGACCACACGCACGACGAGGATTCCCGGGGCATGGCTGAACAGATTCGCGAAGGCGGGGCGAAGAACGCCTGGCAGGAAGCCGTCATCGACACCCTGCCAGCCGCCGAGGCGCTTCTGGGCGTCGAGCGCGAGATCATGGAATACGATGTGGTCATCGTCGGCGGGGGCCCCGCCGGTCTGTCGGCCGCCATCCGCCTGAAGCAGAAGGCCGAGGCCGACGGCAAGGAGATCAACGTCGCGGTCCTAGAGAAGTCGGCCGAGGTCGGCGGGCACATCCTGTCGGGCGCGGTGATCGATCCGAAGGCCCTGAGCGAGCTGTTCCCGGACTGGAAGGAACGCGGCGCGCCGCTGGAGACGCCGGTCACCAAGGACCGCTTCCTGCTGCTTGGCCCGCAGGGCGAGCTGTCTCTCCCGATGTTCGCCCTGCCGCCGCTGATGCACAACGACGGCTGCTACATCGCCTCGCTGGGCAATCTCACCCGCTGGCTGGGTGAGCAGGCCGAGGCGCTGGGCGTGGAGGTCTATCCCGGCATGGCGGCCAGCCACGTCGTCTGGGAAGAAGGCACGGGTCGGGTCAAGGGCGTGGTCGCCGGTGTGTTCGGCATCGACCGCGAGGGCAAGCCGACCGGCGAGTTCCAGCCGGGCATCGAGCTTCACGGGAAATACGTCTTCATCGCCGAGGGCGTGCGCGGCTCGCTGGCCAAGACCATCATGGCCAAGCACAACCTGTGTGACGACGCCGAGCCTCAGAAGTTCGGCATCGGCCTGAAGGAGCTCTGGCAGATCCCGGCGGAGAAGCATCAGCCGGGCCTGGTGCAGCATTCGACCGGCTGGCCGCTCGACGAGTTCACCGGCGGCGGGTCGTTCCTCTATCACTTCGGCGACCGCTACGTGGCGATCGGCTACGTCGTGCACCTGAACTACAAGAACCCGTTCCTGTCGCCGTTCGACGAGTTCCAGCGCTTCAAGCATCATCCGGCGATCGCAGAACACCTGGAGGGCGGAAACCGCGTTTCCTACGGCGCGCGGGCCATCACCGAAGGTGGCTTCCAGTCGGTGCCGAAGCTGGCGTTCCCGGGCGGAGCGCTGATCGGCTGTTCGGCCGGCTTCGTGAACGTGCCGCGCATCAAGGGCAGCCACAACGCCATGAAGACCGGCATGCTGGCCGCCGAGGCCGCCTATGACGCCGTCATGGCCGGTCGCGAGGGCGATGTGCTGGAGGCCTATCAGGCGGCCTATGAGAAGAGCTGGGTCTACAAGGAGCTCAAGCAGGTCCGGAACGCCAAGCCCTATCTGTCGAAGTTCGGCACGACGCTGGGCGGGGCGCTCGGCATGTTCGACATGTGGTTCTCGTCGCTCTTCAAGATCAACGTCCCGTGGACGATGAAGCACGGCAAGACCGATGCGGCCTCGACCGAGCCGGCGTCCAAGCACAAGCCGATCGCCTATCCGAAGCCGGACGGGAAGCTGTCGTTCGACAAGCTGAGCTCGGTGTTCATCTCGAACACCAATCATGCGGAAGATCAGCCGGCGCACCTCCGGCTGCTGGACCCAAGCGTGCCCATCGCGGTGAACTTGCCGAAGTATGGCGAACCGGCACGCCTGTACTGCCCGGCGGGCGTCTATGAGGTGCTGACGCCGGAGGGCGGCGGCGAGCCGCGGTTCCAGATCAACGCCCAGAACTGCGTTCACTGCAAAACCTGCGATATCAAGGATCCTTCGCAGAACATAGTGTGGACCTCGCCCGAAGGCGGTGGCGGGCCGAACTATCCGAACATGTAGGCGAAACGCCTTGCTTGCGCCGCAGGATGGGGCAAGGGTCCGCCTATGCGTATCAGGCTGCTTCTGACCTCGATCCTCGCCGCGACAGCTGTCTCGGCTCCCGCGTTCGCCCAGCGGGTCCAGCCCTTGCCGGACCCTATGGCCACGTCCAGCTATGGCCAGTTCCTGGCCGGCCGGGTGGCCATGAACGGCGGTGACAGCCAGGCGGCGGCCGACTATTTCGCCGGCGCCCTGTCGGGCTCAAACGGAGAATTTCTGGCGCGGGAGCGGGCCTTCTCGTCCGCCATCCTGGCCGGGGATATCCGAGGCGCTGCGGCCGTGCCGCTGACGGCCGAAGAATCGAACATCGCGGTGCTGGAAGCCGGGCGGCTGGCCCGGGTGGTGACAGCTATTCTGGACAACCGCCCAAGGCCCATGAACGCCGAACTGCGGGCCGATCCGATCGCGCCGCCGCATGCCTGGGCTGGGGCGCTGGTCGCCCGCTGGCTGGCGGCGAACGCAGGGGACTGGGAGCGAGCCGTCGCGCCGCCGCCGCAGAACGCCGACGCCCTGACACGGATTCTCAGCGGCTTTCACCGGGCGCTGCTGCTCGAGCAACGGCGGCGCTATGACGAGGCGGACGCCCAGTTCCGGGCCTTGATGCTGGACGGGGCGGCGGCGAACATGACCCGGCTGACCTATGGCGAGTTCCTCGAACGCCGGAGGCGACGCGACGACGCCATAGCCCTCTATGACGCCGGGCTGGCGAGAGGGTCGGATGCGGCCTTGCTGGCCGCGCGTGAGCGGGCCGCAGCGGGACGGCGGGCGCCGGACGGACCGACCCTGGAACAGGGCGCCGCGCTGGCTTTTTCGCATGGCGCGGCCGCCGCGACCATTGCCGGCGCACACGAGTTTGCGGTGGCCTATCTGCAGATGGCCCTGGCGCTGGATCCGGATGATGGGGAATCCTGGCTGACACTCGGGCAGGCGCTGAATGAGATCGGCATGCCCGCAACGGCGCGTCAGGTCTGGGCCCGCACGCCGCATGACAGCCGCGCCTATGCCGACGCCCAGATCGCGCTCGCGGCCAGTCTCGACGAGGCAGGCGAGGGCGAAGAGGCCCTGCGGGTCGCCAGACAGGCCGCCAGCGCTCAGCCGAGCGCGGCGTCGGCCTATACGCTGGCGGCGCTGCTGACGCAGCATGAGGACTATCCGGAGGCCCTGGCGGTTCTGGACGGGCCGGCGCTGTCGGGTCTGGAGGACTGGAATCTCTATTTCCTGCGCGGCGCGGCGAATGAGCGCCTGGGTCGATTCGAAGCGGCGGAGACGGCTTTCCAGCAGGCCCTGGCGCTCGCGCCCGATCAGCCGGAGATTCTGAACTACCTCGGCTATATGTGGATCGACAGCGGGACTCGTATCGAGGACGGCCTGGCCATGGTTGAAAGAGCGGTCCTGGCTGATCCGGACAACGGTTCGTATCAGGACAGTCTGGGATGGGGACGCTACCATCAGGGCGACTATGAGGAGGCGGTGCGCCTTCTTGAAATGGCGGTTGGGCTGAACCCGGCAAGCGCCGAGATCAACGACCACCTCGGTGACGCCTACTGGCAGGTTGGGCGCCGCCGCGAGGCTGAGTTCCAATGGCGCAGGGCGCTGACACTCGACCCCGAGGACGACATCCGGGCCGACGCCGAGGCCAAGCTGCAGGGCCGGGAACCCGGCCTTCACGCCCGGTGAGCCTGCAGGCGTTCGCGCCGGCCAAGGTCAACCTGTTCCTGCACGTGGGACCGCCCGGGGCGGATGGGCGGCATCCCGTCTGCAGCATGGCGGTCTTCGCCGATGTCGGCGACACGATCTTCGCCGAACCGGCGTCGGCCCCGTCGCTCGTTGTCGAAGGCCCCTTTCGCGGCGATGTCGGACCTGATGCAGACAATCTGATCACTCGGGCGCTGGACCTGGTGGGCGCACCGCCGATGGCCGTGCGCCTGATCAAGCGCCTGCCGGCGGCGTCTGGACTGGGCGGCGGATCGTCGGACGCGGGGGCGGCGCTCAGGCTGGCGGGGCGGCTCTTCCCCGATATCGGCTCGGAGCGGATCGAGGTCGCCGCCGGGCGGCTCGGCGCGGATGGCCTGCTGTGCCTGCGAGCGCGTGCCTGCATCGCCGAGGGTGAGGGGGAAATCCTGTCCGAGGCCCCGCTGTTGCCTCCGCTGCACGGGGTCCTGATCAATCCCGGCGTGCCCAGCCCGACGGGCGCCGTCTATCGGGCCTATGATGATGGGCCGCAAGCGGATGCAGCGCGACCGGCCATGTCGACGCGGTTCGAGACGGCCGAGGCGGTCTGGCGCTTCCTCAAGACCTGCCGCAACGACCTGGAAATCCCAGCTTGCGGGCTGGCCCCGGCGATCGCGGATCTGCTGGGCTGGATGCGGGCCCAGCCGACCGCCCGCTTCGTGCGGATGTCAGGATCAGGCGCGACCTGTTTCGCCCTGTGCGAGGATGGCGCGGCGGCCCAGGCGCTGGCGGCGGCGGCAAGGGCCCACAACAGCGCCTGGTGGGTCGAGCCGATGCGTATCGATCCCACCAAGGAGCCGGGCTGAATCAGGGCGGAAGAGGGGCTCCAGCCCCTTATTGACAAGGGATCGCCCAGATCTCGCCGTGAACTGCGACATATCGGACCAGGTCGACCTTTGGTTGGGAACCGTGGCGAGCCTGCACCGGTTTGCCTCGCATTCAAACGGCGGGGCTTCGCTGAGTTCTGGCGCGGTCCCGCGCTCCAACCAGGAGGACCACCTCTATGCGTAATACGCTTCTGATGGCCACAGCTGCTGCCGCCCTGCTCGCCACCCCCGCCCTGGCCCAGGAGGCCCCCACCGCCGACACCATGGCCACGCCGCCGTCGACGGATCCGATCGGAACGCCGCCTGCGGAGACCGTTCCGGAAGCGGCAGCCGAGGCCACCGATGAACTGACGGCCACGGCCCAGCCGGAGACCTCCATCCCGGCCGAGACGGCTGACGCCGGCAATGACATCGTCGATGTCATGCGCGCCGACGGGCAGTTCTCGACCCTGCTAACCGCCCTGGACGCCACTGGCTTGAGCGGTGTGCTGGAATCCGACGATTCGATATCGATCCTGGCTCCGACCGATGCGGCCTTCGCCGCTCTGCCGGCTGGTGAGCTGGATCGGTTGATGCAGCCTGAGAACCGCGAGGAACTACAGGACCTGCTGCTCTATCACGTGCTGAACGCCGACGTTCAGGCCAACCAGATCGAGAACCGCCGCGGTCCGGTCGTGACCGGTTCGGGCGCCCAAATCCTGCTGGACGGCACCGCCGGCTCCCTACGGGCCGATAGCGCCACCATCACCAATGCCGAGCTGCGCGGTTCGAACGGCGCCGTCCTGGTCGTCGATCAGGTCCTGAGCCCGGACACCTCGCTCGCCGCCCAGGGTGACGAGGACACCGAGGTCACGACCGAAGCCGCAGCCGACGCCACGGTTGAGGCCGAGAGTGATGCGGCGGTGTCGGCCGATGTAGAAGCCGAGGCGGATGTCTCGGCCCCCATGACCCCGGAAGCCGAAGCGACCGACGAACCCACGGGAGCTGAGATTCCGGCCACCCCGCCGGTGAATGAGGTTCAGCCGACCGAGCCGACCGGTGAGGAAGATCCCGCGACGCCGCAATCCTAAGCGTTGCGTGATCGCCTGAAAGCGCCGGTCGTCTCCCGGGACGGCCGGCGTCTTCTTGTGTGGAAGGCGGCCGGGCTCTAGGACGGTGCGACTGCAACGCCTCCCGGATCTCTCGTGCCTGAACAGCCGCTTTCCTTCCAGGATCTCATCCTGACCCTGCAACGCTTCTGGGGCGAGCAGGGCTGTGCGCTTCTTCAGCCGTACGATATCGAGGTCGGGGCGGGGACCTTGCATCCGGCGACGGTTTTGCGCGCGCTCGGCCCGCGTCCGTGGAAGGCGGCTTATGTCCAGCCGAGCCGCCGGCCCGGCGACGGACGCTATGGCGAGAACCCCAACCGGCTCCAGCATTATTACCAGTTTCAGGTGATCCTGAAGCCGAACCCGGACAACCTGCAGGAGCTCTATCTCAAGAGCCTGGAGGCGATCGGGATCGATCCGAAGCTGCACGACATCCGCTTCGTCGAGGACGACTGGGAGAACCCGACGGTCGGGGCCTGGGGCCTGGGCTGGGAGGTGTGGTGCGACGGCATGGAGGTGACGCAGTTCACCTACTTCCAAGGCGTGGGCGGCATCGAGGTCGATGTGGTGTCGGGCGAGCTGACCTACGGCCTGGAGCGTCTGGCGATGTACGTTCAGGGCGTCGACAACGTCTATGATCTCCGGTTCAACAACGACGGCATGTCGTATGGCGAGGTCTTCCTCGAGAACGAACGCCAGCAGTCGGCAGCGAACTTCAACGGTTATGACGTCGACGGGCTGAAGCGCCGGTTCGAGGACATGGTGGCCGAGGTTTCGCGTTTGCTCGAGATGAAGGGCCCGCAGGACCAGGCGCTGGTGCTGCCGGCCTACGATCAGGTGCTGAAGGCCTCGCACCTGTTCAACCTGATGGATGCGCGCGGCGCGATCGCAGTGGCGGAGCGGCAGAGCTACATCGGCCGCATCCGGGACCTGTGCAAGGCCTGCGCGACGGAGTGGGTGGAGCAGGAGAGGGGGAGGGCCTGATGCGAAGCGTTCTTCTTGGACTGGCCGGCCTGGCCGTGGCCGCGTGCGGCGATGCGGGCGGCTCGACGGGTGAATCGAACAGCTACGGCGCCAAGCCGTCGGAGCGCGAGACCGTCGAACTGGCCGGTGACGAGGGTGAGCTCCCCGACAATCAGGAAATCACCGGCACGCCCACCGGCATGACCCAAGGCGGCGGCGGCGAAGCCTCCTCCACACCCGGCCAGATGTCCCAGAACCAGCCGCGCCCGATGCAGGCCGCGCAGTAGAAAAATATAGATGTCCCAACTGCTTCTCGAAATCTCCTCCGAGGAAATCCCCGCGCGCATGCAGGGCGGCGCGGCGCGCGATCTTGAGCGTCTGGTCGGCGACCGGCTGAAGGCGGCCGGTCTGGGCTGGGAGGCCATCACGGTTTTTGCCGGGCCGCGCCGGCTGACGCTGGTGATCGACGGCCTGCCGGTGGCGACGCCGGATCGGGAAGAAGAGATCAAGGGGCCCAAGACCTCGGCGCCGGAGCAGGCGCTGGAGGGCTTCCTGAGGAAGACCGGCCTGACGCGGGAGCAACTGGTCGAGCGGGACGGCATTCTGTTTGCGATCCAGTCGAGCAAGGGACGCCAGACCACGGATGTTATTGCGGAAACGGTCGATCAGGTCGTTCGCAACTTCCCCTGGCCCAAGTCGATGCGCTGGGGCTCGGGCACGCTGCGCTGGGTGCGGCCGATCAAGCGGATCCTGTGCCTGTTCGACGGCAAGGTCGTGCCCTTCGAGATCGACGGGATCGCCTCGGGCGACGTGACCAAGGGGCACCGGTTCCTGGGCGCCGGCAAGCCGATTTCCGTCAAGGATTTCGCGGATTACCGAAAGAAACTCGAAGCCGACTTCGTCATGCTCGACGTCGCGGACCGCAAGGTTCGGATCCTGGAACAGGCCCGGGCGGTCACTCAGGCCAAGGGTCTGGCGCTGGTCGATGACGACGGGCTGCTGGACGAGGTGGCGGGCCTGGCCGAATGGCCGACGCCGATCCTGGGCGATATGGACCCGCAGTTCCTGGACCTGCCGCCCGAGGTGGTCCGGCTGTCGATGAAGGTCCACCAGAAGTATTTCGCGGTGCGCGATCCGTCGCGCGACGGGCTGGCGCCGAACTTCGTGGTGGTGGCCAATGTGGAGGCGTCGGACGGCGGCCGTGCGCTGGCGGCCGGGAACAGCCGGGTGCTGTCCGCGCGCCTGAATGATGCGCGGTTCTTCTGGGACGAGGACCGCAAGGCCGGAAACTTCGACGCCTGGCTGAAGAAACTTGAGGGCGTGACCTTCCACGCCAAGCTGGGGACCATGGCCGAGCGGGTCGAGCGGATCGCGGCGCTGGCCCGCGAGATCGCGCCGCTGGCCGCGGCCGACCCGGATCAGGCCGAAAAGGCCGCGCGGTTCGCCAAGGCTGACCTGGCGTCCGGCATGGTCGGGGAGTTCCCCGAGTTGCAGGGGATCATGGGCGGCTACTATCTGCGCGAGGCCGGCGAGGACGCCGCCATCGTCGACGCCGTGCGCGACCACTACAAGCCTCAGGGCCCGAACGACACGGTTCCAACCGCGCCGCTGACGGTGGCGGTGGCACTGGCTGACAAGCTGGATACGCTGGTCGGGTTCTTCGCGATCGACGAGAAGCCGACGGGGTCGAAGGACCCGTTCGCGCTGAGGCGGGCGGCGTTGGGGGTGATCCGGCTGGTGCTGGACAACAAGCTTCGATTGCCTCTCACGCGCCTGATCATCACTTGGGTCGAACAGCAGGCGGGAGAGCCCGTTCTCTCGAACGCTGAAGTTGCCTCGCAAGCAATCAATGCGAAGATCGAGCTTCCCACATTCTTCGCCGACCGCCTGACCGTCCTTCTCCGCGATCAGGGTCGCCGCCACGATCTGGTGGCCGCCGTCTTCGCGCTGGGCGACGATGACCTCGTGCGGATAGTGCGGCGGGTGGAAGCGCTGTCGGACTTCCTGGCGACCGAGGACGGGGCGAACCTGCTCGCCGGCTACAAGCGGGCGTCCAACATCCTCAAGGCCGAGGAGAAGAAGGGGCCGCTGCCCGAAGGTGCGGTAGCGACCGGACTGACCGGACAGCCGGCCGAGGAAACCGCGCTGGCCTTCGCTGTCGCGGCGGCCTCGACCGAGGTCGATGGGGCGCTGGAGCGCGAGGACTTCGCGGGGGCCATGGCCGCTCTGGCCCGGCTGCGCGCGCCGGTGGACGCCTTCTTCGAGGCGGTGCTGGTCAACTCCGACGTCGCCGCAGAGCGCGACAACCGGCTCAAGCTGCTGGGCCAGGTGCGCGGCGTAATGGGCCGGGTCGCCGACTTCGGGCAGGTGGCGGGATAGGCCGCCTAGGCCCGCTCCACGAAACTCTCAATGACCCGCTTCTCGCCGGCCTTGTCAAAGGCCACGGTGAGTTTGTTGCCCTCGATGCCGGTGACTTTCCCGTAGCCGAACTTCTGGTGGAAGACGCGGTCGCCGCGGGAATAGGCGCTGGGGGTCGAGGCGGTGGCGACGAGGCGGCCTTCGCCTTCGATGACGGCGTTCCTCGCATAGCGGTCGCGCGGGGAGGGGGAGGCGGTTTTCTGGGCGAACTGCTGGCCGCGGCGCCAGCCGGGGGAGGCGTAGCCGCCGCCGAAGACCGGCGCCTCGTCCCAGCGCGAGCGGGCCTCGGCCAGATGGGGCGAGCCCCCGAAATAGCCCGTTTCAGACGAAGCCTCGACGTGGTCGAGCGGCAGTTCGTCGACGAAGCGGCTGGGGAGCTGGGTCGTCCAACGGCCATAGACGAGACGGTTGGCGGCAAAATAGACCCGGGCTTCGCGGCGGGCGCGGGTGACCCCGACGTAGGCCAGGCGGCGTTCCTCCTCGAGGCCCTTTTCGCCCTTCTCGTCGATCGACCGCTGACTGGGGAAGACGCCTTCCTCCCAGCCGGGCAGGAAGACGACCGGGAATTCCAGCCCCTTGGCGGCGTGGAGCGTCATGATCTGGACGGCGTCCTCGCCGGCGCCCCGGTCGAGGTCCATGACCAGGGCGACGTGTTCCAGATAGGCGCCGAGGTTGTCGAACTGGCTCATGGACTGAACCAGCTCCTTGAGGTTGTCGAGGCGGGTCGGGCCGGTGGCGCGGTCGGCGCGCTGCATGTCGATGTAGCCGCTCTCCTCCAGCACCGTCTCGGTCAGCTGATGGTGGGGCGTGGTCTCAAGCAGCGCCCGCCAACGGTCGATATCGCGGATGAAGTTGGACAGCGGCGTGCGGGCGCGCGCTGTCAGCTCGTCGGTCAGGATCAGGTCGCGCGCCGCCGTCATGGCCGAGACGCCGCCCTGGCGGGCGATGGTCAGGATACGCTGGACCGAGGCGTCGCCGAGGCCGCGCTTGGGCGTGTTGATGATGCGCTCGAAGGCGAGGTCGTCGTCCTCCGACAGGATGAGCCGCATATAGGCGTGGGCGTCGCGGATCTCGGCGCGCTCGAAGAATCTCGGCCCCCCAATCACCGTGTAGGGGATGGCCAGCATCACGAACCGCTCTTCGAAGGTGCGCATCTGGAAGGCGGCGCGCACGAGGATGGCCATGTCGCGGTATTTGACACCGGTGCGGTGCAGGCGCTCGATCTCGTCAGCGATCAGGCGGCTCTCGGCCTCGCCGTCCCAGACGCCGGTGACGCGGACCTTCTCGCCGCCCTCGGCCTCGGTCCAGAGCGTCTTGCCCAGACGGCCGCGATTGGCGCTGATCAGGCCCGACGCGGCGCCCAGGATGTGTGAGGTCGAGCGATAATTTCGTTCAAGCCGGACGACAATAGCTCCGGGGAAGTCCTTCTCAAAGCGAAGGATATTGTCCACCTCAGCGCCCCGCCAGCCATAAATGGACTGATCGTCGTCGCCGACCACGCAGATATTGGCAGCATGACCGTCGCGCGGGGCGGCGAGCAGGCGCAGCCACAGATACTGGGCGACGTTGGTGTCCTGATACTCGTCGACGAGAATGTAGCGGAAGCGCTGGTGATATTCCTCAAGCACATCCGCGTGTTTGGAGAAGATCGTAAGATTGTGCAGCAACAGATCGCCGAAATCGCAGGCGTTCAGGACGCGCAGGCGGTCCTGATAGAGGCGGTACAGCGCCTGTCCCTTGCCGTTGGCGAAGTCCTCGGAGCTGGGCAGCTTTTCCGGGACCCAGCCGCGGTTCTTCCAGTGGTCGATAAGCCCGGCCAAGGCGCGGGGCGCCCAGCGCTTGGTGTCGACGTTCTCGGCTTCCAGCACCTGCTTGATCAGGCGCTCCTGATCGTCCGTGTCGAGGATCGTGAAGTTGGACTTCAGGCCGACCAACTCGGCGTGCCGGCGCAGGATATGGGCGGCGATGGAGTGGAAGGTGCCGAGCCAGCGCAAACCTTCCGCCGATGGGCCGATTTGGTGGGTGATCCGCTCGCGCATCTCACGCGCGGCCTTGTTGGTGAAGGTGACGGCCAGCAGCTCCCACGGCTTCGCCTTGCCGAGCGCCAGGATGTGGGCGAGCCGGGTGGTCAGGACGCGGGTCTTGCCGGTGCCGGCGCCGGCGAGGACCAGGACGGGGCCCTCGACGGCCTCGACCGCCTGACGCTGTTCAGGGTTCAGCCCGTCCAGATAGGCGCGCATGGGCCCGCCGTCGGCGCGGGCGAGGTCAGAGATGCGGAGAGCAGGCTGGTCGGACAAGGCGGAACGCGATCTGAATCAGGAGAACATAAGTAGCACACGGCGTCTGTCAAAGCGCCCCCCGGAGCGGCTGGATCGACCCTAGCCGGAACCGCAAGGCTTGGCCGCCGTTTTCGCCAGCACCAATCATTCCAAACTGGAGGGGACGATGTCCGAACAAGGCAACACCAACTCGGGCGGCGGCGGCGGTGGCGGCGGCAACACAGGGCTGGCCCTGATCGTGGGCGCGCTGCTCGTGGTCGTGGCCGTGATCGCGTTCTTCATGTTCTCGAACGGATCGGCGCCGGAAGCGCCCACCATCCCCGACGAGGTCGACGTGAACGTCAATATGCCGGAGGCTCCGGCGATCCCTTCGCCGGAAGGCTGATCCACTCAAGCGCGGCGACGCGGCAGGGGGGGGGGGGGGG
>JAEYWU010000089.1 GCA_023428785.1 Pseudomonadota bacterium
GGCGCGCGGGGGGGGCCCCGCCCCCCCACCCCGGCGTCCTCCCCCCGCCGGCCCCTCCACCGCTCCGCGGTCCCCCTCCCCATCGGAGATGGGGAGGAGACAGGTTTTCCATCCCCGGTGACTTCGGAGAGAATTCGAAGACGCACAAGGGATACGGAAGCGACGAAGGCGACTTCATCCCCGTCGGTCCGGCCGGCCGTAAGTTGGCGGCATGGAACACTACCGTCTGAGAAAATATCGCGGCCCCGAAACCTGGGCCCGGGTGCGCAAGGCCTATGAGGCCGGCGAAAGCGGCCCGTCGTGCGCGTTGCGCTTCGACGTCGGCCTGGCCAATCTGAGGAAGAAGGCGCGGCTGAAGGGATGGGACCGCAAATCCCTGGCGCTGAAGACCGACCTCAAGCCCATGCGCGGCGAGGCCGATCCACCGGAACCGCCCTGCCCGCCGCTCGATCCGGACCCGGTGCGCGAGCCGGCGGCGCCGAGCGACCCCAAGGCCGCTGTGAGCCAGGCCCTTCAGCAGGCAGAGAGGCTGATGAGCCGGGGCGAGGGCCAGAAGGCGCTCCAGACCCTCAAGGCCGCCAAGACCTATGTCGAGACCCTGGAGCGGACCGCCGCCCTGAGGATCCTGACGCCGGAGGAAGAGGAGGCCGCCGAACGCGAGCGGCAGGAGGCGATAGAGGCCCGTGACCGAGAGATGTGGAGGCGTGCGCGGGCTATCGCCCAGGGACTGCTGACCCAGGACTCGCACGGCATCGAGGCCCACTGGGGACTGGCGGCCTATCACTGGCGGGCGCGTGTGCTGGGGCCCGAGACGGCCCGCGCCGACTTTGTGCGCGGCGTGGAGCGCGGTTGGGCCACCCAGTTCTGGGATGCGAACGGCGGGCTGAAGTCCCTGCCCGAGGTGTTCAAGCCGGCCGGCTGGGGCGCGTCCCAGTTCCTGTGGCTGTCCGGCCAGGCCCGCGACCACACGGTGGCCAACCTGGATGATTTCCCCTGGCCGCCGGCCTGCGAAACCATCCCGCCGGACGACTGCCGCTACCCGGCGCAGCTGCCGCCGGGGTAAATTCCTTCGCCGTGACGTTCTGGAAGTGAGTGACGTCAGGGCTTGCCCCACCCGCGCCTGCGGCGCGACCCTCCCCTGAAAGGGGAGGGAGACATGGCAACGCTTTCGACCTTCGTGCGTTGACACTCCTTGCGCAGCCGTCCACGTCGGGCGGGGCGGTAGGGGCGTGCGGGGTTGTCGGACCTGGGTGAGCGGCCGGGATTTGTGAGGGGCGACGGCGAGATGGCCGCGCTCATTCGCGAGTTCGACTGGGCCTCGACGCCGCTGGGGCCGCTGGAAGACTGGCCGCAGAGCCTGAAGACCACCACCGGGCTGATGCTGGGTTCGCCCATCGCCATGGTGCTGCTGTGGGGGCCGCAGGGCGTGCTGGTCTATAACGACGCCTATGCGCGGTTCGCGGACCGCAAGCATCCCGAAATCCTGGGCAAGCCGGTGCGCGAGGCCTGGCCTGAGATCGCGGACTTCAACTCCGACATCTATGCGCGGGTGCTGGACGGCGAGACCCTGTCGCTGAGGGATCAGCTGCTGGTGCTGAGCCGGTCGGGCGAGCCGGAGCACGTCTATCTGGACCTCGACTATTCGCCGGTGCCCGACGAGAGCGGGCGGCCGGCGGGCGAGCTGGTCATCGTGGTGGAGACGACCCAGCGCCGCGAGGCGCGGCTGCGGCAGGCCGAGGAGCGCCAGCGGCTGGAGGCCATGTTCGAGGCGGCGCCCAGCTTCATGGCCCTGCTGGACGGACCCGAGCACGTCTTCACCCTTGCCAATACGGCCTATCACCGGCTGATCGGCGGACGCGAGGTGGTCGGGCTTCCGCTGGCGGAGGCGCTGCCGGAGATCGCCGAACAGGGGTTCCTGGAGCTTCTGGATCAGGTGATGGCCACGGGCGAGACGGTGGCCATGAGCGCGGCGCCGGTGGAGCTGGCGACCGGCCCGGGCGGCCGGACCGAGACCCACTATCTCGACTTCGTCTATCAGCCGCTGCGCAACGCCGAGGGCGCGGTGACCGGGGTGTTCGTCGAGGGTTATGACGTCACTCGCATGGTCGCGGAGCAGGCGCGGGCGCGAGCCCTTTTGGGGTTCAACGAACAGATCGCCGAGTCGCGCGAGGTCGGCGAAGCCGCCGAGATCGCGGCGCGGACCCTGGCCGATCGGCTGGGTGGAACACGGGCGGGCTATGGGCGCGTGGACCTGGCCACCGAAGTGATCACCTATGAGCGCGAATGGCTTTCCGACGGGGTGAATCCACCGGGCCGCCAGGCCCGTCTGAGGACGTTCGGAGACTTCGTCGACGACCTCAGGGCCGGCCGACCGGTCCTGGTGCCCGATGTCTCCACGGACGCGCGCACCCAGGGCGACCCCCAGGCCTATGCGGACCGGGGCGTGCGGGCGTTCGTCGCCCTGCCGATCATGGAGCGCGGCGAGCTGAGCGCCATCATGTCGGCGGTGAGCCCCGAAGTCAGAGACTGGCCGGACGAGGACCTCTCCTTCCTGCGCGAGGTCGCCGAGCGGGCCCGGATCACCATCGAACGGCTGAGAACCGAAGAGGCCCTCAGGCAACGCCAAAGCCGCCTGTCATTCCTGGACACGCTGTCACGGGCAGCGGTCGAGGCGCGGTCGGCCGAGGAAATCTTGGCGATCATCACCGAAATGACGGCGCGGCACCTGGGCGCCTCGAACTGCGCCTATGCGGACATGGACGAGGACCAGGACGGGTTCACGATCCGTGGCGACTGGGCCCCGGACGGGTCGCCTCACATCACGGGACACTACAGCCTGGCGACCTTCGGTGAGCTGGCCGTCCAGGAGTTGTCGGCGGGTCGGCCGCTGGTGGTCAACGACAACCGCTGCGAGCTGCCCGCCGCGGCGGCTGCGAGCTTCCAGGCGATCGGAATTTCGGCCACCGTGTGCCTGCCGCTGGTGCGCGAGGGACGGCTGGTCGCCCTGATGGCGGTGCATCAGCAGGCCCCGCACGTCTGGACCGAAGAGGAGGTCCGCCTGATCGGCGAGGTCACCGAACGGTCCTGGGCGCATATCCAGAGAATGGCGGCCGAGGTCGCCCTCAGGGACAGCGAGCAGCGCTACAAGACCCTGTTCGATTCCATCGACGAGGGCTTCTGCGTCATCGAGTTCCTGGACGGTCCGCACGGGCCGATGAGCGACTACATCCATGTGGAGGCCAACCCGGCCTATCTGACCCACACGGGCATTCCCAATGTGGTCGGCCAGAAGGTGCGCGAAATGGTGCCCGACGAAGCCGATGGCTGGGTCGAGCTGTATCGCAAGGTGCTGGTAACCGGCGAGCCGATGCGGTTCTCCAAGCCGCTGGAGATCAACCAGCGGCGCCTGGATGTCTTCACCTTCCGGGTCGAGCCGCCCGAGCGGCGACAGGTGGCGGTGCTGTTCCGCGACGTGACCGAGCGGCATGCGGCCGAAACGGCGCTGATGGAGGAAAAGCGGGCGCTCGAGATCCTGAACGAGGCCGGGGCGGTGGTCGCCGCCGACACCGACCTGGAGAGCCTGGTCCAGCGCGTGGTGGACGCGGGTGTGGCCCTGACCGGCGCGGAGTTCGGGGCCTTCTTCTACAATGTCGTGGTCGAGAACGACGAAGCCTACATGCTCTATGCGCTCGCAGGAGCGCCGGCAGAGGCCTTCTCCAGCTTCCCGATGCCGCGGATCACCGAGGTCTTCGCCCCGACCTTCAACGGCGAGGGCATCGTGCGGTCCGACGACATCACCGCCGACCCCCGCTATGGCCGCAATGATCCGCTGGGCGGCATGCCGGAGGGTCATCTGCCGGTCCGGTCCTATCTGGCGGTGCCGGTCAAGTCGCGCGATGGCTCGGTGCTGGGTGGGCTGCTGTTCGGCCACGGGGAGGTCGGCCGGTTCGGCGAGGAGGCGGAGCGGGGCCTGACGGGTCTGGCCGGGCAGGCCGCGACCGCCATCGACAACGCCCGCCTGTTCAAGGAAGCCCAGACCGAGATCGCCCGGCGCACGGCGGCCGAGGCCGACCTGCAGTCCCTGAACGCCGGGCTGGAGGCCCGCGTCGAGGCCGAGGTCGGACAGCGCCTCCAGGCCGAACAGGCCCTGCATCAGTCCCAGAAGATGGAGACCGTCGGCCAGCTGACCGGCGGGGTGGCGCACGACTTCAACAACCTTCTGACGCCGATCGTGGGCGCGCTCGACATGCTGCAACGGCGCCCGGGCAACGACGAGCGCTCGACCCGGCTGATCGAGGGCGCCCTGACGGCGGCGGATCGGGCCAAGACGCTGGTGCATCGCCTGCTGGCCTTCTCGCGGCGCCAGCATCTGGAGCCGCGCGCGGTCGACGTCGGTGCGGTGCTGGAAACCCTGCGCGACCTGATGGCGCGCTCGCTGGGCCCGGGGATTTCGCTGGTGATCGATGCCGCGCCGGGCCTGCCGCCGGCGCATGTCGATCCGAACCAGCTGGAGCTGGCGCTGCTGAACCTGGCGGTGAACGGGCGCGACGCCATGGGTGAGGACGGCGTGCTGACCATCTCGGCGCGTCGCATCGACTGTGGAGCCAAGCCCTGCATCGAACTGAGGGTCACCGACACGGGGGCGGGCATGGACGCCGAGACCCTGAGGCGCGCGGTCGAGCCCTTCTTCACCACCAAGGAAGTGGGACGCGGCACGGGGCTGGGCCTGTCTTCGGTCAAGGGGCTGGCGGAACAGTCAGGCGGGCAGTTCAATCTGGAGAGCGAGCCCGGACGGGGCACGACGGCGACCCTGTGCCTGCCGGTTTCGGGCCAAGTGGCGGAACCGGCGGCCGAGACCGTGCCGGGCGTGGCGCCGGACGGCGGCAAGGCCGTGGTCCTGCTGGTCGACGACGAGCCTGGCGTGCGCATGGGCGCCGCCGACATGCTGACCGACGCCGGCTATACGGTGATCGAGGCGGCAGGCCCCGAAGAGGCCCTGGCCGAGATCGACGGCGGCCTGAGGCCCGACCTGATGATCACCGACTACGCCATGCCGGTGATGTCGGGCGCGCGGCTGGCGGCGGCGGCGCGCGAGCGGCTGGAAGACCTGCCCATCCTGCTGACGACCGGCTACGCCTCGATGCGTGAAGGGGATGTGGAGGGCCTGCCTCGCCTCGCCAAACCGTTCCGGCAGGGCGAGCTCGTGGCGGCGGCCCGCGCGGTCCTGCGCCGCTAGCCCAGGATCAGGTTCAGGAGTTCGCGCCCGGCGAGGACTGCGAAGAGGACCGCCGCGGCGGTGAGCAAGCTGTTGGAGACCCAGCCGCTGCGATGCTCGGACCCGACCCGGCCAGAATTGAGAAGCCAGATCAGCGTCCCGGCCAGGAAAGGCATGAACAGGCTGCCCAGGACGCCATAGGCCACGATCAGGGCGAAGGGCCGGTCCATGAACAGCAGGGCCATCGGCGGGAAGGTCAGCCACAGGGCGTAGGCGCGAAACGCCGGGCCGCCATCGGCGCGCACGCCGTCCTCCTCGGGCCGTCCGCGCATGTGGGACCAGAAGTCGCCGAACATCAGGCTGACGCCGTTCCAGACCCCGATCAGGGACGAGAAGCTGGCCGCCCAGAAGCCGATGAGGAAGGTGGTTGAAATCACCGGGCCGAAGCGGGCCTCGAGCACCTCGCCGAGATCGAGCAGGCCCCGGTCGCCCGACGCCAGGGCCACGCCGCCGGCGTGCAGAAGTTCGGCGCCGACGATCAGCATGGCGACCACGAACAGGCCGGTCACGGCATAGGCGACGCGATTGTCCAGCCGCATGACCGGAATCCAGGCCGCGCCGCGCCAGCCCTTGGCGTTCAGCCAGTAGCCATAGGCGGCCATGGTGATGGTGCCCCCCACCCCGCCGATCAGGCCCAGGGTGTAGAAGACCGAGCCCTCGGGCAGGGTCGGCCAAAGACCCGTCAGCAGCCGAGGCACATCGGGCGCCACGATGACGGCCAGACCGACGACGGTCACAAACATGACGCCAACCAGCGCCGTCATGACCTTTTCGAACAGGCCATAGCCACCGAACCAGACCAGCCCCAGGCCGATCACGCCCGAGGCGATACCAAAGACTTTGAGGTCGATGGCCGGAAACAGGGCCGCCAGCGGCAGGGCCGAAGCGGTCATGGCCGCCGCGCCATAGACGAAGCCCCAGATCACGACATAGAGGCCGAAATAGGCGGTAGCCCAGTTCAGCCGCCCGGCCCCGCCCGGCAGGCTGGACCACCCGTCGAACATGGTCCGGCCCGAGGCGAGGGTCCATCGGCCCACGCCCTCGGCCAGGGCGATCTTGACGATGGTCCCGACGATCGCGGCCCAGAGCAGGGCGTAGCCGAACTGTGACCCCGCCACGAGCGTGGCCACCAGGTCCCCTGCCCCAACCCCCGTCGCGGCGACGACCAGACCGGGACCGATGACGGACCAGCGGGGCTTTTGCTCGGGCGTGGATTCGGACATGGCCGCAGGCTAGCACGCCCGGTCACGGCTCGCTTGCCAGCCGGGACGATCGGCGCGAAGGTCTCCTCATGACCAGCCAGCCCGCCGACGGCGAACGCTATCCGACGTTCGAGGCCTTCTATCCCTTCTACATCCACGAGCACGCCAACCGGACGTGCCGGCGGATCCATGTGGTCGGCACAGGACTGGTGATCACGACCTGGATCGTGGCGCTGGCGACGCTGAACCCGTGGTGGCTGCTGGCCTCGCCGGTGATCGGCTACGGCTTTGCGTGGATCGGGCATTTCTTCTTCGAGAAGAACCGGCCGGCGACGTTCAAATATCCGCTGTGGAGCCTGATGGGGGACTTCCGGATGTTCTTCGAAACCGTATCGGGCCGCAGGAAGTTCTAGGGCGATGGACGCCCTACCCTACCCCGATGTGCTTGAGACCTGGGTCCTGCCGGCGTTGCTGGGGCTGGGGCTGGCGGCGGCGTCGGGCCTCAGGATCTTCATTCCGCTGCTGATGGCGGCGCTGGCGGCGCGGTTCCAGCTGTTCGGGATCGAGCTGAACGAAAGCATGGCCTGGTTGACGTCCAACGGGGCGATCGCGGCCCTGGGCCTGGCCACCGCCATCGAAATCGTGGCCGACAAGGTTCCATTCCTCGACAACGCCCTGCACGCCATCGGGATCATCGCCCGGCCCGTGGCCGGGGCCGTAGCCGCCGGCTCGATGTTCGCGGGGCTGGACCCGACGGCCGCGGCGGTCGCCGGCATCATCGTGGGGGCCCCCACCGCGCTGGCGTTCGGCGCCGCCCAGGGCGGGACACGGGCGGCCTCGACGGCGACCACCGGCGGCTTGGCCAATCCGTTCCTCAGCTTCATGGAAGACGTGCTGAGCATCGGGACGGTGCTGCTGGCCTTCGTCCTGCCGGTGCTGATCCCGGTGCTGCTGGTGGTCCTGTTCTGGAGCGTGTGGATGCTGTTCCGCAGGATGCGGCGCAGGCCTGAGACAAGGCCGCGCCCTACGCCTAGACGTCGAACTTGACGCCCTGCGCCAGTGGCAAACTGTCCGAGAAGTTCACCGTCTGGGTCTGGCGGCGCATATAGGCCTTCCAGGCGTCCGAGCCCGACTCGCGACCGCCCCCGGTTTCCTTCTCGCCGCCGAAGGCTCCGCCGATCTCCGCGCCCGAAGGGCCGATGTTGACGTTGGCGATGCCGCAGTCCGAACCCCAGGCCGACAGGAAGCGCTCGGACTCCCGGATGGACCCGGTGAACACGCAGGACGACAACCCTTGCGGCACGGCGTTCTGGATCGCCACGGCCTCGTCGAAGTCGCGGTAGATCAGGACGTAGAGGATCGGCGCGAAGGTCTCGTGCATGACCACCGCCGACTGGGCGGGCATGCGGACAATGGCCGGGGTGACATAGCAGCCGTCGCGGTCGAGTCGTTCGCCGCCGGTCAGGACCTCACCGCCTTGCGCGCGGGCCTGTTCGAGAGCGGAGGCGAAGCCGCGCGCTGAATCCTCGTCGATCAGCGGGCCCACCAGCGTCGCCGTGTCCGACGGGTCGCCGATCGGCAGGGTGCCGTAGGCTTTCATGAGGCGGGCGGTCAGGGCCTCGGCGACGTCCTCGTGGACGATCAGGCGGCGGAGCGTCGTACAGCGCTGTCCGCAGGTCCCGACAGCGGAGAAGGCGACGGCGCGCACGGCCATGTCGAGATCGGCCGAAGGCGTGACGATCATGGCATTGTTGCCGCCGAGCTCCAGCAGGGAGCGGCCGAGACGGCCGGCCACGACCTGGGCCACCGCCTTGCCCATGCGGGTCGAGCCGGTGGCCGAGATCAGCGGCACGCGCGGGTCTGAAGCCAGGGCTTCACCGAGGTCGCGCTCGCCGATCAGAACCTGGGAAAGGTTGGCCGGAGCGTCGGCGCCAAAGCGGGCGACCGCTCGCTCGAAGACGGCCTGGGTCGCCAGCGCGGTGAGCGGGGTCTTCTCGGAGGGCTTCCAGAGGACGGAATCGCCGCAGACGAGCGCCAAGGCGGCGTTCCAGGCCCAAACGGCGACAGGGAAATTGAAAGCCGAGATGACGCCCACCGGACCCAGCGGCTGCCAGGTCTCACGCATGTGATGGCCGGGACGTTCGCTTGGCAGGGTCAGGCCGTAGAGTTGGCGGGACAGACCGGTGGCGAAGTCACAGATGTCGATCATCTCCTGGACCTCGCCGAGGCCCTCTGAGACGATCTTGCCGGCCTCGAGCGTAACCAGCATGGCGAGGTCGTCCTTGGAGGCGCGAAGTTCCTCACCAAACAGCCTGACCAGCTCACCGCGGCGCGGGGCCGGAATGCGGCGCCAAGCTTCGAAGGCGGAGACCGCGCGGCCCACGGCCAGTTCGGCGTCGGCTGCGGAATGGACCGCGACATGGCCGAGGCTGGAGCCGTCGATCGGCGAAGTCGCCTCAAGGCCGGTCGATGCGAGAGAGACGCCGAGGCGCGCGAGAATGGCCTGGGTCAGGTCTTTGGGAGAAGCGGTCATGGGCGGGGGCATAGCGCCGACGGCCCTGCGACGCCAGCGGCCGGAACCGCGCCGCCCGCGACGGGTTTCGCCATCACCATTTCCACCCAAGGAGAGCCGAGATGAACATCAGCGAAGTGATGACCCGCGACGTCGAGATCGCCCGTCCGACCGACACCATTCAGTCCGTCGCCCAGAAGATGGCGTCCGGCGACTTCGGCTTCGTGCCGGTTTGCGACGGCCGCAAGATCCAGGGCGTGATCACCGACCGCGACCTGGCCGTACGCGCCGTGGCCGAAGGTCGTTCGTTCGAGACGCCGGTGTCGGAAATCATGTCCGGCGCCCTGGAATGGCGCTACGACGACGAGCCGGCGAAGGACGTTCTGGCGTGCATGGCGGAAAAGCAGATTCGCCGCCTGCCGATCGTGAACCGCGAGAAGGAACTCGTCGGGGTCGTCTCCCTTGGCGACCTCGCGCTCCAGGGCAAGGACAAGGCCGCCGGCGACGCTCTGGAGAGCATCTCAAAGAAGGTCTGAGGTTAGGGCGCTTAACGCTCCCTTCACCGTGCCCCTGAACCACGTGTCAACGCCTCGGCGGCATTCTGGCGACTAGTCTTGCCGGGAGATCGCCATGGCGCGCGCGCAGTTTCAAAGAGGCCAGAAGGTCTGGGTCGAGTGCGTGGGCGCCTGGGCCACCATCGAGAAGATCCAGCCCGTCTGGGCCAAGGGCTTCGCCGAGCCGGTGCGCGTCACCTACGACGTAGGCCTGGGCCGCGAGTTTCTGGCCCACGAACTGGCGACGCCGGAGGAAGATCCTATCGCCGAACAGGGCGTCGGCGAATGGCGGCTGATGCGCGCCAAGAACAAGTGGCAGACTGCGGAGGACACTCCGCACCATCCCTTTCCCGGGACCTATCCGGTCGTCGTGACCGACGAGCAGGACTGGGGCGGATGGCGCGTACCTGGAGCCGAATACGACCGCGACCCGCACAAGATGGAGTTGCAGGCGCGTCTGATCGCCAATGCCCCGAAGCTTCTGAAATTGGCAGAGGAAATGGTGCGCCAGGTCGATGAGGCTCCGGAAGACGCCCCGCCGGTGCTGATGGATCTGGCCATCGCCGCACGCGCTGTTCTGAAGTCGGTGACGGAGGTGTTGGCCCCGCCGGTGGACGCCCGTCCGGCGTCGGAGACCGCCGCGGCCTGAAGACTCTCGCGCGAATCCCTGACCCCCGTTAGGATTCTGAATCGCGGGCGAATCAAGGGAGTGGCGCGTGGAGCGTCCCGATCGACGGGGACCACAGCCGGGCAGGCGGGCTTCTGACGCGGGCGGCCGCGCAGGACCCTCGGCCATGCCCAGCTGGCTGCGCGTCGGCGTCCTGATCGCCGCCATCGCCCTGGCCGCCTATACGGCCCTCTACGCCCGGGAAATCCGCGATCGGCCCCGCGACGAAACCGCCGAGGCTGCAGAAGCGCTCGCCGGCCAGGCCAGCCTGGCGGCTGCGCGCCTGGATGCGCGCCTCGCGCATATCGACGCTGCGCTCACCGTCGCAAGCGAGGACCTGGCCGCCGCCCCGGCCCGTCCCCTCGACGCCGCCGAGCGGGCGCAGGCGCTGGCCGGCGATAGCGCCGCCGCTATCGCGGTGATCGGGAC
>JAEYWU010000095.1 GCA_023428785.1 Pseudomonadota bacterium
CCCGCGGGATGGCGCCGACCGCGATGGCGCTGCTCACGCGCCGCGCCGGCGACAGCGCCAGCCTGATGACCCCGGCCGGCCCCGAGGAGATCGAGATCACCGATGGCAGGTATGCGGCGATTGCCGCCGTGGAGCCGGCGCGATGACGGCCCCGCTGTTTGTCGCCTCGGTCGCGGCCTGGCGCGCGACCAACGGCATTCCGCGTCCGGCTGAACCGCCGATCGACGCCGTGGTGAAACTGTCGATCCGCGCGGTCGAGGGTGCGCGCACCGCCGATACGCTGGGCGCCGAACGCGAGGGTACCGGCATCCTGATTGACGGCAATGGTCTGATCCTGACCATCGGCTACCTGATCCTCGAAGCCGCCTCGGTACTGGTGATCACCGGCGACAACCGCATCTATCCGGCCAGCGTGATCGGCTTCGACCACGCCAGCGGCCTTGGCCTGCTGCGCGCGAGCCCTGCGCCATCCTGCGCGCCGGTCGAACTGGGTGACTCCGACGCGCTGGCCGAGCTGCAGTCGCTGGTCGTTGCCGGGCACGAAGCCGCCGGCGGCATCACCGGCGCGGCGCTGGTGTCGCGGCGCCGCTTCACCGGCTGGTGGGAATACATGATCGAAGACGCGTTGTTTACCGCGCCGCCGCGATACGAGCACAGTGGCGCCGCACTGTTCGACGGCGAGGGACGGCTGGTCGGCATTGCCTCCCTGTGGGTCAGCGACGTGCTCGGCAGCGGCATGGCCTTTCCCGGCAACATGTTCGTGCCGATCAATCTGCTGAAGGACGTGCTCGACGACCTGGTCCGCGACGGCCGCAGGCCCGGCGCGGGCCGGCCTTGGCTGGGCCTCAACACCGAGCAGGTCGACGGCCATGTCGTCGTCTCCCGCGTGCTGCCCGATTCGCCGGCAGACCAGGCCGGGCTGCAGCGCGGCGACATCATCCTCGGCGTTGGCGGCGATTCGATCGCCGGCCAGAGCGAGTTCTACGAAAGCCTGTGGGGCAGCGGCGGCGCCGGCATCGACGTGACGCTGCACATCGTGCGCGACAAGGTCGTCAAGCACCTGATCGTGCAGAGCGGCGACCGTCTCGACTATCTGCGGCCCTGGCGCCGCGCATGATTTCGGTGAATTAATTATAAGCCATTGTTTTTAAATAACTTTTTGTTTTTCTGTGCACAAGCGGACCCAGCTGTCGGCCGCTACGGCTCCTGCGCCGTTTAATCATCCGGACAAACGAGAGATTGTTCACGCGGCTTTCTGTGGCGGCGTGAAATAATCGCGGCGTGCCAATCACCTATTAGAGCCGGAAACGGCAGGCGTGAATGTCGGCACGGACATCCGCCGCAGGGGGCTCCATGAACAAAAACGACATCCGGAAAATTTCCCGCGGATCTTTTGGCGCGTTGCGACCGAGGGCCGCAGCCTTGGCCGTTGCCGCCTGCTTCAGCGGCGCAGCGCTGGCGAATCCGAGCAATCCGACGGTGGTGCACGGCGCGGCGACCTTCCAGCAGGCCGGCAACATCCTCAACATCACCAACAGCGCCAACGCGATCATCAACTGGGGCTCGTTCTCGATCAGCGTCGGCGAACTGACCCGCTTCATCCAGCCCTCGGCCCTGTCGGCGGTCTTGAACCGCGTGACGGGCCAGGATCCCTCGGTGATCCTCGGCGCGCTGCAGTCGAACGGCCGGGTGTTCCTGATCAACCCCAACGGCATCGTCTTCGGCGCCGGATCACAGGTGGACGTGGCCGGACTGGTCGCCTCGACGCTGAACCTCAGCAACGAGGACTTCCTCAACAACCGGCTACGCTTCACCGACGGCATCGGTGCCGGCAGCGTGGTGAACCACGGCCAGATTACCGGCGGCAGCGTCTACCTGGTCGGCAACGCGGTGACCAATAACGGCCTGATCACCAGCCCCAACGGCGAAGTGGTGCTGGCGGCAGGCAACAGCGTCGAGCTGGTGAACCCGGGCACGCCGAACCTGCGGGTGGAGGTGGTGGCGGCGGAGCACGAAGCACGCAATCTCGGCACCATCAGCGCCGAAGCCGGACGCATCGGCATCTACGCCGGGCTGATCCGCAACAGCGGCACGCTCAATGCCAGCAGCGCCGTCGTCGAAGGCGGGCGCATCCTGCTGAAGGCCACGAAAAACATCGAAACCACCACCACGAGCACGATCAGCGCCAGCGGCAACACCGGCGGTGCGGTCACGCTGCAGTCGGGCGACACCACGCTGGTCGACGGGGAAATCACTGCGACCGGCAGCAGCGGCGCCGGCGGCATGGTGCAGGTGCTGGGCGATCTCGTGGGACTGACCGGCAATGCCACCATCAATGCCTCGGGCGAAGCCGGCGGCGGCACCGTGCTGGTGGGCGGCGACTTCCAGGGCAGGAACCCGGATGTGCAGAATGCGTTCCGCACTTACGTTGGTCCCGATGTGAGCATCAATGCTGATGCGATTACGGCGGGCGACGGGGGCAAGGTCATCGTGTGGGCGGATGATGCGACACGGTTCTACGGCAACATTTCGGCGCGCGGTGGCGTGCAGGGCGGCGACGGCGGATTCGCCGAGGTCTCTGGCAAGCGCATGCTAGATTTTCAGGGCGCAGCCAATCTCGGCGCGACGCATGGGGCGACCGGAACGCTGTTGCTCGATCCGACCTCAATCGAGATTGATGATAACGGGGCGAATGTAATTGTTACGACCGTTAATTTTGGGGATAGCCCGACGACGGCAGTGATCGATCCTGCCGTTCTGAATGCATCAATGGCAGATATTGTGTTGCAGGCCACCGATGAGATTCGGGTGACGGATGCTGTTTTTCTGGATAACAACGGCGTTGGCATCACGTTGCAGGCGGGCGGGAACCTGCTGGTAAACAACAGCATCACCACGCGCGGTGGTCAAATTACCCTGGCTGCAGGATCGGGGACTCCACAGATTAGTGGTGCATTACTTGTAAATGCAGGGCTCGATACGACCGGAGCGGGCGCTGTGGGGGCTGGCGCGGACATTAACCTGTCATCGACCCTGAGCAATGCCGGTAATAGTGTGCGGATCGATGCGCTGATCCATGCGGGCACAGCCGGTAATGTCATCATTACTGATACCAGCGGCAACATTGTTCAGACGGCTTCCGGAGCGATAACTGCCCACGGCCTGGCCGCAAATGCCACCAACGGCAACGTGATTCTCAACGCCGCCAACAACCAGGTCGACCATTTCGCGGCGTTTGCCGGCCATGCGGTAATTGACCAGAATCGTCAGGTGTTATTCAAGAACACGCGCAACCTCTCGCTGGAGACGGTGGGCACACTTAACGGGGTCGTGGCCAGCGCTACCACAAGCTACGGTGGCACTGTCAATATTGATGTCGGTGCCAATAGTCTGACGCGTATCGGGGCGGCCCCGATTCGCGTCGAGGGGGACGCCACCAGCAATATCACCATCAATGCTGCGTCGATCGGTCAGAGCGGTCCCAATTACATGGACATCGACCCTGCCGCCGGCTCCGGCACTGTCAACCTGACAGCGACCGCTGGCGGCATCTACGTCAACCAGATGTTAGGCTCAGGCAACTTGCGGCTGAGCCGTTACTCGGTTTCAGCACAGCCCGGTCAGCTGATCGCCCTAGCTTCGAGTGGCGGGCATCTCAATGTCGGCGACTCGTTTGCGGCATCGGCATTCAACTTCAGCGCCGGCAGCGCTGAGCTGATGCTGGCCACTACCGGCGCCCATGACATCGTCTTTGCCAATGCTTACGGCGGCTCGATCTCCGCAGCGAAACTTTATCT
>JAEYWU010000025.1 GCA_023428785.1 Pseudomonadota bacterium
CGCTCCTCCCGGCAACGGGTCGGGCCCTTCGTTCGTCTCCCCAGGAACCCTCGTCATGCTGAAGAGCACCACGGCTTCGCTGAAGCCCGCGGATGCCGAGAAGAAGGGGAGCGTCGTGGACGCCGAAGGCGTCGTCGTCGGCCGCCTGGCTTCCTTCATCGCCATGCGTCTGCGCGGCAAGCACCGCCCGGACTACACCCCGCACGTCGATTGCGGCGACTATGTCGTCGTCATCAACGCCGAGAAGGTGAAGTTCACCGGCAAGAAGCTGACCGACAAGATTTATTACCGCCACACCGGTCACCCGGGCGGCGTCAAGGAACGCATCGCCGGGCAGGTCCTGGAAGGCAAGTACCCCGAGCGCGTCCTCCAGAAGGCCGTCGAGCGCATGCTGCCCAAGGAAAGCCCGCTGGCCCGCAAGCAGATGACGCACCTGCGCATCTTCGCCGGCTCGGAACACACCCACCAGGCTCAGAGCCCGGAAGTCATCGACTTCGCCGGCATGAACGCCAAGAACGTCCGGGGCCAGTAAATCATGACCGACACTCCGATCACCGAAACTGCTCCGGAAGCCGTTGAAGGCAAGGGCTTCGACGCCCTGGCCGGCATGGGCACCAACGCCCCGGCCCCGGTCCGCGAGCGCATCGTCGACGCGCAAGGCCGCGCTTACGCGACCGGCAAGCGCAAGAACGCCATCGCCCGCGTGTGGGTGAAGCCCGGTTCGGGCAAGATCACCATCAACGGCCGCGACCAGGAAATCTACCTGGCCCGCCCGGTCCTGCGCATGATGATCGCCCAGCCGCTGCAGATCGCCGACCGCGCGACCCAGTTCGACGTGGACGTCACCGTCCAGGGCTCGGGCCTCTCGGGCCAGGCCGGCGCCATCCGCCACGGCATTGCCCTGGCGCTGACCCGCTACGAGCCGGAACTGCGCCCGGTCCTGAAGCCGCACGGCTTCCTGACCCGCGACAGCCGCGTCGTCGAGCGCAAGAAGTACGGCCGCGCCAAGGCCCGCCGCAGCTTCCAGTTCTCGAAGCGCTAATCGCTCTCACGCGATTTGGATTTGGGCGCTTCGGGAAACCGGAGCGCCCTTTTTCTTATTTCGCAAGGTTTGCCTAGGCTGGACGCATACGCGGGGTTGCGCTCTAGTGCTCGCTCCAGTTGGAGAGCCGTCGCGTGCCGCTGTCGATTGCTGAAGATTACATGATCGCCGCAGGCCAGCGCCTCCTCATCGATAACGATCCGATCGGAATCCTGCTTCGACACCCGCATGTCGTGCCGGATCAACCGCCACCGCCGACCCTGACCATCCATGGCGAATATGCTTATCGAGGAAGCGGAACGAGCTTTTGGTCGACCGCCCTACAGTTCGAATATTCGAGCGGAGGATGGAGCAACTCCGAAATTGGCAACCAGACGCACGTCGCCATCCGGATCTCCGAGACGGGCGTTGTCGATGTAGAAGGCGGGCGGTTTATCCGCGGCGTCTTCTCCGAGGCCTACAATGGCGATTTCGTCAACGACGGGCGTTTCGAAGTGCGATGCACGGATCCGTTCGGTATCGCCGACGGACTTGGTACGCCACACGGCACAAGTTTCGACTTCATCAATCGCGGAACCTACCGCGTCCTCTCGCTCAACGAGGCCAAGGGCGTCACGCTAGCCAATGGTGGCAACTTCGTGAACTCGGGGACCTTCGAAGTTCTTGGGGGCACCTCGGCTATCGGCTTGCACACGAGCGGAGGAGGAGGGGCAACCCAATTTCTCAACACCGGCACAATCAGAGTCCTCACCGATATCGCCGGCGGCGAACAGAGAACGGTTGCGCTCCAATACGGGCACCTAGACGACTATCCCAATGATAGGCCCGAGTTGACTTTCGTTATCAGGAACGAAGGTCTGATCGAGTCAAACGGCTGGGCGATCAAGGGTATCCACAACTTCAGTCCGATGCAGCGCGCTAGGGACGTATTGCTGAACAGCGGCGAGATCATCGGCGACATCGATCTGTTTCTCGGTAACGACGAGATCGTCAATACGGGGCGGATCGAAGGGGATGTCTATCTCAACGGAGATAACGACATCTATCGAGGCCAAGACGGCCTATTGATAGGTTCGGTCTTCGGCGGCGACGGGCATGACCAGATATTCGGGGGCGATCTCGACGAATATCTTGCCGGCGATGGAGGCGATGACATCATCCACGGTGGCGGGGGCGACGACCGCCTAGAGGGAGGACGGGGTCGTGATCAACTCTTTGGGGAAGACGGCGATGACGTCCTGTTTTTATTCGCCGGCCCCGACGACGATCTAATCGACGGCGGTGCCGGATATGACGTTGTCGAGCTCTGGGCCAAAAAGAGCGACTTCGAGATCATTGAAACCAGCGATGGCATTCTTCTCGCGGGGCAGTGGGGCAAAGCGCTTCTCAAGAATATCGAAGCGATTTCGTTCAGCGACGGAATTTGGTCTCCCGGCTTGATTGTATGTCCGCCGGCTCCAGAGGCTGAGGGCGCGCCGAAGACGCCGGAAGCGCCGCTCGTCCCTGTCGTGTGTGAGTTGGAATCGATCGATCCGCGAGACCTGGCGACGACAATCAATCCGACCGCTGCCGGCGGTGACTGGATCTTGTGAATTTCAAAAATCGCGCCGTCATCCCCTGACGGCCTTATCGAGGACGCTGCCGGGCCTTATGAAGCTCGAATGACCCTCCCCACGATCTTCATCGACGGCGAAGCCGGAACCACGGGCCTGCAGATCCGTGAGCGCCTCGTCGGCCGCACGGACCTCAATCTCGTGTCCATCGACCCGGAGCGGCGCAAGAACGCGTCGGCGCGCGCCGAGTTGCTGAATGCGGCGGATCTGGTGATCCTGTGCCTGCCGGACGAGGCCGCCAAGGAAGCGGTGGCGATGATCGGGAATGACACGACGCGGGTCGTGGACGCCTCGACGGCCTATCGGGTCGATCCGGATTGGACCTATGGGTTCGCTGAGATGTCGAAAGACCAGCGCGCGGCCATCGCGGGGTCGAAGCGCGTGTCGAACCCGGGCTGCTATCCGACCGGCTTCATCGCCCTGGTGCGGCCGCTGGTGCAGGGCGGGATCGTCCCGGCGGACTATCCGGTCACGGTCAATGCGGTGTCGGGCTATTCCGGCGGCGGCAAGGCGATGATCGCCGAGTTCGAGGGCGGACAGGGCGATCCCTTCCGAGCCTATGGCCTGACGCAGAAGCACAAACATGTGCCCGAGATGCAGAAGCACACCGGCCTGTCGGGCCGCCCTATGTTCGCGCCGGCGGTGGGCCAGTATGCGCAAGGGATGCTGGTCGAGGTTCCGCTGCAGCTTCGGGCCCTGCCGGGCGGGGCGTCGGTCGCCGACGTCCATGCGGCGCTGAGCCAGACCTATGCGGGCGAACGGTTCGTGTCGGTGGCGTCGCTGGAAGAAAGCCAGGCCATGGCCGGCATCGAGCCTCAGGCCCTGAACGGCACCAACCGGATGCGGCTGTTCGTGTTCGGTGATCCGGCAGGCGATCAGGCGCGGCTGGTCGCCCAGCTGGATAACCTGGGCAAGGGCGCCTCGGGCGCGGCGGTGCAGAACATGAACCTGATGCTCGGTCTGCCGGAGGACGCGGGGCTCCAGGGCTGATCCGGGCTTTCCCTTACGTTGCAATCTGGCGGGCCGGGCAATAGGACCGGGCCAACAACCAGAACAACGGGAGCATGGCCTGATGTCGGTCCAGACGCCGTCAGCCGCCGGGAACGGACTTCACTATCTGTCGGGCTTCGGCGCCTCGTTCGAGAGCGAGGCGGTCAAGGGCGCACTGCCGGTGGGGCGCAACTCGCCCCAGAAGCCATCATTCGGCCTGTACGCCGAACAGCTGTCGGGCACCGCCTTCACCGCGCCGCGCCACGAGAACCGGCGGTCGTGGCTGTATCGCCTGAGGCCGACGGCCCAGCACGGGGCGTTCAAGCCCTATGCGGGCGCGGCCCAGTGGCGCTCGGGCCCGTTCGACGAGATCCCGCCCAGCCCCAACCGCATGCGCTGGTCGCCGCTGGACTGGCCGACCGAGGCGACCGACTTCGTCGACGGCATGACGACCTATGCGGGGGCAGGGGACCCGGCCGCCCAGTCGGGTCTGGCCGCCCTCGTCTATGTCGCGACCGCTGACATGAAGGACCGCTGCTTCTTCAACGCCGACGGCGAGATGCTGGTCGTGCCGCAGGAGGGGCGGCTGGACATCATGACCGAGTTCGGCCGGCTGGAGGTGTCGCCGGGTGAGATCGTGCTGTTGCCGCGCGGGGTGCGGATCCGTGTCAGCCTGCCGGACGGGCGTGCGCGGGGCTATGTGTGCGAGAACTATGGCGCGCTGTTCCGTCTACCGGAGCGGGGGCCGATCGGTTCGAACTCCCTGGCGTCGGAGCGGGATTTCCTGGCCCCGGTCGCGGCCTATGAGGACGTCGATGCTTCTTGCGAGATCGTCCAGAAATTCCAGGGCGCGCTCTGGACCACGATGCTGGACCATTCGCCGTTCGACGTGGTGGCCTGGCACGGGAACCTCTGTCCGTTCAAATACGACCTGGCCCGGTTCGCGACGATCGGCTCGATCAGCTTCGACCACCCTGATCCGTCGATCTTCACGGTCCTGACCAGCCCGACGGACACGCCGGGCGTCGCCAACTGTGACTTCGTGATCTTCCCGCCGCGCTGGATGGTGGCCGAGGACACCTTCCGCCCGCCGTGGTTCCACAGGAACGTAATGAGCGAGTTCATGGGCCTGATCCACGGCGTCTATGACGCCAAGGAGGGCGGAGGCTTCGCGCCCGGCGGCGCCAGCCTGCACAACTGCATGAGCGGCCACGGTCCGGACCAGTCGAGCTGGCAGGGCGCGACGAACGCCCAGCTCAAGCCGCACAAGATCGACAACACCCTGGCCTTCATGTTCGAGAGCCGGTTTGTGTTCCGGCCCACGAAGTTCGCCGTCGAGACCCCGGCGATGCAGCTGGACTACGACGACGCCTGGACCGGGTTCGAAAAGGGAAACCCGCGTTAGTTGAATCCTGGGGACAGACGCCGTTCCGAGCTTGACCCAACGGCCCAGCTACGGACTCCAATAGGGCGAAAGATTCTCTTGGCGAGGCCCCTATGGACCCGGATCCCTGGTGGATTCCCTGGGACTGGATCGCGATCGCGGTGATCTGCGCCGCGTCGGCGGCCGGCGCTGGCTGGTTCTTCGGCTATGACGCAGGCCGCGCGGCCGAGGCGCGCGATGCGCTGAAGGCTCGCGACGACCTCTACAAGGCGATCTCCAAGGCCTGCGAGAAGGCCATCCAGGCCCGCAATCTCGAGACCGCGGCCCGGGCGACCGAGCTGCGCCGCACCCTGCGTGACAGACTGGGGCCGCTGACGGCGTTCGCTGCCGAATACACCAAGGCCTTGGCCGAGCTGGACAAGGCCCTGGCGCCCGTGACCCGGGCCAAGGCGAAGAAGGCCGCGACGTCCGCCTGTGCGACCCCCGCGCCGGCTCCGGGCGGGATGGTGGTCCACGGCAATGTCGTCATGATGCCGCCCGCGCCGGCGGCGACGGCCTGTGTTCCTGTCTGTCCGCCGGAAGAACCGGACTGCCCGCCCCCGGCCAAGGACCAGACGCGTGAGGCCGTCTTCGTCTTTCGCGAATGGTGGACCGAGCCGGGCCGCAACGACGAACTGGCCGAGATCCAGACCGTGCTGAACGGCGGGGAGCTTTCCAAACCGGCCTCTCAGGGCTAGGCCTTTTCCATGAAACTCGCATCGCTCAAGTCCGGCCGCGATGGCCGGCTCGTCGTCGTCTCCGAAGACCTGGCCTGGTACACGGACGCCTTCCTGATCGCCCCGACCCTGCAGGCGGCCCTGGATGACTGGGACCGCTGTGAGCCCGAACTGCGGGCCCTGGCCGAAAGCCTTGAGCACGATGCGGTGCCTCGCGGCCGCTTCCACGAGCGCGAGGCCGATGCCCCGCTCCCGCGCGCCTATCAGTGGGCCGACGGCTCGGCCTATGTGAATCACGTCGAACTGGTGCGTAAGGCCCGGGGCGCCGAGATGCCCGAGACCTTTTGGACCGATCCGCTGATGTATCAAGGCGGCTCGGATGGGATGCTGGCGCCGCGCGATCCGATCCCGTTGGCCGACGAGGCCTGGGGCTGTGATCTCGAGGCCGAGATCGTGGTCGTGACCGGCGACGTGCCCCAGGGCGTGAGCCGCGAGGAGGCGCTCAAGCAGATCCGGCTGGTCGGGCTGGTCAATGACGTGAGCCTGCGGAACCTGATCCCGGCCGAACTGGCCAAGGGCTTCGGCTTCGTCCAGTCCAAGCCGGCCTCGGCCCTGTCGCCGGTGCTGGTGACGCCCGATGCGCTGGGCGACCGGTTCAAGGACGGCAAGCTGCACGGCGAGCTGACGGTCCAGATCAACGGCGAAGACTTCGGCAAGGCCGACGCGGGCGTGGACATGACCTTCTGCTTCGGGACCCTGATCGCCCACCTGGCCAAGACCCGTCCGCTGATCGCCGGTTCTGTGATCGGCTCGGGCACGGTGTCGAACAAGGACAGGGACGGCGGACCCGGCAAGCCTGTCGCGGTCGGCGGCCTCGGCTATTCCTGTATCGCCGAGGTCCGGATGGTCGAGACCATCCTGAACGGCAAGCCTGAGACGGGCTTCCTCAAATGGGGCGACACCGTCCGCATCGAGATGCTCGACGACAAACACCACTCGATCTTCGGCGCGATCGAACAGACGGTCGAGAAGGTCTGAGTTCCGGGAATCAGCTCCTGCCGCGCGGCCCAGCAGGTGGGGTGGGAGCTTGGAGGCCTGGCCGAGAATCGAACTCGGGTACACGGATTTGCAGTCCGCTGCGTAACCACTCCGCCACCAGGCCGTGTCGGGAGCCCCTATATGGGGAGGCGTTCGCTAACAGATCGCCAAGACCGCCGCAACGGGCCTCTGTGACGATTGCTCGAAAAGGCGACGCGACCTATAAGCGGCGCCGATTTCCGCCTCTTTCCGGAGCCTCCCGATGGACTTCGTTTCGGCCCGCAAGGCCATGGTCGACAGCCAGGTCCGCACCTCCGACGTGACCGACACGGCCATTCACAAGGCCATGCTGGCGACGCCGCGCGAAGACTTCTGCGCCCCGGACCGGGCCTTTTCGGCCTATGCCGACGCCACCGTACCGATCGCGCCGGGCCGCAGCCTGATGCGCTCGCGCGAGGTCGGCAAGCTGCTGCAGGCCCTGCGTCCCAAGGCGGGCGAGCGGGCCCTGGCCCTGGCTGCTCCCTATGCGGCGGCGGTGATGGCCCACATGGGCGTCGAGGTCGAAGCCCAGGAGAGCGACCCGCACGTGGCCGCCGTCCTCGAGCCGGCGCTGAAGGCCGCCCGCGTCCATACTGCGGTGCAGGCCCTAGGCCAGCCCGCAGGGGAAGGCTATGACATCGTCATCAGCGAAGGCGCGGTCTCGGCCGTGCCGGATGCCTGGATTCAGGCCCTGAAGCCGGGTGGCCGTCTGGCCGTGGTGGAGCGCGACGGGCCGATCGGCCACGCCCGCCTGTTCGTTCGCGCGCAATCTGGCGCTGTTTCACGCCTTGAATTGTTCGATGCCGCACCCGAGATGCTGGCAGGTTTCGAGAAGAGACCTACATTCGCACTCTGACCGGGGGGTCGGCCGACGGAATTCGGCGTCCCGGACGTGAAAAAACCTTAACTGGCCTGCAGGTCCTGTTCTGCGATCTAGGGTCGGCTACGAAAATCAAAGTCGGGCGGCCCGGGCCGTCAGAGGGATAGTCTTCATGTCGCTTCGCCGCCTTCTCGGCGCCGCCGCCGCCACGGCGCTTTTGGCCGCCGCCGCACAACCCGCCGCCGCTGAAGACCTGCGCGACGCCATCATTCTGGCCTACCAGACTAACCCGACCCTTCTGGCGCAGCGCTCCCAGCAGCGCGCCCAGGACGAAAGCTATGTCCAGTCGCGAGCCGGCCTGCGGCCGCAAGTCGATGTGTCGGCGGGCGTCGGCTATGTCCGCACCTGGCCCGAAGCGACGGGCCCCTTCGCCGCCGACAATGAATCGAACTCGTCTTCGGCGACCATTTCGCTGAACCAGCCGCTCTACACTGGCGGCCGTGTGGCCCATGGCATCGATGCAGCCATGGCCGGCGTTGAGCGCGGCCGCGAGAACCTGCGCCTGGTCGAGCAGCAGATCATGCTCAGCGTGATCCAGGCCTATGCCGATGTGATCCGAGACTCCGAAGTCGTGCGCATCCGCGAAACCAACCTGGGCGTCCTCCAGCGTCAGCTGGAAGAGGCCAACGCCCGTTTCGAGGTCGGTGAGATCACTCGCACCGACGTCGCCCAGTCCCAGGCCCGCTTGGCCGCGTCGGAAGCCGACCTGTCCAGCGCCCGCGCCCAGCTGTCGATCAGCCGCGCCACCTACACCGCCGTCGTGGGCCAGGCCCCCGGTACGCTGGAGCCGCTCCCGGCCCTGCCGACCGCGCCGTCGGACTTTGACGTGGCGCTGGATGTGGCCCTGGTCGACAATCCCGAACTGCGCGCGGCCATGTGGTCGCTGGAGGCCGCCGAGGCCTCGGTGGCCGCCGCCCGTTCCGAATATCTGCCCTCAGCGGGCCTGTCGGCCAGCTATGGCACCGCCGGCACCGCCGAGCCCTTCGGCCTGGACGACCAGCAGACCCTGCGCGCCGGGGTGAGCGTTTCGGTGCCGCTGTACGCCGCCGGTCTGAACCGTTCGCGGGTTCGTCAGGCGCTGGAACAGGCCAACACCGCCCAGCTGGGCGTCGAAGGCGCTCGCCGCACCGTCCTGCAGGACGTATCGTCGGCCTATGCCCAGGTGCTTTCGACGACCGACGCCCTGTCCGCCTCGGAAGAACAGGTCCGCGCCGCCCGCATCGCCGCCGAAGGCGTCCGTCAGGAGGCCCAGGTCGGCCTGCGCACCACCCTGGATGTGCTGAACCAGGAACTGGAACTGCGCAACGCCGAGATCTCCTACGTCTCGGCTCAGCGGAACCGCTATGTGGCCCAGGCCCTGCTGCTGCTTTCGATGGGCGGCCTGGAAGGACCGGATCTGGTCGGCGAGGTCCCGGCCTACAATCCGGAAGACAACTTCAACCGTGTGCGCCGCTCGGGCGGCGTGCCGTGGGAATATGCGGTGGAAGCCCTCGATCGTCTGGCGACCTTCCCGGAAACCCCCGCCCGTGACGAACCGAACGCGCCGATCGACGATGAGCTGTCGGCCGAGATCATTCGCACCGCGCCCCGATAGGCGCGTTCGGCGGATTCGCCCAAATGGCGAAACCGTCGTTGATTTCGTAACCGTTTGGCGTCATGCGTGAAGATGACAGGCGGGGCTGTCCCGTCTCCAGCGTTCGCAGGATTCCGGCCGCCATGACCGACCAGACGACCCAGGAACCGACGATGGAGGAGATTCTCGCCTCCATCCGCCGCATCATCTCGGAAGACGAGCCGTCGGAAGGCGCGCCCGCCGCCGAGTCGCCGGCGCCCGCTCCTGAGCCCGAACCGGAACCCGAGCCTGTTGCGGCCGCACCCGAGCCTGAGCCCGAGCCGGAACCTGCGCTGGCCGAAGAGGAGCCGCTCGAGCTGACAGAGCGCTACGAGGAACCGGCTTCCGAGCCGGCCCCGGCCTATGAGACCATCGGCGACATCGAGGCCTCGGCCGCGCCGGAGCCCTTCCCCGCCTATGAGCCTGAGCCTGAGCCGACCCCCGCGCCTACGCCCGCGCCGGAACCGGTGGCCCCGATGGCCGCGTCTGTCAGCGCATCGATGGCCGGCGGCCTCACGGTCGAGGAACTGGTCCGCTCCATCGTCGAGCCGCAGGTTCGCGACTGGCTGGAGCAGAACCTCGATGGCCTGCTGCGCGCCATGCTCCGCGAAAAGCTGAACAACGTATTCCGCTAAGCGCCGCAGCCTCGCGCGCGGCTTAAATCAGGGCGGCCCCGATGGGGCCGCCCTTTCTCTTTTCCGCATCGCCCCTTATCAGCCTGACCGTCATGCTCGAAAAAACCTTCGATCCGAAAACCGTCGAACCCCGCCTCTACGATCAGTGGGAGGCGTCCGGCGCCTTCGCGCCCGATGCGGTGCTGGAAAAGAACCCGTCGGCCGCGACCTATTCGATCGTCATCCCGCCGCCGAACGTGACGGGCTCGCTGCACATCGGCCACGCGCTGAACAACACGCTTCAGGATATCCTGGCCCGCTATCACCGCATGAAGGGCGAGGCCGTCCTGTGGCTGCCGGGCACGGACCACGCGGGTATCGCGACCCAGATGGTCGTGGAGCGCCAACTGGCGGCCCAGGGCAATGTCGGCCGCCGTGACATGGGCCGCGAGGCCTTCGTCGACACGGTCTGGAAGTGGAAGGCCGAGAGCGGCGGCACCATCGTGCGCCAGCTACGTCGGCTGGGCGCCTCATGCGACTGGTCGCGCGAGCGCTTCACCCTGGACGACGGCCTGTCGGCGGCGGTCAGGAAGGTCTTCGTCGACCTGCACAAGGCCGGGCTGATCTATCGTGACAAGCGGCTGGTGAACTGGGACCCGCACTTCCAGACCGCCATCTCGGACCTCGAGGTCGAGCAGAAGGAGGTCGACGGCCACTACTGGCACTTCGCCTATCCGCTGGCTGACGGCGTGACCTATGAGCACCCCATCGTCTTCGACGAAGAGGGCAAGCCGACCGAGTTCGAGACGCGCGACTACATCGTTGTGGCGACCACGCGGCCGGAGACCATGCTGGGCGACACCGGCGTGGCGGTGCATCCGGAGGATGACCGCTACAAGGGTCTGGTCGGCAAGTTCATCGATCATCCGATCACGGGCCGCCGCATCGTCATCGTGGCGGACGACTACGCCGACCCGGCCAAGGGCTCGGGCGCGGTGAAGATCACGCCGGCTCACGACTTCAACGACTTTGGCGTCGGCAAGCGCTCCGGGCTGGACGCTCTGAACGTCATGGACGCCTTTGGCCGCATCACCGCCGCCGATACTCCTGACGTGCCCGCCGAATACGAGGGCATGGACCGCTTCGCCGCGCGCAAGGCCATCGTCGCCCGCGCCGAGGAAGAGGGCTGGCTGAAGGAGATCGAGAAGACGAAGCACGTCGTCCCGCACGGCGACCGCTCGGGCGTGGTCATCGAGCCGTGGCTGACGGACCAGTGGTACGTTGATGCCTACACCCTGGCCCAGCCGGCGCTGAAGGCGGTCGAGAACGGGGACACGGTCTTCGAGCCGAAGAGCTACGAGAAGATCTATTTCGAGTGGCTGCGCAACATCGAGCCCTGGTGCATCTCGCGCCAGCTCTGGTGGGGCCATCGCATCCCGGCCTGGTATGGTCCAAACGGCGAGATCTATGTCGCCGAGACCGAGGAAGAGGCCCGCGAGCAGGCGCTGTCGGACTATGATTCCGAGGTCGCCCTGACTCAGGACGAGGACGTCCTCGACACCTGGTTTTCGTCGGCCCTGTGGCCGTTCTCGACCATGGGCTGGCCGGAAAAGACCGAAGATCTCGAACGCTTCTATCCGACCAACGATCTGGTCACCGGCTTTGACATCATCTTCTTCTGGGTCGCCCGGATGATGATGATGGGCACCCACTTCACCGGCGAAGTTCCCTTCAAGCGCGTCGTCATCAACGGCCTCGTGCGCGACGAGAAGGGGCAGAAGATGAGCAAGTCCAAGGGGAATGTGATCGATCCCCTGGAGATCGTGGACGAGCTGGGCGCCGATGCGCTGCGGCTGACGATGGCCATGCTGTCGGGCACACGTGACATTAAATTGTCCAAGCAACGCATTGAAGGTTATCGCAACTTCGGCACCAAGTTGTGGAACGCCGCACGCTTCTGCCAGGTCAACGAATGCCGCCGGGTCGAGGGCTTCGATCCGGCCTCAGTCGAGCTGACGATCAACCGCTGGATCCGCGGCGAGCTGGCCAAGGTCACCGCCGAGGTGTCGGCCGCGCTGGACGCCGCCCGCTTCGACGAGGCGTCGCAGGCGCTCTACCGGTTCGTCTGGAACGTCTTCTGCGACTGGTGGCTGGAGCTGGCCAAGCCGACGCTGAACGGCTCGGACGAGGCGGCCAAGGCCGAGACGCGGGCCATGGGCGCGTGGCTGCTGGATCAATGCTGTGTCCTGCTGCACCCCTTCATGCCCTTCATCACCGAGGAGCTGTGGGCCGAGCTGGCGAAGTTTGGCGGACCGGCGCGGGAATCAATGTTGATCACCTCGGCCTGGCCTGACGTCCCGGCCAGCTGGATCGACGCCGAGGCGGACGCCGAGATCGGCTGGCTGGTGGATGTCGTTTCCAACATCCGCTCGCTGAAGGCCGAGACCAATCTGCCGGGATCGGTGAAGCCGGACGTGGCCGTGACGGGCGCGGGCGCCGAGACGCTGGCGCGGCTGGAGCGGCATCGCACCGCCATCCAGACCCTGGCCCGCGTCGGCTCGATCGGCGCCGCCGACGGCGCGCCCGCGGGCTCCGCGCCGTTCGTGACGGGGGAGGCGACATTCCTGATCGCCATCGCCGAGCACATCGACATCCCGGCCGAGACCGCGCGCCTGACCAAGGAAATCGCGGGCATCGACAAGGACCTCGAGGTCACGAAGAAGAAGCTCGGCAACCCCGACTTTGTCGCGCGAGCCAAGCCCGAGGTGGTCGAGGAAAATCGTCAGCGCCTGACCGACGGCGAGGCCGCCCGCGCCAAGCTGGAGGCCGCGCTCGAACGGCTGAAGGCGGCCCAATGATCCCTTTTCCCCTTGTGGGAGAAGGTGGCCCGGGGAGCGGGTCGGATGAGGGGTCGTGCCAGCGCGTCCAGGCGCATCTTCCTCGTAGCCGTCGTCGTCGAAGTCGCGCGAAATCCGTCGTTCAATTCTCCGCGAAGTATCGCGCGGCGCTCAGGCGGCTTGGGCCGGGCAGATGAAACAGCGTCTCGACAAACGCCTGCTCGAACTCGGCCTGTTCGACACCCGCGCCCGCGCCCAGGCGGCGATCGCGGCGGGCGGGGTCACGGTCGATGGCGCGCCGGCGCGCTCGGCGAGCCAGTCGGTCAGTGAGACGAGCGTCATTACGGCGCGCGCCGAGCATCAGTGGGTCGGGCGAGGGGGGCTGAAGCTGGCGGCGGCCTTCGACCTCTGGCCGGTCGCGGTCGAAGGCCGGGTTGTGCTGGATGTCGGCGCCTCGACGGGCGGCTTCACCGATGTGGCCCTCGGCCGGGGCGCGGTGAAGGTCTATGCCGTCGACGTCGGCCGGGCCCAGCTCGATCCCAAGCTCGTGGCTGATCCGCGCGTCATCAATCTGGAGGGGACGGACGCCCGGTCGCTCGACGCCACGCTCATTTCTGAGCCGCCCGGCCTGATCGTCACCGACCTCAGCTTCATCAGCCTGACCAAGGCGCTGGGACCCGCGCTCGGTCTGGCGGGGGAGGGCGCTGACCTCATCGCCCTCGTCAAACCCCAGTTCGAGCAGGAAAGCCGCGCCGACATCGGCAAGGGCGGAATCGTCACCGATCCCGAGGCCCGGCAGGCGGCGCTGGAGAAGGTCTCGGCCTGGCTGGAAGGGCAGGGCTGGCGGGTGCGCGAGACGGCGCAGAGCCCGGTTGTCGGCGGCGACGGCAATCGGGAATGGCTGATCTTGGCGAACCGGGATATCGTCGCGCCGGGAGCGCGAAATGACTGAGCCGCCACGGGAGCCCGCAAGTCTCGAACACGGAGCGGCGACGTATCTGAACGCGACGATGTTTCTCCTGTTCGCGTTGCTACTCTTCGGTCTTCTCGCGTGGAATACCTATAAAGAATTCCCCGATCTTATCCAGGCCGTCGCCGACGACGATGAACGGCTTCTGGGGCTATTGCGGCTGGCCGGGCGAGCCATCTTCCTCTTCTGGTCCGCCATCTTCGTCCGCTGGGCATGGCGAAGGTGCCAGTCGATCTAAACCCCCCAAAGACAGAAACCCCCGGCGGATTGCTCCGCCGGGGGTTCCCTACACATCGTCGATCGACAGGGGGGCTGAAGACTTAATCGACGACGCGATAGCGTCCGTAGCCGTCCGGGCAGACCCGCGCGCGGCGGTCGCCATATCGGCCATCGGGGATGGAGGCGTACTGGCAGCCGTAGCGATCAGGGCGGCCGTAGAGTTCGCGGACGGTCACATAGCCCGAGGTCGAGCCGTAGCCGTTGTTGTAGCCGTAGCGGCTGTCGTAGCGCGGATCGCGGTCATAGCCCTGGTAGCCGTACTGGTTGCCGTAGCTGCCGTACTGACCGTATTGCGAGCCGTAGTAGCCGTACTGGTTGTTGTACTGGTTACCATATTGATTGCTGTAATAGTCGCTGTCGCAGGCGGCGTTCGAGCGGCCGACGCCGGCGCCGATGGCCGCGCCGAGCAGTCCGCCCAGCACACCGCCTTCGGTCCGCGCGCCGTCGGAGGCGATCGAGGAGCCGGCTGCGGCGCCGATGGCCGCGCCGATCAGGCCGCCCGCGGTCGAACCGCGGCGCTGGTCGCGTTCACATTGGTCGTAGTAGCCCTGGCC
>JAEYWU010000070.1 GCA_023428785.1 Pseudomonadota bacterium
AGCCAGGCCTGATCAATGTCGGTTCCGAGCGCCGCATTGATGCGCTGAAGCGGCGCCTGGTCGAAGGTCCACATGCCTTCATCGGCCGAGGCCGCCGTGGCCGGCAGCAGAAGCGACAGGGCGGAAGCCGAGGCGGCGGCGAGAATGGACAGACGCATGGAGAGACCTCCCGGAACCAGAAATGAAAAGGGCGGTGATCCGGAGGACCGCCGCCCTGATTGTTCCGCCTTAGCGGACGCCGAGCTCTTCGAGCAGGGCGGTGCGGCCATAGACGTTGCGAAGCGCCTCGGTCATGGCGGCGGTCGAGACCACCACGGTGCGGTTCAGCTCGCCGTCGTAGCCGAAGTTGCCGCCCAGCGAGTGGATGTTGCCGTCGAAGGCTGCGCCGATGACTTCGCCCTCGGCGTTGATCACGGGCGAGCCCGAGTTGCCGCCGATGATGTCGTTGGTGGTGGTGAAGTCATAAACGACCGAACCGTCGACCCGGTCGCGGGCCTCGGCCCACTGCGGGGCGAGGTCGAACGGCGCCGAGCCGGTCGCGCGGTCCCACAGGCCGTTGATGTAGGTGAAGGGCTCGATCGTCTGGCCGCGATAGGTCCAGCCCGCGACGGTGCCGTAGGACAGGCGCAGCGAGAAGGTCGCGTCCGGATAGGCTTCAGAGCCATAGACCGCAAAGCGGGCCGCGGCGATGCGTTCGGCGGCGCGGTTGGTCGGGGCGGTGACGCGGGCGTTCCACTCGCGGCCAGCCTCGCGGGCGGTGTCGTTGTTGGCCAGGACGAACTGGATCAGCGGATCCTGCGAGGCGCGAACCGCGTCGGCGCCGCCGCGCAGCAGGGCGATGCGGGCTTCCGGGTCGGTCAGGGTGGTGCCGGTGACCAGGCGCTCGGCCAGGGCCTCGGGGCTTTCCGAACCGAGCAGCTGACGCACGGCAGGATGATCGACCGTCAGATATTCCCGCGTCTTGGACAGCCAGTAGCCGAGGTACATTTCCTCAAGCGCCGGCGCGATCGGCGCGTCGGAGGCCAGCTGGCGTTCGAGCGCGGCCGTGTTCGGCGGGGTCGTGGTCGAGGCGCCGACGGTGGCGCGCACGATGGCCCGGGCCATGGCGTAGAGGGTCGAGCCGCCGCCGGCCGCCTGCTCCAGCTGGCGATAGGGCAGGAAGAGTTCGGCGTGGTCGTCCTGGACAGCCTCGATCTCGCTCCACGGATCGCCGATGCGCTCGGCCAGGGCCGGGTCGGCGGCGACGCGGGCGCGCAGGTCGGCCTCATTGTCGCGGATGCGCTGCATGAAGGCGCGGTCAGTCAGGGCCAGGTTGCGGCCATAGATGGCCTTGAAGCTGTTCTCGACGCCGAACAGGGGATCGAGCGCCACGCGGGCGTTCTCTTCGGACTGCTCCGCGAAGGTGATCAGGCGGCCACGCAGCTCCGAGCGCTGTAGCTGGCTGATAGGCAGGTCGATGTCGCGCTGGGTCTCCATCTGGGCGACCGTCAGCTGGCGGGCGGTCGAGCCGGGGTTGCCGGCCACGAAGGTGGCGTCGCCCTCGGCCGGGGCCTCGGGGTTCCAGCGCAGGAAGCTGTTGGTGCTGACCGGCTGGCCGTCGCGGTACAGGCGCAGGAAGGCGCCGTCGAGCGCGTAGCGCGGGAAGTTGAAGTTGTCCGGATCGCCGCCAAAGAAGGCCGCTTGGAACTCCGGCGCGAAGACCAGACGGACGTCCTCGTACCGGTCATAGGTGTAGAGCTTGTACTGGCCGCCGCGATAGAAGTTGATCACCTGGCAGCGCTGGGTCGTGGAGTCCTCGCCGCAGGCTTCGCGCTCGATGCGGGCGGCGGCGGCGGTGCGGGCCTGGATGTAGGCGTCGCCGTCCAGGCCTTCGCCGGCGGCCATGATCTGGTCGGTGACGTCGGTGATGTCGGTCAGGATCTCGGCCTGCATGCCGGGGCAGGCGCGTTCCTCGTCGCGGGTCGCCGTCAGCCAGCCGTTCTGGACATAGTCATTCTCCGAGGTCGACAGGTCCTGGACGCAACCGACGACGCAGTGATGGTTGGTCAGGACCAGGCCTTCCGGCGAGACAACCGAGGCCGAGCAGCCGGTGGTCAGGCGCACCGCGGCCATCCGGATGTTGTCGAGCCAGGCCTGGTCGATGTTTGTGCCCAGTTCGCGGTTCACGCGCTGGATCGGGAAGTTGTCGAAGGTCCACATGCCTTCTTCGCGCGCCTGCGCGGGAGCGGCGACGGACAGGGTGGCGGCGACGAGCGCGGCCGAGGCGGCCCCGGCGGTCAGACGGCGGATCAACATGAAATACGGCTCCTCCAGAACGGTGGCGAACCGGTAGCCCCCGGAAGCCGTCATGCCAACTCCGAAAAGAAAAGGCCCCGGCGCGGGTCGCGCGCCGGGGCCGATCAGGATTGGCCCCGCGATGCGGAGCCGGGGGGTGGCCCGTTGGCTGTTCAGCCGCCCTGGGCCGTTTCCTCGGCGATGATCCGTTCGGCCTCGGCGATGGCCGCCTCGCTGGTCACTTCGCCGTCCTGGACCCGGCCGGCCAGGGTCATCAGGGCTTCGGACACTTCCGAACCCCATTCGGCCTGCTCATCGACATGGACGGTCCCGCCGCCGGCCCGGACGGCTTCGTCCTAGAAGCCGCGCACCGCGGCCCAGTACTCGGCGGTCGCGGTCCAGTAGGCATCGCCGGCGGCGACGTCATAGCCGTCGAAGCGGGTGTAGGTGTTGACCCCGAACTCATGGACCACCGTCACGGCCTCGCCGTCTCGGGTGCGGATCTTGAAGTTGTCCTGCTCGTGCACCCAGCCGGTCGGGGTGATGACGTGCCGGTTCATCGCGTCATAGCGGTCATAGGGCGGGCTGCGGGTCGCGTCGCGGCGCGCGAGCGGGCGCAGCGTCCGCGATTCCCAGCTGGCCACGCCGTTGGAATAGTCCCAGCGGCCCACGCCGCCGTAGCGGGGCGAGTCGTCGGTCTGCCAGACGGTCTGGGACCAGGCGCCGGTCCGTTCGGCCTCGGGGACCTCGGCCAGGCTCCAGGTGTCGGGCCCCGCATAGGACAGGACCGTCGCGGGCTCGAAGGTCCAGTCCTGGCGCCAGTGCTTGATGATGAAGACCTCGCCGCCATGTTCGGCCACGAGCGTGTGCTGCAGGCTGATAAAGTCGCCGCGGTCCTCGAGCACGCGGACGATTTCGTGGCCGCCCGAGGTGGTCGGCTCGCGCGGCTCATAGCCCTCGAGGAAGGGTGTGGTCTCGTCGAACTGGAAGCGGACGCGATAGTCACCCGCCATCGACAGGATGGCCTGACGGTCGCGCTCGAAGCGGACGGTGTCGCTGGCCTCCTGGGGGGCGGGCTGGGCCAGGGCCGGGGCGGCGACCCCGTTCAGGCAGGTGGCGGCCATGCAGGCGGCGGCGATACGTACGATCATGAGGGGCTCCCCGGGTTTCTGATCAGAAGCGATAGGTCAGCGAGACGGAGACGTTGCGGCCGGGCTGGCTCCAGGCGTCGAGGACCGCGGAGGTCTCCGACAGGCCGCGCACATCGGCCCAATTCCACCAGGTCTCGTCGGTGATGTTGAAGACGCCGGCCCGCACCGCGACCTGATCGGTCACGTTCCAGTATGCGGTGGCGTCCAGGATGTTGGTCGTCTCCGCGCCGAAACAGCCGGTCCCGCACGACAGGCCCATGCCGTCGGCGTCGGTCTCGGCCGTATGGGTGGCGATGACCTGACCGCCGAAGCGGCCTGCGGGATCGGCATAGGAGAGACCCGTGACGACCTTGAACGGATTGATCGTCGGCAGGTCAAACTCGGCCCCGTAACGCTCCTGCTCGCCGCGCTGCCAGGACAGGGCGATGTTGAAGCCTAGCCCGTTTTCCCAGCGACCCGAGCCGCGCACCTCGATGCCCGAGATGGTCACGGCGTCGACGTTGATGAACTGATAGACCGCCGGGTCGATCGGGGTGAAGGAACCCGAGACCACGTCCTGGATGATGAAGTCGTCGTACTCGCCGTAGAAGGCCGTGACGCCCGCCGACCACAGGCCCCCCGAGCCGTCCTGAAAGTCCCGAAGGCGCAGGCCGCCCTCGATGGTGCGGCTGGTCTCGGGCTGGAGGTTTGGGTTCGGCAGGGAGACATAGCCGAAGGCCAGGTTCGAGAAGCCGTTATTGACCTGGGACGGGGCCGGAGCCTTGAAGCCCATGGCGGCGTTGGCGAACAGGCCCAGATGGTCGGCGAACCACCACATGGCGCCCAGCTTGGGCGAGACCTGGCTGTCCGAAGAGCCTTCCGCCGCATAGGCGTAGAGCGGGTCCGTCTCGGGCGACAGGTCGTACCAGTCGAACCGGACCGCCGGGAACAGGGTCAGGTCGTCGCCCAGCAGCGAGATCTCGTCCTGGATGAAGGCCCCGGCCAGGGCGAAGTCAGTATTCGGGAAGGAGCGGTTCGGGAAGGTCTCGCCAAAGGGCGGCACAGTCCCATCGCGCAGGCCTTCCTGGCGGGTCAGCGAGTAATCGCCGCCCCAGGTGAAGCGGTGGTCGATCCCACCAAACGACAGCAGGCTGTCGAACTGGGCCGAAACGCCCCAGACCCGGTTGTCGAAGGTGTTGTCGCGAGTGCGGTCAACGGCCGGGGTGCGATCCTCGAAGGTGAACTGGCGGGTGTTGGAGTCCTGCCAGTAGGCGGTGATCCGGGCCTCATCGATCAGGCCCGAGTCGTTCTCGTAGAACCAGTCCGCCGAGACCCGGTCGCGGTCGGTGGTGTCGGTCCCCAGCACCTGAAGCGTCGTGGCGGTGACGCCTGACAGGATGTCGGACGTCACCTCGCGGTCCAGATGGTCCCAGGTCAGGCGGTAACGGTTCTGGTCGTTCAGCGCGAACACCCCGCGCGCCATCCAGGCGTTGGAGGCGATGTCTTGCGGATTGGCGGTGTCACGCAGGGCGCCGGCGATGTCGTTGGTTCCTTGCGTCTCCTGCTCGCTCGCATCGCGGCGGGTGTAGGAGACCAGGCCCGAGAACCGTCCGGTCCGGCCGGCGACGATCAGCCCCTCGGACCACTGGGCGTCGGCCGAGCTGTAGGCCACGCGGGCCCGCACCCCGAAGTCCCGGCCCCGGTCGAGAAAGTCTTCGGGATCGCGGGTCACGAAGGTGACGGCGCCGGCCACGCCGTCCGAGCCATAGAGGGCCGAGGCGGGGCCGCGCAGGATCTCGACGGTGGACAGCATGTCCATGTCGACGAAGTCGCCGCGCCCGAAGAGCGACGGCCCGAAGGAATAGGCGTCGGGCACCCGCACCCAGTCGGTCTGGATCAGGACGCGGTTGCCCTCCAGGCCCCGGATGTTGAAACCGGCGTTGCCGTCCCGGCCAGTGCCGCCCAGCGCGGCGCCGAAGCGGGCCGGGCTGGCCGGGACCTCCACGCCCGGCTCCCAGCGGACCAAGTCGCGGATATCGCTGACCAGATTGTCCTCGATCTCGTCGTCGGTGATGACGCTGACGGTGGCGGGAACCTCGTCGACGGACTGGGCCGTGCGGGTCGCGGTGACGGTGATTTCACCCAGGTCGGTCGGGGCTTCGTCCGGCGCATAGGGCTGGGCCGCCGCCTGGCCGGCCACGAGGACCGCCAAGGCGGCCACGGAAGAGAGAAGATGAGTACGCATCGGTCGAGCCCCGCTTGAATGACAGGCCCGCGCAATTACTGCGACGCATTCTCAATTGCAAATGATGTGAGAAAGATTCTCAACTAGGGTCTGAAGAAAGCCCCGGTGCTTGCTGCGCCGGGGCTCTCTCGGATCAGCGGTTCTGGAGTTCGTCGGCCAGACGGTCCATGCCGTAGACGTCGCGCAGGGCCGAGGTGATCGCCTGGGCGGTCACGCTGACGCTGCGGTTAACCGCCGGGTCGTAGCCGAAGGCGTTCCTCTGACCCAGGATGGTCGAGTCGAAGTTGGCCCCGATGACCTCGCCGTCGGCGTTGATCGCCGGCGAGCCGGAGTTGCCGCCGATCGTGTCGGTCGAGACCGACATATTGTAGCGCGTGTCCAGATCCAGCTCGTCGCGGGCCTCGACCCAGCGCGGGGCGATCTCGAACGGCGGAGCGCCGGTGGCCCGCTCGTACAGGCCCCCGAAGGTGGTGAAGGGCTCGACCGTGCGGCCGTCGTAGGTCCAGCCCTCGATGCGGCCGAAGGTCAGGCGCGGCGTGCCGGTGGCGTCCGGATAGATGCTGTCGCCGTAGACGGCGAAGCGGGCGGCCGCGAGCCGTTCGGCGGCGCGGTCGGTCGGGCCCTCGACGCGCTCTTCCCACTCGGCGCGGGCCTCGCGGGCGATGCTGTCGGTCGCCAGCACGAACTGGATCAGCGGATCGTCAGAGGCCTCGATGGCGGCCAGGCCGCCTTCCCACAGGGCGGCGCGCACGGCCGGATCGGCCAGAGTCGTGCCCGAGACCAGCCGCTCGGCCATCTGCTCGGGGTTCTCATTGCCCAGGATGGCGCGGATGCGCGGATCGTCGACAGTCAGGAACTCGCGGGTCTTGGACAGCCACCATTCCAGCTGGACCTGGTTCAGACCAGGATATGTCGGATTGGCCGCGACTGTCTGGCTGCGGCGCAGCGGCAGCCGGCTGTCGGCGTATTCGGCCAGACGCTCGGCCGCCGGCGTTTCCCGCTCACGCGCCGCACGCACCAGATTGCGGGCCCAGGTGTAGAGCTGGGAGCCGCCGCCGGCCCGCGCTTCCAGGAAGAAGTAGGCGGGATAGAGCTCGGCGTAGTCGTCCTGCACGCCGACGATGTCGCCCCACGGGTCGCCGATCGTGGCGGCCAGTTCTGGATCAGCGGCCACCCGGGCGCGCAGGTCAGCCTCGGCCGCAGCGCGGCCGGCCATGAAGTCCGCATCGATCAGGGCGCGCGACTGGCCCTGGCCGCGCTTGTAGCTGTTCTCGACCGACGACAGGGTCGAGCCGACGATGAATTCGTTCTCCTCGCTCTCGGAGGCGAAGCGCAGCAGGCGGCCGCGCAGCTCCGAGCGGGTCAGCTGATCCAGCGGCATGGAGATGTCGCGCACGGTCTGCAGCTGGGCCATGGTCAGCAGGCGCTGGGTCGAGCCCGGGCTGCCCGAGATCACCACCAGCTCGCCGGCCTCCGGCGCCTCGGCGTCCCAGCCGAGATGGCCGGGCGTCTGCATGGGTTGGTCGTTCTCGTAGAGACGCAGGAAGGCCGCATCCATGCCGAAGCGGGGGAAGGAGAAGTTGTCCAGATCGCCGCCGAAGCTGGCCGCCGCCTCCTCCGGCGCGAAGGCCAGGCGGACATCCTCGTACTTGCGGTAGGTGTAGAGCTTGAACTGGCCGCCCCGGTACAGGCTGACGACCTGACAGCGCAGCTCGGGCCGGCCGTCGCAGGCGGCCGTCTCAATGGCGCCCATGGCCGCGTCGCGGGCCTGGGTGAAGGCGCGGCCCTCCAGGCCCTCGCCGGCGGCGCGGACCTGATCGGTGACGTCGGAAATCTCGATCAGGATCTCGGCCTGCATCCCCTGACAGCGGCGCTCCTCGTCGCGCGTGGCCGGCAGGAAGCCGGTCAGGGCGTACTGGTTGTCCGGCGTCGACAGGTTCTGGACGCAGGCCTCGACGCAGTGGTTGTTGGTCAGCACCAGCCCCTCGGCCGAGACGATCGAGGCCGAGCAGCCCGTCGACAGACGCACCGACGCCAGCCGCACGCGGTCCAGCCAGGCCTGATCGATATTAACGCCATAGGTCTGGTTGACCCGGGCCATGGGGAAGTTGTCGTAGGTCCACATCCCCTCTTCGGCGAGGGCGGGCGTCGAGGCCAGGGTCAGGACCGAGGCGGCGGCGAGAAGCTTGAGGCGCATGGGGCGGACACTCCGAAATCAATCGGAGGAAGTCGTAGCCGCCCCCGCCGCCGGGGCCAAGTCGCCGCTATTCGGCCAGCGACGCCAGGAAGGAGTAGCCGTTCTCGGGAACCAGGATGTCGTGGATGCGCCAGCCGTCGCCCTGCTTCACCAGAATCAGGGTGTTTTCAAACACATCGTCGGGAGACATCCCTTCGATTGGCTGGTCATAGATCGGGTAGTAGGTGAACCGCACGACGGCGGTTGCGGTGGTCGGACCGGCGTCGCGAACGACCGAGGCGACAAGGATCAGCCCGGCGGGATCCTGGCAGGCGCAGACCGGATCGGCGTCGAGCGCGGGGTGCGATCCCTCGTCGCCCATTCGGGCGCGCAGTGCGCGCACGGCCGAGGCCGTTTCAGTCGAGAACACCTGATCCAGATCGGCGCCGAGCGGCGTGACCGTGTCGAGAACGCCCGGGCCGTAGAGCCAGTTGACGAAGCACGAGGCCTCCTCGTGTGCCTCAACGACGCCCTCTGCGGCGGCTTCGGCCAAGCAGTCTTCGACCGAGATCGGCGTAAAGCCGCCCGGCGTCTGGGTCTGGAGTGCTGCGGCGAGCAGCAAGGCGATGGACATCGGCGGTTCCCCCTCTGGTCCAAGGCTTAATCGAACACTGTCATTCCGTCACCTGACCCAAGCTGATTGCCGATGCGCCTTGGCCTCTGCTAGACCGCACCCACCATGACCGTCCGCGTGATCCGTGTGATTTCGATTAGCCGCCCGGCGTAGCGCCGCAGGGGGAACCCCGCGCACGCCGGGATCGAACACGCGAACGATCAACGACACGAGACGATTTTCCATGGCCGACGCCGGCGACACTCCGACTTCCCGCGATTATCGCGACACCGTCTTCCTGCCCGAGCCGGACTTCCCCATGCGCGGCGGCCTGCCCCAGAAGGAGCCGCAGATCCTCGAGCAGTGGGGCGATCTGTACGGGACCCTCCGGTCCATCCGTCAGCAGCAGGGCGCGCCCCTGTTCGTGCTGCACGACGGCCCGCCCTATGCGAACGGCGACATCCACATCGGCCACGCCCTGAACAAGACGCTGAAGGACTTCGTGGTCCGGTCGCGGTTCCTGCTCGGCTACGACGTCGACTATGTGCCGGGCTACGACTGCCACGGCCTGCCGATCGAGTGGAAGAGCGAGGAGGAGTTCCGGAGCAAAGGCCGCCGCAAGGACGAGGTCTCCAAGGCCGAGTTCCGCGCAGCCTGCCGCGACTACGCCGGCAAGTTCATCGACCTGCAGACCAGCCAGTTCAAGCGGCTGGGCGTGACCGGCGACTGGGACAACCGCTACGCCACCATGGACTATGCGTCCGAGGCGGCGATCGTGGCCGAGTTCCACAAGTTCAAGAACTCGGGACAGCTCTATCGCGGCTCCAAGCCGGTGATGTGGTCGCCCGTCGAGCGCACGGCCCTGGCCGACGCCGAAATCGAGTATCACGACCACGTCTCGCCCACGATCTGGGTCAAGTTCCCGGTCACGGGCATGACCGACGACCATCCCGACGACCTGCTGTCGTTCCAGACTGCGACCCCGTCGGTGGTCATCTGGACGACCACGCCCTGGACCATCCCGGCCAACCGGGCGATCTCGTTCGGGCCCGAGATCGACTACGGCCTGTATGAGGTCACAGCCCTGGAAGAGGGTCTGGAGTTCGAGCCCTGGGTCAAGCCGGGCGATCGGTTGATCCTCGCCGACAAGCTGGCCGAGGACGTGCTCAAGGCCGCGAAGGCCGCCGCCTGGACGCGCGTTTACGACATCGACCCCTCGGGCCTGGAATGCGCCCACCCGCTGGCCGAGCTGGACGCCGGCTACCGGTTCAATGTGCCGCTGCTGGACGGCGACCACGTCACCGACGACGCGGGCACGGGCTTCGTCCATACCGCCCCGGGCCACGGCGCGGACGACTATGAGGTCTGGAAGGCGCACGGCCATCACGAGGTGCCCGACACCGTCGATCCGGACGGCGCCTACTATCCGCATGTGCCGCTGTTCGCGGGCCTCAAGGTCATCGAGACCGAGGGCAAGAAGGACAAGATCGGCAAGTTCGGCCCGGCCAACAAGGCGGTCACCGAAAAGCTCATCGAGGCCGGCAACCTGTTGGCGCGCGGCCGGGTCGAGCACACCTATCCGCACTCGTGGCGCTCCAAGGCCCCGGTCATCTTCCGCAACACGCCGCAATGGTTCATCCGCCTGGATCAACCGTTGAAGTCGGGCGACACCCTGCGTGAGACCGCGCTCGCCGCCATCGACGCCACGGCCTTCCACCCGGCCCAGGGTCGCAACCGCATCCGCTCGATGGTCGAGGGCCGTCCCGACTGGCTGATCAGCCGCCAGCGCGCCTGGGGCACGCCGCTCGCCATGTATGTCGACAAACATACGGGCCAGCCGCTGCATGATCCGGAAGTCGACGCCCGTATCGTCGCGGCCGTCGAGGCCGGCGGCGCGGACGCCTGGTTCCAGGCCGACGACGCGGCCTTCCTCGGCCTGCACGACCCGGCGAACTACGAGAAGGTCGAGGACATCCTCGACGTCTGGTTCGACTCAGGCTCGACCCACGCCTTCACGCTCGACCCGCGCACGACCGAGCACGGCTACGCCGGCGACCGGCCGACGAAGTGGCCGGCGGACCTCTATCTGGAAGGCTCGGACCAGCACCGCGGCTGGTTCCAGTCATCGCTTCTCGAAGGTTGCGGCACGCGCGGCCGGGCGCCGTTCGAGGCGGTCCTGACCCACGGCTTCACGCTCGACGAGAACGGCGAGAAGATGTCGAAGTCCAAGGGCAATACGACCAACCCGCTGACCGTCATCAACGAGTCCGGCGCCGACATCCTGCGTCTGTGGGTGGCCATGGTCGACTATGCCGACGACCAGCGGATCGGGAAACAGATCCTGCAGACCACCGTCGACGCCTATCGCAAGCTTCGCAACACCGTCCGCTATTTGCTGGGCGCCCTGGCCGGCTTCGAGGAGGCTGAGCGCCTGCCGCTGGACCAGATGCCGCCGCTGGAGCGCTTCATCCTGCATCGGCTGTGGGAGCTGGATGGCGAGGTCCGCAAGGCCTATGCCGAATACCGCTTCCAGGACGTGGTGCGTCCGGTGCTGGAGTTCTGCTCGGGCGATCTGTCGGCGCTCTATTTCGATATCCGCAAGGACAGCCTGTACTGCGACCGGCCCGACAGCGTGCGCCGCCGGGCGGCCCGCACGGTGATGGATGCGGTCTTCACCCGCCTCACCGCCTGGCTCGCCCCGCTCACGCCCTTCACCATGGAAGAGGCCTGGACCACCCGCTTCCCCGACGCCGGCACCAACTGCGCGCGGATCATCCCCGACACGCCCGCGGATTGGGAGAATGCGGCCGAAGCCGAGCGCTGGTCGAAGGTCGAGACGGTTCTGGAAGTCGTCAACGACGCCCTCGAGGCCGCCCGCCGCGAAAAGCTGATCGGCGGGGCGCTCGACGCCTGGCCGGTGGTGACCGGCCCGGCCGAAGCCTTTGCAGCCTTCGACGGCCTGGACGCCGCCGAGGTCTTCCGCACCTCGGGCGCCGAGCTGGTCGCCGGCGGTGACGCCGTCTCGGTCCAGGTGAAGACCGCCGACCATCCCAAGTGCGCCCGCTCCTGGCGGCGCGTGCCGGACGTGGGCTCGGACCCGGACTATCCGGACCTGTCCGCGCGGGATGCGGATGCGGTGCGCTGGCTGGACGCCCGACGCTGATCCACAACAGCCTCTCCCTGCGGGGGCGAGGATAAGCGGATCTACGGCGTCGGCGGCGTCGGCGTCTCGCCGGGATCGACCGCCTCCCCGGCGTGGGCCAGCGGGCGCCAAATGAAGGCCATGGCCAGACAGGCTGCGGCCGCCATCGCGTTCATCAGGAAGGGCGAGGGCGTCCAGATCTCATAGATCGCCACGCCCAGAACCGGCGGCACGAGGAAGCACAGCCCCATCACCGAGACCATCAGCCCGGCGATGGCCCCCTGATCGCGCGGCCCAAGCGCCAGCGACGACCCGGCCATGAAGCCAGGCCGGGCGAAGCCCAACCCCAGGCTGACCACCGCATAACCCAGCACCACGCCGTAGAAGTCCTGGGCGATGGCCGAAAAGACATTGCCGACCAAAGCCAGGGCCGCGCCCCAGCGGATCAGGTCCTTGGGCTCCAGCCGGAAGATGCGGATCAGGCCCCACTGGGCCATCAGGGTCGCGGCCGCCCCGGCCAGCATGGCTATGCCGACATAGGACTGGGCCTGCATTGGCGGCAGGCCCACCTCATCGATGACGTGAAAGCCCAGCACCGAGATATTCACCGCCTGGGTCGCCGTGATCAGAAAGCCGAACACCAGGAAGGGCAGGACGCGCGGGTCCTTCCACAGACCCCTGGTCGGGGCCTGGGCGGTCGAGGACTGACGCGGAACCTCGCCCGACGGCAGCTTCTGGCGCACGATGAACCACACGGCGATCCCGACCGCGGCGAACACCCACAACGGCCCCGACAGCCCCACGACCGGCAGGACGAACAGGGGCGCCAGCGCCGGGCCGATCACAGTGCCCAGCCCCTGCGCCGAGGCCTGGACGGCGAGGGCCTCGGTGCGTTCCTCGCGATTGGTGCGGTCGGCGATGTAGGCCTGGGCCGCCGTCGGCGCGGCCGAGCCGAGCAGGCCGTACATCGAGCGGCTGATGACCATCAGGATCAGGGCCATGCCGCCGCCGATCAGCCCGGCCAGCCCGACCGCCACCGACAGGCCGAAGCCGATCATCGACAGGGTGAAGCCGCCCAGCCCGACCAGGACCATGCGCTTGCGGCCGTGCTTGTCTGAAAGCCTGGCCCACATCCCCGGCGTCAGGGTCCAGAACAGGGCCGACAGGGAAAAGGCCGCCGCGATCGCCGTGTCCGGAAAGTCGAACGCCCGCCCGATGGCCGGCAGGACCGACTGCAGCGCCGTATTGCCCGCCGCCGTCGTCATGGTGGCCACGAACAGGATCATGAAGGCCGGCCCGTGATCCCCCTTGGGCGTGGTCACCGTCTTCAGCCGAGTCCGCACCGATTGCCCGACCCGCCGCGCCGTGGTCGAATGGCGGGGCTTGGCGGACGGAGTGCGGGACATGGGTGGCGGAAAATCCTGGCTGGGAGCGACGGCGGCCGTCGCGCTGATCTTGGGATCCGTTCCCGCATACGCCCAATCGGCGAGCCCTGTCACGGCGGACGAGGTCGCCGCTGCTGCACAAGCCGTGAATGATCGTGTCATCGCCTGGCGGCGCGACATCCACGCCAATCCCGAACTCGGAAACAGCGAGGTCCGCACCGCCGCCCTCGTCGCCGATCATCTGCGTTCGCTGGGCATGGAGGTCCGCACCGGGGTCGGCGTGACCGGCGTGGTCGGGGTCCTTAGGGGCGGCAGGCCCGGGCCGGTGGTGGCGCTGCGCGCCGACATGGACGCCCTGCCGGTGCTGGAAGACACCGGCCTGCCCTTCGCCTCGACCGCGACCGCAACCTATCAGGGCCAGACCGTGCCGGTGGCCCACGCCTGCGGCCACGACAGCCATGTCGCCATGCTGATGGGCGCCGCCGAGATCCTGGCCGGGATGCGCGATCGCCTGCCCGGCACGATCGTCTTCATCTTCCAGCCCGCCGAGGAGGGCAGCCCGCCCGGCGAGGAGGGCGGCGCGGACCTGATGATCGCCGAGGGCGCCCTGAACGATCCGCATCCCGACGCCATCTTCGGTCTACACGTCGTGACCGGACCGCCGGGCCAGATCTGGTGGCGGCCGCAAGGCTTCATGGCCGCCTCGGACCGTGTCGACATCACCCTGACCGGCCGCCAGACGCACGGCGCCTGGCCCTGGCGCGGCGTCGACGTAATCGCCCTGACCGCCGACATCGTCCAGACCATCAACACCCTGACGGCCCGCACGGTCGATCCGACCACCACCCCGACCGTCTTCACCATCGCCACGCTCGACGCCGGGGTCCGCTACAACATCATTCCGGACCGTTCGGTCCTGTCGGGCACCCTGCGCACCTTCGACGAGGCGGGCCGCGAGGCCCTGATCGAGCGGGCGACGAACGCCATCGACAATCTGGCCGAAAACTATGGGGCCACCGCCGAAGTGACCTTCACCCAGAACGCGGCCCTGACCTACAACGACGAGGCGCTGGCCGCCTGGGCCTCAGGACCGCTCGGCGAGGCGGCGGGTGAGGCCAATATCAATGGCGCCGCGCCCCCCACCACAGTGGCCGAGGACTTCGCCTATTACCGCGAGGTCGCGCCCAGCTTCTTCTATCACCTGGGCGGCACCCCCAATTACGATCCCGAGACCGCCCCGCCGAACCATTCGCCCCAGTTCCAGGTCGACGAGAGCGTCCTGCCGCTGGGTGTGCGGGCCCATGTCCTGACGGCGGTGCGGTTCCTGGAACGGGGCGCCGCCGACTAGGCGGAAAACAGCCGCCGACTCCGCCGCACCGCCTCGGTAATGAAGTCCGTCACAGCGCGCACCCGTGCAACCGATTTCAGATCGGCGTGGACCACCAGATGGAATTCTCGGGTCAGCCCGACCTGACCGTCCAGCACGCGCCTGAGATACGGCCGCCCGTGGGCCACGAAATCGGGGATTACGGCCAGACCTGCGCCCGCCACGCAGGCCTGGAGCTGCGCGATCATGTTGGAGCTCTTGAAGGCCACGTGGATGTCCACGTCCGGCGCCTCCATGTAGTTCAGCTCGGGTGCGTAGAGCAGCTCCTCGATATAGCCGATGAACCGGTGGTCCTTCATGTCGGCCCGGGTCCTGAGCGCCGGACGCGTGTCGAGGTAGGACAGGGCGCCGTACAGTCCCAGGGAATAGTCGGTCAGCTTCCTGGAGATCAGCCGGCCCTCGCGCGGCGCGCTCAGGGTGATCGCTACATCCGCCTCCCGTTTGGACAGGCTGAGCACGCCCGGAATGGCCACCAGCTGGATCTCCAGCTCTGGGTGCTGCTCGGCCAGCTCCGGCAGGCGCGGGGCGAGGAAATAGCTGCCGAAGCCCTCCGGCGCCCCGATCCGCACGACGCCCGAGACCGACAGGTCGGCCTCACCGACCTCGGACTGCGCGGTCAGCATCAGGCTTTCCATCGCCTCGGCCCGCACCAGCAATCGCTCACCGTGGGCGGTCAGGGCGTAGCCCTGCGGGCTCCGGTCAAAGAGGCGGGCCTTGAGCGCCGTCTCGAGCGCCGCGATGCGGCGGGACAGGGTCGTGTGATCCACGCCCAAACGCTGGGCGCCCGCGGTCAACCGTCCAGTCCGCGCCACCGCGAGAAAGTCCTGCAGATGGTTCCAGTCGACCGGCTCCATATGTGGATTTTTGCACAGCGATTGCGAAATGTCTCCTCTGGTTAGGGCGATAACGCCGTGAGATGACGCCGGTGTTCCAACGCTGGAAACCGAGACGCACCATGGCCTTCGACGCCCTGACCCCCGCCGCCGACCTCGCCCCGCTTTCGCCGGCGGCCCTGATCGATGCCGCCCAGGCTCCTTCGGCCGACTGGGCTGAAGCCAATCCTGACCGCTTCCTCGCCTTCCTTTACGTCGCGCCCCAGCCGTGCGAGGGCCTCGACCGCCTCACCGCCTAAGGACTGCCCGACATGACGGACGCCGCCGCTCCCCCGAAATCCGTCTTCGAGACCCTGCCGGGCCTTCCCGATCCGGTTACGGTCAGCCAGCTGCTGGTACAGCTGGCCGAGAACAGCCACGCCGTCATCCGCGCCCAGACCGAAAAGGCGCTGAAGGGCGAGCCGCTTCCCTACGACCCGATGCAGATGGCCAACGCCTGGATGGCGTTCAGCGGCGCCCTGTGGATGGACCCGGGCCGGCTGATGGAGACCTACGTCCGCAATCTCGAGGACTGGACCGCGCTGTGGCGCACCATGGGCGAGCGCGCCATGGGCCAGACCCCCGAGCCGATCATCGAGCCTGCCCGCGGCGACCGCCGCTTCAGCGCCCCGGCGTGGCGCGACGAGCCGGTCTTCGACTATCTGAAGCAGAGCTATCTGCTCGCCGCCCAGCAGATCGGCGATCTGGTCCAGGGCGCCGACCTCGACGACAAGACCCGCGCCCAGGTCGACTTCTTCTCGCGCCAGACCATCAACGCCCTGTCGCCGTCCAACTATGCGATGACCAATCCGGACGTGGTCAAGAAGACCATCGAGACCGGCGGCGTGAACCTGATGACCGGCCTGTCCAACCTTCTGGACGATCTGGCCACCAATGACGGTCTGCCCAAGCGCCGCGCGCCGGACACCTTCAAGGTCGGCGAGACCATGGCCACCACCCCGGGCGCCGTCGTCTTCCAGAACGACCTGTTCCAGCTGATCCAGTATGCGCCGACGACCGACGAGGTCTTCAAGCGGCCCCTGCTGTTCGTGCCGCCGCTGGTCAACAAGTTCTACCTCTTCGACCTGACGCCCAAGGCCTCCTACCTCAAGTGGCTGGTCGATCAGGGCCACACCGTTTTCGTCGTCTCGTGGGTCAATCCCGACAAGTCGCACGCCGACAAGGATCTGTCGGACTATGTCGTCTCGGGCGTGCTGGAAGCCATCGGCGCCGTCGAGCAAGCGACCGGCGAAACGGGTCTGGACCTCGTCTCCTATTGTCTGGGCGGCACCCTCTCGGCCATGACGCTGGCGTATCTAGCGAAGACCGGTCAGTCGGACCGGGTCGCCACCGCCACCCTCATCGCCACGCTCGTGGACTTCAAGTCGATCGGCGAATGGGCGGTCTTCACCGGCGAGGGCGAGCTGAACGCGTTTGAGAAATACCTCGACGCCAAGGGCTATGTGGAGGCCGGCGACCTGTCCAAGCTGTTCTCGACGGTCCGCGCCAATGACCTGATCTGGAACGCCGTGGTCGCCCACTATCTGCTGGGCGAGGAGGGCCGGGCCTCGGACCTCCTGACCTGGTTCGACGACGGCGCCCGCATCCCGGCTGCGACGCTAAAGCAGTACGGCCGTCTGGTCCTGAACCAGAACAGGCTGCGCGAGCCCGGTGGACTGGAGATCGGCGGCCAGCCGCTCGACCTCTCCGACATCAAGACCCCGGTCTTCGTCGTCGCGCTCAAGGATGACCACGTCTCGGCCTGGAAGGACACCTACGCCGGCCGCAGCCTCTTCGGCGGCGAGACCCGTTTCATCCTCGGCGGCTCGGGCCACAACGCCGGCATGATCAATCCGCCGGCCGCCAACAAGCACGGCTACTGGACCAACGCCGACTATCCGGCGGATCCCGAGGCCTGGCTGGTCGCGGCCGAGCAAAAGCCCGGCTCCTGGTGGCCCGAATGGCAGGCCTGGCTCGCGACGGACGAGAAGGTGAAGCCTCGCACCCCCGGCAAGGGCGGCAAGCTCAAGGCCATCGAGGCGGCCCCGGGCTCCTACGTCCGCGCCCGCTGATTGACCTGAGGCGGACGGCGGGCATCATCGCCCCATGATCCGCACCGTGGTCACCGCCGGCCTGGTCCTCTCCGTGGGCGCCTTCGCTCTGGCCTGGCTCGAGCTGCAGCAGGCCACGCGAATGATCGCGCCCGAGCATTATGTTGCGGTCGTCGCGGGCCTGTTCGCCGTGGGCGGCCTGTGGCTTGGCTGGACGGTCGCCACCCGCCGCCACGGGCCGGAGTTCCAGCGCAACGACGCCGCGCTGAAATCCCTCGGTCTCACCGGTCAGGAGATGAAGGTGCTGGCCGCCCTTGCCTCGGGCCAGTCCAACAAGGCGCTCGCCCGGTCGCTGGGCCTGTCTCCCAACACGATCAAGACCCATCTGGCGAACCTCTTCGCCAAGCTCGGCGCCGCAACCCGCACGGAGGCCGTCACCCGCGCTCGCGAGCTGAATCTCATCCCCTGAGCGGACCAGCCGGTCGAATTCACCCATTCGGGCGATAGGATGCTCCGGCGGCCGGGGCGAGGTTCCCCGTGCAACGCAACCAGGGGAGGCCGCTATGGCCCGCATCATCTTCGTCTACGGCCTGATCTCGGGCCTGATCATCATCGCCGGCATCATCGGCACGATCGTCTTCTCAGGCGATCAGCCGCACGGCAGCGTCTGGCTGGGCTATCTGATCATGCTGCTGGGCATGTCGGCCGTCTTCATCGGGGTGAAGCAGCACCGCGACCAGAACAACGGGGGTGTGATCAAATTTCTGCCTGCGCTGGGCGTCGGCCTGGCGATCGCGGGCGTCGCCTCGCTGGCCTATGTGCTGATCTGGGAGGTCTATCTGGCGATGACGGACTACAGCTTCATGCCTGAATACACCGCCGCCTATCTGGAACAGCAGCGCGCCGCCGGCGTGTCGGGCGAGGCCTACCGCGAGCTCCAGGCGCAGATGCAGACCTACGTCGAACAGTACCGCTCGCCGCTCTACCGCCTGCCCATGACGTTCGTAGAGATCGCCCCCGTGGGCCTGCTCGTCTCGATCGTCAGCGCGATCCTGCTGAGGAACAGCCGCTTCCTGCCGGCCCGCGCCCGGGCCTAGGCCACACCCGGCTGTAGCGGGCCCTCGACGCGCCCGCCCGGCGCGGGCTAGGTCTGCAACCGGGAGGATCTGATCATGCCGAACGTCACCGCCTGGCTCGCCGCCGCCAATCCGCTGCGCGACAGCCCTACCCGCGAGCAGGCCTTGATGGCCGGACGCTGGAGCAGTCTCGCACTCTGGCTCAGCGCCCTGACCGGCCTGATTCAAGGCCTGCTGATCTGGGTGAACCGTGACCGCACCATCGCCGCCATGCAGGAGTTCATGGACGGCTTCACCTCGTCCATGGGGCCCGACGCCGCGCCCGAGGCTCTCGAGATGCAGTCGGCCATGATGGAGGCGATGATGCCGGGCATGATCCTGCAGTCGGTGGTCTGGATCATCGTCTTCGCCATCGTTTTCGTGGCGCTGGCGGGGGTGCAATGGAGCAAGCCGACGCGCTGGATTCCGATCGTCTTCATCGTCGTGGCGGCGCTGGGCCTGTTCGGTCACCTCATGAACATGATGATGGCGGCCACGCTCGCGAATGCGCCCGTCGTCATGGCCGACGGCACGCCCATGCCGACGCCCGGGCCCCAGATGACGGGCGTCCCGGCGTGGTTCTTTCCCGTCATGGCGGCCGAGGCGGCGCTCGCGCTGGTGCTGCACATCACCGGCCTGAGAGGCGCCATCGCCTTGCGCCGGATGGCCGAGCGCGCCGGCGGCGACGTTCAGCCCTAGGCCTTGTCGCGCACCCTCAGCGCACCGCCCGTCCCGGCCGCGAGCTCAAAGCGGCCCGTGGCCCGGATCAGGTCCGACAGCTTGGCGAAGCCGTAGGTTCGCTGGTCGAAGTCCGGATAGGCGTTCCTCAACCGGTTGCCGATCCCGCCGGCGGCAACCCAGCCGTCGGCGTCCTCATCCATGTCGGCGATGACGCTCGCGATCAGGCGGGCGGCCTCGGCCGGCTTCTTCTTGCCCGTGGGCGTGGCCGCACGACCGGGCGTGGCCGCCTCGGTCTCGTTGGCCGCGGGGGCGATCAGGTTCTCGGTATAGATGAACCGGGTGCAGGCCTGGCGGAAGCTCTCGGGCGTCTTGCGCTCGCCGAAGCCATAGACGTCCACCCCCTCCTCGCGAATCCGCGAGGCCAGGCGGGTGAAGTCGGCGTCCGAAGACACCAGGCAGAAGCCGTCGAACCGTCCCGAATGCAGCAGGTCCATGGCGTCGATGACCAGGGCGATGTCGCCCGAGTTCTTGCCCTTGGTGTTGGCGAAGTTCTGCTGGGGCTGGATGGCGAAGCGCGCCAGCACCCGCGTCCAGCCCTGAATCTGGTTCGAGGCGAAGTCGCCATAAATCCGCCGCGCCGAGGCCTCGCCCAGGGTCGCGATTTCCGTGAACAGCGCCTCGGCGATGCGCGGCGTGGCGTTCTCGGCGTCGATCAGCACCGCCAGTCGCGGCGCGCGCCCCTCAGCGGCCATGGGCCTCTCCCTCGTGGCGTCGCCGTCAGGCGCGAGCGGTCCGCCGGCCGATTGGCGCCAACTGCAGCGATGACGCCAGGGCGTTTTTCTCTACGTCGCCCGCCTCGGCCAGCTCATCGGCCACGGCGTTCAGAAAGATGCGCCGGCGTTGGGCGGCCTCGACCGGGTCCGTCCCGGCCTGCAGGCCCCGGTCGTCGAACCGCGTGGCCTCCTCGCGAACCCGCACCGTCAGCGCCGCAAGATGATCCGATCCCTTGCGGGCGTCCATCACCTGGGCGTGGCTGCGGGCGTCGACCACCTTGCGCTCGCGCAGGGCCTGGACGTTCTGGCCCTGCTCGGACCTGACCGACAGCATCACGAAATCGCGGGCGTACAGTCGGACAAAACTCTCTTCGATCATGGGCGTCTCCTGCCGCGACCGCGGGCGCGCGGTCCATCTCAGGACATCCGTGTGACGGCTTGAGTGGAACCCATATGGGGGTCCATGGTCGAAATTGCGAACCCGGGCCATGGCTGGAGCATATCAGGCGAGGTCTGACCGACGCGCGATCCGGCCTCTTGCCCGAAGATTATCCAGTCGCGGGCGGCCGCTAGAAGGACGCCCGGATCTCCGCGCCCACGACCCGCGGTGATCCCACCGTGCACCGCAGAGCCGTCGCGCCCGTGGCGGCGTTCCTTAGCCCGAACGGGCCGTCGTAGGCTTGGACGAAGATGCTCGTGCAGTAGTCTTCGTCCGTGAGGTTCTGCGCATACAGCGACAGGTCCCAGCGGCTCTGCGGATCAGTCAGGCCGAGGCGCACGTTCCAGAGCTGGTAGCCGGACTGAACGGCGTCGGGATTGTTGCCGTCGCCGCCGACGTTCTGGTCCGTCACGAAATAGAGGTCGCTGCGGACAGACCATTCCCAGCCGCCGGGCAGGTAGTCGGCGTAGTTGACGGTCCAGACGCCCTGCCATTCCGGCGTCCAGGGCGCCCGCTCGTCGCTGAGATCCTGGGTGCCGCCGAAGCCGGGCAGGTTCGGAGCGTTCGGATAGGACAGGTACTCGGAGTCCAGATAGGCGGCGGACACGATCGTCGACAGATTTTCGGTGGCCTGCCAGCGGGCCTCGATCTCCACGCCCTGCTGTCTCAGGTTGGCGGCGTTGCGGGTCAGGAACCGCAGCCCGTCCCAGGACCTCACCTGAAAGTCCTCGATGTCGGTCCGATAGACCGTGCCGTTGATGACCAGCGCGCCGTTCAGCCATGCCGTGCGCACGCCCGCCTCCCAGTTCTCGTTGGTCTCCGGATTGAAAATCCGGTTCTGGCCGAGGGGCGTGGTCGAGGGCGCGTTCTCGAATCCGCCGGCCTTGTAGCCGGTGGAATAGGATCCGTAGACCAGAATGTCGTCGCTCGGGGTCCAGGTCGCCACCACCCGGTAGGTCGCCTGATCATCGTCGTAGGAGAGATTGGTGGTTTCGGGCCCGCGCAGGAGGTCTGCCGTATTGTTGCGGACCTGATAAAGGTATCCGGTCTTCTCCTCGCTCGTGTAACGGGCGCCGAGCGTCACGTCGAAGCTGTCGGTCAGATGGAAGACGGCCTCGCCGAAGCCGGCGAAGCTGCCGGCATCCTGAAGCAGCCCATTGTTGCCTGCGTCGTAAAGCGGTCCGGCCAGGCAACCCGCCAGGCGGGCCGGCAGAGCGTTACGGATGAAGCGGTCACAGTAGTCAAAGCCGAAGTCGGTGCGTTCGTAGGTCGTGTAATCCTCGTCGAACCGGTAGAGGCCCAGAACGAAATCGAACAGGCCGCCAGCGAGCTGTCGTTCAGGCGAGATCAGCTGGATCTCGTGTGAGACGCTCTCGCTGGTGAAGCGGGCGTTGCGGGTCGCGAGGTCGTAGGGCGTCAGCAGGACGTCGCCCTCCGCCTGGACGTTTCGCCAGTCGCGATAGCCGGCGATGTAACGAAGTCGCCACCCGTCGCCGAAGTCCCAGGCCAGGTCGCTGGTCACACCGACCTGGGTGTCCTGGAGGTTGCCGTTCTGGAAATGATAGAGCTGCTCGTCGAAGGCGTCGGTCGTGTCCGGCAGTTCGGCCACCTCGGGCCCCGCACCATCGCGATCCAGCCGGGCGCGGAAGTTGGCGATCGACGTCGGCGTCAGGGTTTCAGGCAGCAGCTCGGAGTGCGGCGCGCCGTCGCCGGTGATGTGCTGGTGATCCACCCGGCCGACCCAGCGAAGCCGGTCGGTGATGTCCCAGAGCAGGCTCCCGCGAACCAGAAAGTCCGAGCGCTCGCCAACCGTGTCGTTCGCCCTGGCGTTCCAGGCCGGACCATCGGTCCTGGAGCCCGCGACCACGATCCGCGACGCCAGGGCGTCGCCCAGCGACAGATTGGCCAGGGCCCGGTAGCCGACGGAGTCGAAACTCCCGTAGCTCGCCTGTCCCTCGAAATAGGTGGCGTACTCCGGCAGGCGGCTGTTGACGCTGATCACGCCCATGGTCGTGTTGCGGCCGAACAGGGTGCCCTGCGGGCCGCGGAGAACCTCGACGCTTCCGACGTCGACCAGATTGCCGAGCAGGGCGGCGGGGCGCGCGATGTAGACGCCGTCGAGGAACAGCCCGACGCTCGGCTCGATCCCGGAGTTTCCGGCGCTCCCGACGCCCCGGATCTGGATGCGCTGGTTCGCGATCTGGGTCCCGCGCGTCACCATCAGGCTGGGCGCCAGGGTCTGAAGATCTGCGACCCGCTCGATGTTGGCGTCCTCCAGCGTGTCGCCGCTGATGGCCACCACCGAAATCGGCACGTCCTGGATATCCTGCGCCCGCTTCTGGGCCGTGACGACGATCTCGTCGACGGTCGTCTCCGGCTGACCGAGATCCTGCCCCAAGGCGGAACCGGCCCCGGCCAGAGCGATGATGGACGCGGACGTGAACGCGAGATGCTTGACCACTGACATGGATTCCCCCGGATGTTGGAGGCGGTCGTTCCGCCTTCCTTTGTCCGGAAGGATGGTTGGACGCGGGCCCGGGTGAAAAGAGATATGTCTTCCTTGGAGTCATAGACGCAGTCTATGACTTCCGCCTCAACCTGGGAGGCAAGCCATGGATATCCATCGCCTTCGTCTCGTGCTCGAGATCTGCGAACGCGGCAGCATCGGCAGGGCCGCCCAGGCGCTGCGCATATCGCAACCGACCCTGAGCAAGACCCTGGCCAGACTGGAAGATCAGCTGGGTCAGGTCCTCTTCCACCGAGGCCGTGGGGGGTCGGCGACGCCGACCATTTTCGCGCTCCACATCGCCGACCGCGCCCGGGAAATCCTGCGCTGGACCGATCGGCTGGATCGCGAGATCACGCTGCTGGCCGGCGGCGAAGTGGGCCGCGTCAGGATGGGGGTCGGACCGGGCGCCAAGGTGGTTCTGCTGCCTGGCCTGGTCACCGAGATCCTGGCTCGTTTCCCCCAGTTGCACCTCGATCTCGACGTGCTGGCCTCCGACGAGCTGTATGACCGTCTTTCCGAACGGCAGTTCGACATCGTGGTGGGCCACTTCAGCCCGTTTCTGGACTTCCCCGGCATGCAGGTGATCCCGCTGTTCGAAGAGCCGGGCGCCTCTATCGTTCGGGCCAGTCACCCGCTCGCCGGACGCAGCGAGCTGGAGTGGGTCGACGCCCTGGAATACCCGCACGTCTCGACCGTTCGCTACAAGACCTATGCGCCCTTCTTCACCGAAGGGCTTCCGCCGGGGGCCGAGCAGATCTTCACCACGGTGCGCACCTCCGACATGGACTGCGCCAAGGCCCTGATCGCAGGAACGGATTTCGTCGCACTGGCGTCGCCCTTCCTCTTCGCGGAGGAAATCAGGCGAGGAGACTTCGTGATCCTGCCGCTTCCGCGGCGATACCGCTCCGCCTGTTCGGTCGCGATCACGGACGAGGCCGCCCACTTTCCGGTCATCCGGGCGATCGTCGATGTGGTGAAGGCCGGCGTCCAGGCCCGCGGCCTGGAGCTGCTCTAGTCCGATTGCCCCCGTCTGCAGGGTGTCTGTGCGGGCCAGCGTTCCGCCAGACCCGCTGGCCGCCCTATCCCAGCCTCAGGCTGAAGGCGGCGATGAACACCGCCGCCATCAGCAGCATCAGCCCCACCCCGACCCGATGGGTCCGGGGCACGATCGAAAACGCCAGCACCCCGGCGATCAGCATGAAGGCCACGTGGAACAGGTGCGCCGGATTCACCGTGCCCAGGTTCGCCGCCGACTCGATCAGGTTCTGCCCCTCGAACACCACCAGCGGCAGCCAGATGAAGCGCCGGTTGGCGATATAGTGCCCGGCCGCGGCCTCGGCGTCCGCCCCCCCGTTCCGGAAAGATCGAAGAGGCCGACAGATACAGCAACGTCGGCGGCGCCAGGCTGGCCGCGAAGACGAAGAAGTTGCCGCTCCATCCGCCGCGCTCGGCCACGATGAAGGCGTACCACCAGAACTGCACCAGGGCGATCAGCACCAGCAGCCCGGCCAGATAGGGCGTCCACCCGACCGCCGCCCGGCCCATCGCCGCCGTCCGCGCCCCGTTCATCAGCTCCATGATGCCGAACCCCAGGATGATCGACGTCAGGACCAGCAGATGCTGTGAGCTCTCCATGCGATCCCGCCCCCCGTCTTGCGTGTGATCGGGCGCCAGCCTAGCCGCCTGACACCCGCGGGGTCCAATCCGGGGCCTCCGGCGGCTCATCCCGCGGCGCTGCCGCGCGCGTCTCTTCGCCGGCCTGCTCGGTCTCGGCCTTTAGCTCTGCCTGCGCCGTCTCGCGCGCCTCCTTGAGCAGCCGCGCCTCGCGCGACTCCTGTGCCTCCATCATGAGCCCCTCCCACTTCTCCTCGTAGGCCCAGTACCGCCGGCGCGCGATCTGGTCGGGATGGCTCTCGTCCGCATGGTCCGGCAGCCGCAGCCGTTCCTTGTAGCTCCAGGGGTTGATCCACATCTCCACGATCACATCCAGCGGCACGTCGTTCACGGTCCGGATCGTTCCGCCCCCCGCCCGCTTCTCGCTCAGCCGCCCATAGCTCTCCGCCAGCCCCGCCAGGGCCTTGGCCTCGGCCCAGAGCCGCCCGGTCATCGCCCGCCCCGAGGCCAGGATCGCCGTGCGCATCAGCACATGCGGATCGTCCGCGTCCGGCTCGCTGGCCCGCGCCGGCGAAAACAGCCCCTTCAGCGCCCGCGACCCCACCGGATTCAGCGCCCTCAGCGACGCCTCCTCCTCCTCGACCATCCGCGCATGCGCCCGCGCCCGCGCGTCACCAACGGCCCGCTTGCCCGCCCCCATCTCGCCGGCATGGCGATAGACTGACGAGGCCGAGACCTTCCACTTGGCCCCCACCTCCTTGGCCGAAGCGCCGTTTCGATAGTCCTCAATCGCCAGCTCCCAAGTCTCGGGCGCAAGGCGGTAGTGGGTGGCTGGGGCTTCGGTGGTGGCTTTCATGCGGCGCACGATAGACGGCGCGCGGAGGGCGGGGATGAAGGGTGGTTTCGGAAGCCCTGAACGCCCGTTCTCTCGCCTTGTGGGATCAAAAGGTCAGCGCGGACGCTGAGCAGGTGGTGCGCGGAGCGCGTCGAATGAGGGGTCGACCCCGGACTTGATCCGGGGAAGCCTCAGGCGCCCGTTCGAAGCGAGCATTTTCCATCCTCTTGTCATCCCGGAAGCCGCAAGGCGGCTGTCCGGGACAACGCCCCCGCCTCTGGGCGTCGGCAGCCTGTCCCCCCGTTGTCCCGGCCCTCCGCTCCGCTTCGGCCGGGATGACAAGTGAAGGGAATGCAGCCTACCATCCAGCCAGGAGGGGGCCATTGATCGACGCATCCAAGATCGGCACGGATTGGTCCGACGACGAGTTGGACGCCATCGTCGCCGACTACTTCGCCATGCTGGCGCTCGACGCCGCCGACGAGCCCTTCGTCAAGGCGCACCGGGCTCGTGCGCTGGAAGACGTCACGGGCCGTTCGCACAAATCGGTCGAGTTCAAGCACATGAACATCTCGGCGGTGGTCACCGAATTGGGCCTGCCGACCGTCCGCGGGTACAGGGCGCTGTCGAACTATCAGGCCGCCATCTTTCCAGCTATCGACCGCTATCTCACCGCTCACGACCAGGCATGGTCGATTGGTGACGCCCGGCTCTTGCCCGCTCCTGACCGTCCCATGGGGCGCTCTGACCGTGGCACGGACACCGGACATGTTGCGCCGGGATTCGCCGCCCCCCAGCAGACCGTCTTCGATGGAGGAGGGGGCGTATCCGTCCCTCTCTTCTTCGAACAGCCGCCTTCAGCGGACGCTGCAAAGGCCCGTCCCGCCGCCCTTCAGCGCCTCGTGCGCAAGTTCGACCCCGCTGCGCGGGATGCGGCGAACCGCCGTCTCGGCCTTTCCGGCGAGCGGCACGTCTTCCACGCTGAAAGGGCCCGCCTCATCGCGGCTGATCGATCGGATCTTGCCCGCAAAGTCGAGTGGACCAGTCAGGAGCGCGGCGACGGGACCGGCTACGATATTCGCTCCTTCGAGGAGAACGGGCGCGAACGCTTTATCGAGGTCAAGACGACGCGGGGCGGCTCGCGCACCGACTTCTTCCTCAGTCGCAACGAGCGCGCGTTCAGCGAGGAGGAGCCAGACCGCTATCGCCTCTACCGGCTCTACGATGCGTCGGCGACGCTCAAACTGTTCGAGCTTCGGCCGCCGCTGGAGAGGTCCGTCAGGTTGCAGACGGAAACTTGGCGAGCAGGCTTTGGCTAACGCTGCCTCCGCTCAAACCTGATCAGATCATGCTTCTCCGCGAACCAAGCTACGAAGGCCTCCGGCTCCTCGCCGTCGCTCCAGAGCCGGTGCAACTCCCCATCTGACAACCCCGCATCCGCCGTGTTGATGCACCAGTCCCGCTTCATCGCAGCGTCGACAAGTGCAACCCATTCGGCCAATTCGACACCGCTCCCGTTTGTCATCCCGGAAGCCGCATCGCGGCTGTCCGGGACAACGGCGGGATCATCCACGAGCGTTTCCGGCAACCGATCCACCACCAGCGTCCCATAGAGGTCCAGCCAGCGCGGATTGCTCTCCTCGATCAGCCGGAACTTCCACGGTCGCTGCCAGCGCTTGATGCGCTTTTCGCGCAGGATCGCCTGATCGACGTACTGGTGCTGTTCGAACCAGACGAGCCGGTTGATCGCGTGCTCTCGGGAATGACCGTGGACGGCTCCCGCGCGGTGTTCCTCGACCCGGCGGACAAGGTCATTCGTCAAACCGACATAGAGATAGCCGCAAAGGCCGCTGGCCATGACATAGACCCAGTAGCTGTGTCGCGCATCCGCCCTCCGGGCGCAACTATCGCGTGAGATTTTCGGACAGGTCAACCCAGTCACGGCGTTGTCCCGGACAGCTGCTGCGCAGCTTCCGGGATGGCAAGATGGGGAAGCTCAGCCGAACAGCTTCCTGAGCCAACTCTTCCGGCCACTCGCGGCCAGCGGCCGCGGCCCCGCGCTCGAAGGCCCGACAATCGGGATGCCGATCCCATCCCCCTGGCCGGCGGGGTTGATGACCATGTCGAGGAACCGGCCCTGCATGTCGGCGCCTTCGACGGCGGGGGGCAGGGCGCGGCGGATCGGTTCGTGGTCGGGGCTGGCGGTTCTGACGTCGAGGTACCAGGCCTCTTCCTGGGTGTCGGGCCACACGGCCAGCGCCAGCCAGGCCGCCTGGACCTGGGGCACGGCGGAAAGGGCGGTTCCCAGACGCTGGATGAGGTCATGGGGCGGCTCGGCCGGGCTGCCCAGGCTGATCTGCGTCGCCTCCTTCAGCACACGCTCGACAGGCAGGCCGATGAGGCCGGACAGGGTCTCGGGTTCCCACAGCACCCCATAGGCCTGACCCGGATTGAGCAGGGCGGGATTGGCCCGGATCATCTCGAACAGCACGCGCCCCTGGATGCCGACCGAGCCGACGTCGCCGAAGGTCTCGTAGATGCGGTGCGGAGATGTGAAGACCGGCGTGGCGATCCGACCGTCGTCCAGGCTGATGGTGATCAGATCAAGGCTCGTCCCGGCCTCGGCGACGAAGCTTCCTTCGGGCCGCGCCTCGGGCGTGGCGGCATAGAGGGTCTCGTCCAGAATGAAGCGCTCGAAGGCCTTCTGCTGGGCGGCGTCTCCCGTCGCCGCGGCGACCAGCTGCTCCTCGACCCGGTTGACGGGTTCGAACGTCCCCGGGTCGGCTCTCATGTCAGTCCTCGTCCATCTTCAGGGCGGCGATGAAGGCCTCTTGCGGGATATCCACCTTGCCGAACTGGCGCATCCGCTTCTTGCCGGCCTTCTGCTTTTCCAGAAGCTTCTTCTTGCGGGTGGCGTCGCCGCCGTAGCACTTGGACGTCACGTCCTTTCGCAGCGCGCGAACGGTCTCGCGGGCGATGATCTTGCCGCCGATGGCGGCCTGGATCGGGATGACGAACATGTGGGGCGGGATCAGCTCCTTCATCTTCTCGACCATGCCGCGGCCGCGGGTTTCGGCGCGGGCGCGGTGGACCAGCATCGACAGGGCGTCGACGGGTTCCGAGTTGACCAGGATCGACATCTTGACCAGGTCGCCGACCTTGTAGTCGGTCAGCTCATAGTCGAACGAGGCATAGCCCTTGGAGATGGATTTCAGCCGGTCGTAAAAGTCGAACACCACCTCATTGAGCGGCAGCTCATAGACGACCAGCGCCCGTGAACCGACGTAGGACAGCTCCAGCTGATTGCCGCGCCGGTCCTGGCACAGCTTGATGACGCCGCCGAGGTATTCGTCGGGCGTCAGGATCGTGGCCTTGATCCACGGCTCCGAGATGGTGTCGATCTGCATCACGTCGGGCAGGTCGGCGGGGTTGTGCAGGTCGATCGAGGTCCCGTCCCTCAGGCCGATCTTGTAGACCACCGACGGGGCGGTCGCGATCAGGTCGAGGTTGAACTCGCGGCTCAGGCGCTCCTGGATGATCTCCAGGTGCAAGAGGCCCAGGAACCCGCAGCGGAAGCCGAAGCCGAGCGCGGCCGAGCTTTCCATCTCATAGGTGAAGGAGGCGTCGTTCAGCCTCAGCTTGCCGATGGCGGCGCGCAGGTCCTCGAAGTCGGCGGCGTCCACCGGGAACAGGCCGCAGAAGACCACTGACTGGACTTCCTTGAAGCCCTTGAGCGGTTCGGACGTCGGCTTCTTTTCATCCGTGATGGTGTCGCCGACGGCGGCGTGGGCGACCTCCTTGATCTGGGCGGTGATGAAGCCGACCTCGCCGGGGCCCAGCTCCTCGACCGGGGTGTTCTTGGGAAGGAACACGCCGACGCGGTCGACCAGATGGGTCGAGCCGGACTGCATCATCTTGACCCGCTGACCGGCCTTCAGGACCCCGTCGAAGACCCGCACCAAGAGCACCACGCCGAGGTAGGCGTCATACCAGGCGTCGACCAGCATGGCCTTGAGCGGCGCGTCCCGGTCGCCTTTCGGCGCCGGCAGGCGGGTGACGATGGCTTCCAGGACATCCTCGATGCCCAGCCCGGACTTGGCCGAGCAGAGGACGGCGTCACTGGCGTCAAGCCCGATCACATCCTCGATCTGCGCCCGGACCCGGTCCGGCTCGGCGGCCGGCAGGTCCACCTTGTTCAGGACCGGCACGATCTCGTGGTTGTTGTCGATCGCCTGATAGACGTTGGCCAGCGTCTGGGCCTCCACGCCCTGCGAAGCATCGACCACCAGAATGCTGCCCTCGCACGCCGCCAGCGACCGGCTGACCTCATACGCAAAGTCAACGTGCCCCGGCGTGTCCATCAGATTGAGGACATAGGTCTCGCCGTCCTGGGCCTTGTAGTTCAGCCGCACGGTCTGCGCCTTGATGGTGATCCCGCGCTCCTGCTCGATCTCCATGTTGTCGAGCACCTGCGACGTCATCTCGCGCGCCGTCAGCCCGCCGGTGTGCTGAATCAGCCGATCCGACAGCGTCGACTTGCCATGGTCGATATGTGCGACAATCGAAAAGTTACGGATGCGCTCAGTGGGCGTAGGCATTCTTGTTTTCCTGCAGGGCGCGGCCCCTAACACGCACGCCCGCAAACGCCAAGGAAAGGGAGCGGCGCCACACTTTCAGCTTAAGCTTTGTTCATGTCGCGCTTCTGCGATTGCGACGCGCGTAGCAACGGTTAGAAGGCCGGAACGAAAGGGGACTAACGTGTTCGAAGACTCTGCCCGCCCTCCGCGCCGCGCCCGGTTCGGCCGCCGCACGCAGATCGCAGCCATCATCATCGCCGCCGTTGCGGTTGTGGTGGTCGCTTTCCTGTTGCTGAGCGGCGGCCACGGAGAAGAGAAGGCGCGCCCCACGGGTGGTTCGGCGTCCTCCCAGACGGTCACGGTGGCCACCGCAACGGTCCAGAGCCTGGATCGGGTCGTGACGGCTTCCGGCACGGTTTCAGCCTGGGAAGAGGTTCCAGTCGGCGCCGAGACGGGCGGGCTGACGGCGACGGCGGTGTTGAGCGATGAGGGCCGCTACGTCCGTCAAGGCCAGGTCCTTGTCCAGTTGAACGATACCCTCCTCCGCGCCCAGCTGCGCCAGCAGGACGCCGCCGTGGCCTCGGCCCAGGCGACGCTGGCCCAGGCGGACAACGCCCTGGCCCGCGCCCAGGAGCTGCGCGAGCGCGGCTTCCTCTCGCAGGCCGGCCTCGACACCGCGGTCGCCCAGCAGGCCACGGCCCAGGCCCAGGTCAATGCGGCCAGCGCGGCGCGGGCCGAGACTCAGGCGCGCGTCAACCAGGCCGCTATTCGCGCGCCGGTATCGGGTCTGGTCATCAGCCGCTCTGTCACGCGTGGCCAGATCGTCCAGGCAGGCTCGGAGCTGTTCCGCATCGTGCGTGACGGCCGACTGGAACTGGACGCCCAGGTTCCGGAGACCGAGATCGGCCTGATCCGCACCGGCCAGACCGCCCAGGTTTCCTCGGACGATGTCGGCGCCGCCTCGGGCACGGTTCGCATCGTGACCCCGGAAGTCGACGCCCAGACGCGCCTCGGCCTGGCCCGCATCTCCCTGTCGTCCGCTGGCGGTCTGCGACCGGGCATGTTCGCCCGCGCCCAGATCGAGGTGGGCGCCCAGGCGGCCGTGGTCGTGCCGACGCAGGCGATCCTGTATCGCGAGAATCGCGCCGGCGTCTTTGTACTCGATGCCGAGAACCGTGCGCACTTCCAGACGGTCACGGTCCTGTCCCGCCGGGACGACGCGTCCGCCGTCGACGGCCTTGCGGCCGGCGCCCGCGTAGTGGTCGAGGGCGCCGGGTTCCTCGGTGGCGGGGACCGCGTCACGATCGCGCCCGCCCAGTAGGACCCGGCCATGAACCAGATCTCCTCCTGGTCGATCCGGAACCCCATCCCGGTCGTCCTGCTGTTCATCATGCTGACGCTGGCGGGCTTCGTCGGTTTCAGCTCCATGCGGGTCAACAACGACCCGGACATCGACTTCCCCCTGGTCGCGGTCGTCGCGGCGCGACCCGGCGCGGCGCCGTCGGAGATGGAAGTCCAGGTCACGCGCCTGATCGAGGATTCCCTCACGAGCCTGTCAGGCGTTCGTCGCGTCTATTCCAGCGTCACCGATGGCGTCTCCCAGACGACGATCGAGTTCGAACTGGGCACCGACACCGAACGGGCGACCAACGACGTTCGCAACGCCATGAGCGGCCTGCGGGCCAGCCTGCCGCAGGACATGCAGGAGCCGGCGGTTCAGCGGATCGACATCACGGGCAACAGCCTGATCACCTACGTGGTTCGCTCCGAGACGATGTCGCCGGAGGAGATCAGCTGGTTCATCGACAACGACGTCAGTCGCCGGCTTCTGGCGCTCGGCGGCGTCGGCGAGGTCAATCGGCAAGGCGGGGTGGATCGCGAAATTCGGGTCGAGCTTGATCCCGATCGCCTGGCCGCGCGCGGCGTCACGGCCGCCCAGGTCAGTCAGGCCCTGACCGGCGTGAACAACGATCTTCCCGGCGGTCGCGTCACCGTGGGGGGCGCCGAGCGCTCGATCCGGACCCTGGGCTCGGCCAGCTCGATAGACGAACTGCGCGAAACCCTGATCCCGCTCAGCAACGGCGCCGCCGTTCGACTGGGCGACCTGGGGCGCGTCGAGGACAGCTGGACCGAACCGCGCCGTCTGGCCCGTTACAACGGTCAGGAAGTCGTCAGCTTTAACTTCCTGCGCTCGCGTGACGCGTCGGAAGTTGATGTGGCCAAGGCGGTTCGCGCCGAGATCGCGATCATCGACAGCGAGCGCGACGACCTGACGATCGAGCAGATCCAGGCAAACGTCGAATATATCGAAGAGAGCTATCTGGCGTCGCTGGAGGCGCTGGGTCTCGGCGCCTTGCTCGCGGTCATCGTGGTCTTCGTCTTCCTGCGGGACTGGCGCGCCACGCTGATCGCCGCGACCGCCATGCCGCTCTCGCTGATCCCGACCTTCGCCGTCATGGCGCCGATGGACCAGTCGCTGAACGGGGTGACCCTGCTCGCCCTGTCGCTGACCATCGGCATCCTGGTCGACGATGCGATCGTGGAGATCGAGAACATCGTCCGGCACATGCGCCAGGGCAACAAGGGCCCCTATGAGGCCTCGATCGAGGCGGCGGACGAAATCGGCCTTGCGGTCGTGGCGACGACGGCGACCATCGTGGCTGTGTTCGCGCCGACCGGTTTCATGCCCGGCATCGTGGGCCAGTTCTTCAAGGCCTTCGCGATCGCGGCCTGCGTGTCCGTGCTCTTCTCGCTGCTGGTCGCGCGGACCATCACGCCCCTGATGGCGGCCTATATGCTGAGGCGTGACACGAACCTCGAGCACAAGGATCCGTTCTGGATGGCCGGCTATCTGCGCGGCCTGTCCTGGGCTGTGAATAACCGCTGGAAGGTGTTCCTCATGGGCACCGTGGCGCTCATCGGATCGATCGTGGCCAGCGCCATGATGCTGCAGTTCGAGTTCATTCCGTCGGCCGACCAGTCCCGGGCGTCTTGGTCGGTGGAACTGCCGCCGGGCGCCACGCTTCGCCAGACGGACGCCATCGTCCAGCGCGTGACGCGGGAGTTGTCCGAGCGCGAAGAGGTGACCTCCGTCTATGCGGCGGTCGGCGGGCAGTCGCCGAACCAGGCCAACGTCTATGCGGACATGGTCGAGCCAGGCGAGCGTTCGCTCACCCAGCAGGAATTCCAGCGGACCATGGTGGACCAGTTCCACGATATCCCGGGCGCGCGGATCGGCGCCGGGGCCGCCCAACAGGGTGGAGGTCCTTCGGACGGCACGCGGTATTCCTTCTCGATCCTCAGCGACAACGGCGAGCTGCTCAACGAGGCGGCGCGGGCGATCGAGGCCGAGATGCGCACCGTTCCCGGTCTGGCCAATGTCGTGAACACCGCCGCCATCGCGCGTCCGGAGATTCTGATCACGCCGCGTCCCGACCAGGCGGCCCTGGCCGGCGTTTCGGTGGGCTCGATCAGCCAGACTGTGCGGGTCGCCACCATCGGCGACGTCGAACAGAACCTGCCCAAGTACAATCTGGGTGACCGGCAGGTGCCGATCCGCCTGATGCTGACCGAGGCGGCCCGGGAAGATCTCTCGGTGATAGAGAACCTGCGTGTGCCGACCAACAGCGGGCAGAGCGTGCCGATCAGCGCCGTGGCCGACGTGGACTTCGGCGCCGGCCCGGCGGCCATCAGCCGTCAGGACCGGGCCCGGATCGCCACCATCACCGCAGAACTGGACGGCATCGTCAGCGGCGAGGCCGCCCGCCTCGTCAACGAACTGCCGTCGGTCCAGAACCTTCCGGACGGGGTGCGCCAGACCCCCGCCGGTGATGCCGAGTTCATGCAGGAGCTGGCCGTCGGCTTCGCCATCGCGTTCAGCTCCGGCCTGCTGCTCATGTATGCGGTTCTCGTGCTGCTGTTCAAAAGCTTCACCTATCCGATCACCATCATGGCCTCGTTGCCGCTGGCGATCGGCGGCGGCCTCGTCGCCCTGATCGTGGCCCAGTCCAGCTTCTCGATGCCGAGCCTCATCGGCTTCCTGATGCTGATGGGGATCGCGGCCAAGAACTCGATCCTGCTGGTCGACTACATCATCATTGCCGAGAGCAACGGGATGAGCCGTTGGGACGCGATCATGGACGCGGCCCACAAGCGAGCGCGGCCGATCATCATGACCACCTTCGCCATGGGCGCGGGCATGTTGCCGGTGGCCGCGGGCTGGGGCGCCGATGTGGAGTTCCGTTCGCCCATGGCCGTCGCGGTCGTCGGCGGCCTGATTTCCTCGACCTTCCTGTCCCTGCTGTTCATCCCGCCGATCTTTACGATCGTGGACGACATTTCGGGCTGGCTGCGCCGGCTGCTGGGCCGCAAGGCCAGGGCGGTTCCGACGGGCCACCGCGAGCCCCAAGCGCCGCTGGCCGACTAGGGATCAGCCGCCGCGCAGCTGGGTGATGGTGCGGCCGGGTGCGATGTCCTCGGCCGAGGTGATCAGGTGGATCAACCCGCCGTTCGGGGCCGCGATCGCGGCGTCCAGCGCGGCGCGGAAGTCGGCGGTAGTTTCGACCCGCCAGGCGTCCAGACCGAAGGCGCGGCCGAGGGCTGCGAAGTCGGGGTTCTTCAGGTCGGTGCCCGAGATGCGGGCGGGATAGTCCCGCTCCTGATGCATGCGGATGGTACCGTAGACGCCGTTGTCGACGACGACGAAGACGGCGCGGGCGCCGTACTGGCGAATCGTCGCCAGTTCCTGGACGGTCATCATGAAATCGCCGTCGCCGGCCACGTTCACGACCGTGCGGCCGGGCTGGACGATGGCGGCGCCGACGGCGGCCGGGACGCCATAGCCCATGGCGCCCGAGGTCGGGGCCAACTGGGTCTTCGGTCCCTGATGAGGGAAAAAGCGGTGGAGCCAGGCGGCGAAGTTGCCGGCTCCGTTGGTCACGATCGCGTCGTCCGGAAGGACGTCGCGCAGGACGCGCATGATCTCGCTCATATTGACAGCGCCGGTGACGGTGACCGGCTGGATAAAGGCCTCGAACGCGGCGTGGGCCTCAGGCCCGTGGGACCAGACGCGGCCCGGCTCAAGGCCTGTGATGGCTTGAGCCGCCAGCGAGACATCGGCAGCTGCCGCGATGGCGGCCGGCCAGACGCGGTTCAGCTCTTCCGGCCCGGGATGGATGTGGACCAGGGTGTCGCCGGTCCGGGCCCGGTCAAGGAGGCTGTAGCCCTGCGTCGGATTCTCGCCGAGGCGGGCGCCGATGGCGAGGATTAGGTCGGCGTCCTTCATCCGCTGGATCAGCTTCGGATTGGGCCCGAGGCCCAGGTCGCCCGCATAGCAGGGACGGCGGTTGTCGATCAGATCCTTGCGCCGGAACGACAGCGCGACCGGTAGGCCGAGGCGCTCCGCCCAGTCCGCGAGGCGGTCGGCGGCGTCTTCAGTCCAGCCGGAGCCGCCCAGAACGATCATGGGCCGTTCGGCGGCCCCTAGGCGGTCGCGGATCCTGGCGAGGATGGCCGGGTCCAGCGCCGCCCGCGCCGGCTCAACCGGCCGTACGGGCGAGGGGCCGCCCGACGCGCGCAGAATGTCTTCCGGGAGGGCCACGACAACCGGGCCCATCCGGCCCTGGAGGGCGGTGGCGAAGGCGCGCTCGACGATCTCGGTGGTGCGCTCCGGGCTTTCGATTTCGGTCGCCCATTTGGCCAGACCGCCGAAGACCTCGCGGTAGTCGACCTCCTGAAAGGCGCCGCGGCCGCGATCCGCCAGGCCCACCTGGCCTACGAACAGGATCAGCGGGGTCGAGTCCTGATGCGCGGTGTGGACCCCGATCGAGGCGTGGGTCGCGCCCGGTCCGCGCGTGACCATGCAGATGCCAGGCTTGCCGGTCAGTTTTCCGTAGGCCTCGGCCATGTTGGCGGCGCCGGCCTCATGGCGGCAGATCACCAGCTTGATCCGGTCGCGCACGTCATGCAGCGCATCGAGGACGGCGAGGTAGCTCTCGCCGGGCACGCAGAAGACATGGTCCACGCCGTTGGCGAGGAGGGTCTCAACGAGTCGGCGGGCGGCGGTGTCGGGCGCTTGCGTCATGGCGCGCCTCTAGCGGCAAATCCGCCCCGAGGCGAGCCCGGTCGATACTAGTAGCCTTGGGCGCGGGCGAGTTGCTCGGCGTGGTGGCTCCAGTCGCCGAACAGCTCGCAGCCGACCCGCATGCGCTTCATGTAGAGGCCGACATCGAACTCGTCGGTCATGCCGACGCCACCGTGCATCTGGACCGCCTCCTGGACAGCCAATTCCCCTGATTTTCCAGCGCGCGCCTTGGCGACCGAGGCCAGCATGGAGGCGTCGGGCGAGCCCGCATCGATGGCCTGCAGGGCTTTGATGATGATGGCCTGGGTGATCTCCAGCTCGGAATAGAGATGGGCCGCGCGGTGCTGGAGCGCCTGGAACTCGCCGATGGCTTTTCCGAACTGCTTGCGGTCGCGCAGATAGGCCATGGTGACGTCGAAGGCGGCGCCGGCGGCGCCCGCCATTTCGGCCGCGACGACACTTTCGCCAAGATCAAGGACAAGACCAAGGAGCTTTCCGTCGGCTGAGCCGAGAAGGGCGTCGGCGTCGACCGAAACATCTTTCAGATCAATGCGTGCGGCGTTGTGGGCGTCGACCATGGCGGTCCGTTCGACGTTCACACCCGATGATGTTGGGTCGACCAGGAAAAGGCCAAGGCCGTCGTCGGTCCGGGCCGCGACGATCAGGACGTCGGCGATATGGCCGTCGACGACCATGGTCTTGGAGCCATTCAGCTTCCAGCCGTTGCCCGAGCGCTCGGCGCGGGTCTCGATCTTCTGGGGCCGGTGCTTGGCGCCTTCATCGAGCGCGAGGGCCGCGATGGCCTCGCCGGCGGCGAAGCGGGGCAGCCAGTCGGCCTTCTGGGCGTCAGAGCCGCCCTCGGCGAGGGCCCGCGCGGCGAGCACGCCGGTCGACAGGAAGGGCGAAGGGGTCAGGTTGCGGCCGATGGCCTGGGCCACAACCCCGGCCTCGACGGCGCCGAGCGCCGAGCCGCCGTGTTCCTCGGGGATGAGGACGCCGGCGAAACCCATTTCGCCGAAGGCCTTCCACAGGTCGCGCGAGACGCCATCGGCGTCCTTTGAGTCACGGAGCTGGCGCAGGTGGGCGACGGGCGCCTGCTCGGCCATGAAGCCGTTCGCGGCCTCGGCCAGCATGGCCTGCTCTTCGGTCAGGATCAGCGGCATGGATCAGGCCCCCGGCAGCTTGAGGATGTGCTTGGCGAGAATGTTGAGTTGGACCTCACTGGTCCCACCCTCGATGGAGTTGGCCTTGGTGCGCAGCCAGTCACGGGCGGCCTTGCCGTTGTGCGAGCGCTCGCCTTCCCACTCCAGGGCGTCGATGCCGCCAGCCGCCATGAGGGCCTCGTGGCGGCGCTTGTTCAGTTCCGAGCCGTAGTATTTCAGCATCGAGGCGACGGCGGGGTGGGCTTGGCCCGCCTTGACCTGATCGCCGACCCGCTCGAGCGAAGCCCTGAAGGCGATGGCGTCGATGTCGAGGTCGGCGATACGGGCGCGCAGCATGGGGTCGTCCAGCCGGCCCTGATCGTCAGAGCCGATGGAATCGCGCGCCACCTCGCCGAGCGGACGGCCGGCGCCGACCTCGCCCATGGCGCCGATCATGGTGCGCTCGTGAGCCAGCAGCGCCTTGGCCACGTCCCAGCCCCGGTTCAGCGTGCCGACCAGGTTCTCCTTCTCGACGCGGACGTCGTCGAAGAAGGTCTCGCAGAAGGGGGACTTGCCCGAGATGAGCGTGATCGGACGGGTCGTGACGCCGGGGGTCGCCATGTCGAACAGGACGAACGAGATGCCCAGATGCTTGGGGGCGTCCGGATCAGTGCGGACCAGACAGAAGATCCAGTCCGCCTTGTCGGCGTAGGAGGTCCAGATCTTCTGGCCGTTAACGATCCAGTGGTCGCCCTTGTCCTCGGCGCGGGTCTGGAGCCCGGCGAGATCGGAGCCGGCGCCCGGCTCGGAATAGCCCTGACACCAGCGGATTTCGCCGCGGACGATCTCGGGCAGAAACTTCAGCTTCTGCTCTTCGGTCCCGAACTGGAGCAGGGCCGGGCCGAGCATCCAGATGCCGAAGCTGTTCAGGGCCGGCTGAGCCTTGATGCGACGAAGCTCGGAGGCCAGCACCTTGGCTTCTTCGCGGGACAGGCCGCCACCGCCGTATTGCTTCGGCCATTCCGGCGCGGTCCAGCCGCGAGCCGCCATCCGCTCCATCCAGAGCTTGTGGCCGGGCGTCTTGAAGACGGCGTTGCGGCCGCCCCAGATCGCCTCGTCTTCGCTGGTGCCGGGCCCGCGAACCTCGGGCGGGCAGTTCTCTTCCAGCCAGGCGCGGGTCTCCGCGCGGAAGGTCTCGAGATCTCTCATGTCAGCCGTCTCCCAAACGGATGATGCGGATTAGCAGGGCGCCCCAAGGGAAGGGAATGGGGATCAGAGGAGAGCAGCGCCTTCCAAATGGCCGGTTCAGGGCCTATCTCGCGGACATGTTCATCCAGACCGAGCAGACACCCAATCCCGCCGTCCTGAAGTTCCTGCCGGGCCGCAAGGTCTCGGAGGCCGGGCCGGTCGATCTGAGGACCATCGACGAGGCGGCGGCGTCGCCGCTCGCCGAGGGCCTGTTCCAGCAGGAGGGCGTCGCGGGCGTCTTCTTCGGCGAAGATTTCGTCAGCGTGACGCGCGCGGCCGACGGTCCCGGCTGGGATGAGATGAAGCCGGGAATCCTGGCGGCCATCATGGACCATTTCGTTTCGGGCCAGCCGCTGATGCGCGGCGAGGCCTCAAGCGGCGCCGAAGATATCTATGAGGGCGAGGCCGCCGAGATCGTTGCAGAAATCAAGGCGGTGCTGGATAGCCGCATCCGCCCGGCCGTGGCCCAGGACGGCGGCGATATCCTGTTCGACCGGTTCGAGGTCGAAAGCGGGGTGCTGTGGCTGCATCTGAGGGGCGCCTGCGCGGGCTGTCCGTCGTCGTCGGCGACCCTGAAGGCCGGGGTCGAGAACATGATGCGGCACTATGTGCCCGAGGTGACCGCGGTCGAGCAGACCCTCTGACAAGGACCCCCGCCATGTGCCGATACGCCCTCCTGCCCGCCCTCGCCCTGCTGGCGGCCTGCCAGCCGGGATCGCCCCAAGGCGAGGAGCCTGCGGACGCGCGGGCCGCCGAACCGGCGGCGCCCGCCCCGGCCGTGGACGTCAGCGCCGTGTCCGGCGCGGGGGTCGGAGCAATCACCGCAGATACGCCCTTCGACGCCGAGGCGATCCGTGCCCTCTATCCTGAGGGCGAGGTCCGGGCCGAGTTCCTGCACGGAGACGGCCAGCCCACCCCGATCATCACCGTCATCGGCCCGCAGGAAACCGCGCTTGAGATTCAGGGCGGGGGTGACGGAAACGTCGGTCAGGTCATGGTTTCGGGCGGCGCCTTCACCGGTCCCGGCGGCGAGGCCCTGATGGCGGCCTGGCCTGATCTGGGGCTGACCGCAGCAGACTGTCAAATGGGCGAGGGACGCTTCGTCGGCCAGCCGGTGTGCCGCAAGGCGGATGCGCCGAACCTGGCTTATGTGCTGGCCGTGCCGAACTGGAGCCGCGCCGAAATGCCGGATCCGACGACCCTGAACGGCCGGGCGCGTCTGGCCGCCTTCGTCTGGACGCGGCCCTGATCGTCCTGGCCATCGATACGGCGCTCGGCCTCTGCTCGGCGGCGGTGGTCGAGGACGCGCGCGTTCTGGCCAGCCGGGCCGAGCCGATGCAGCAGGGCCATCAGGAACGGCTGGCGCCGCTGGTCGCCGAGATCATGGCCGAGGCCGGGATCGGTTTTGACGCCGTCGACCGGATCGGGGTGACGGTCGGCCCGGGGTCCTTCACCGGACTAAGGGTCGGACTGGCCTTCGCCAAGGGGCTGGGCCTGGCGCTGGACCGGCCGGTGGTCGGGATCGACAGTCTGGAGGCCATGGTGGCCTCGGCCGGGCGCGCGGGTGCGGGCCTGGTGCTGATCGATGCGCGCCGGGGCCAGGCTTATGTCCGCCGTTTCGAGGGTGATCGTCCGTCGGGCGCCTCGGAGGCTGTGACGCTGGAGAGCCTGGGGACGCAGGCCGCGCCGGATTGGGTGGCGGGACCGGGCGTCGATCTGGTTCGCGACCTGTGGCCTGGGGCCGGGGTGGATGCGCGCGCCGGGGCCGACCCTGTGGCTGTCGCGCGGCTGGCGGCCGGGGCCGATCCGGAGACCCACCGGCCCGAACCGGTCTATTTGAGAGCGCCGGACGCCAAGCTGCCGGGCGGCGTAGATCCATGACGCCCGCGCTGCTGGCCGAGGTCCATGCGACGGCCTTCGACCGGCCCTGGGATGCGGCGACCTTCGAGGGCCTGTGCGGCCAGACGGGGGTCGAGGCCCTGGGCGACGGCGATGGCTTCATCCTCATCCGGACGGTGGCGGGCGAAGCCGAGATCCTGACCCTGGCGGTCCGGCCCGAACAGAGGCGTCGCGGACTGGGCCATAGACTGGTTGAGGCGGCGGCCCTGGTGGCTCGGAATCTGGGCGCCGAACAGATGTTTCTGGAGGTCGCCGAGGACAATGCTGCGGCCTTGGCGCTGTACCGGCGAACGGGCTTCGAGCCGGCCGGGCGCAGGCGCGGCTATTACCCCCGCGAGACCGGGGCGGCGGTGGACGCCCTGCTTCTGGTTCGCAAGTTGTCACACTGACTTTTCAGCGTCACCGGGCGGGCCTATTGTCCGCCCCCATGGACCGGATCGAAAAGCTCTGCATCGAGCGCGGCATGCGCATGACCGAACAACGGCGTGTCATCGCCCGGGTGCTGGGCGAGTCCCACGACCATCCGGACGTGGAGGAGCTGTACCGGCGCGCCTCGGCCCAGGACCCGCATATCTCGATCGCCACCGTCTATCGCACGGTGCGCCTGTTCGAAGAGGCCGGGGTGGTCGAGCGCCACGACTTCGGCGATGGCCGCAGCCGCTATGAAGAGGCCGGCGACGACCACCACGACCACCTGATCGACACCCGCACGGGCCAGGTCGTGGAGTTCTTCGACGCCGAGATCGAGGCCATGAAGGCCGCGATCGCCGAACGCCTCGGCTACCGCCTGATCGGCCACAAGCTGGAGCTCTATGGCGTGCCGATCGAGGGCGCCGAGAAGTCCTGAGGCTTATCCGGGACAAGGCGCTGCGTCGAGGTCCCTGCGTCACCCCGAGGGGGCTCGTCCGGGGTGACGGCGAAAAGCTTGCCTAAACGTCCCTAATCCGCTCGATTGCCCGCCCTGTATCGGGAGGATGCTGAGTGACGGATACGAACCAGACGGCTGACAGCGGCCGCAAGACGATCTTTGGCCACCCGCGGGGGCTGGTCGTCCTGTTCTTCGCCGAGATGTGGGAGCGGTTCTCCTACTACGGCATGCGGGCCCTGTTGGTCCTGTTCCTGGTTCAGCACTTCCTGATGGATCAGGCCGAGGCCTCGGCGACCTACGCGGCCTATGCGGCGCTGGTTTACCTGCTGCCGATCGTCGGCGGGGTGATCGCCGACAAATGGCTGGGGGCCCGAAAGGCTGTGACCATCGGGGCGCTGTTCCTGGTGGCCGGTCACTTCGCCATGGCCTTCGAGGGCTCGGGCGGACGTCAGTTCATCACGGTCGGCGGCCAGGAGTGGGCCGTCGAGACCGTCGGGCGCGACGAGAACCGCCAGCAGTTCGCCGTCCTGGGCGACGAGCGGGTGGAGATCGAGTTCTCGGCCGAAGGCATGACGCGCGATCCGGCTCTGGACAGCGCCTTCCCGGCCGTGACGCCGCTGGACCAATACGAGCAGCGCGTCGAGCGCGACGGAGCGGGCGAGGCCACGGTGCTTCTGGCCATGGCCCTGATCGTGGTCGGGGTCGGCTTCCTGAAGGCCAATATCTCCAACGTCGTGGGGGCCCTGTACGAACAGGGCGACCCGCGCCGGGACGCAGGCTTCACCTGGTTCTATGTTGGGGTGAACCTGGGGTCGGTACTGGCCAAGACGCTCTGCGGCTGGATCGGCCTGACCTATGGCTGGGCCTACGGGTTTGGCCTCGCCGGCTTCGGCATGCTGCTGGGCCTGATCGTCTTCCAGATCGGTCAGCCGTGGCTGGAGGGTAAGGCCGGACCGCCGCCCGAGGCGGAGGGCCAGCGTGGCCTGTTCGGCATTCCCTACGGCGCCCTCTTCTCGATCGGCGGCGTCGTGGCCGTCATTCCGACCTGGATGCTGCTGCAGCGCCATGAGGTGGTCGAATACGGCCTGACCATCCTGGCCCCGCTGATCTTCATCGGCATGCTGGTGTGGACCACCTTCTTCCTCAAGGGCGAAACAAGGTCGCGCATGGCCGCGGCCCTGATCCTGACGATCTTCTCGGTCCTGTTCTGGATGCTGTTTGAACAGGCGGGCTCGTCCCTGACCCTGATGGCCCAGAACTCGGTGGTGATGCCGAGCTTCCTGAACGCGGCGCAGTCCAACATCGTCAATCCGCTGATGATCGTGATCCTGGGGCCGATCTTCGCCATCCTGTGGCAGGTGCTGGCCGCGCGCCGGGCCGAGCCGTCTACGCCGGTGAAGTTCTCGATCGCCCTGGTCATCATGGGCGCCAGCTTCATCATGCTGGCGTGGGCGACCGGCACCCAGGCCAATGACGTCTACAAGATCGCCTTCCTGTGGCTGGCCCTGACCTATGTGATGCACACGATCGCCGAGCTGATGATCTCGCCAATCGGCCTGTCGATGATCACCAAGCTGTCGGCGCCCAAGGTGGTCGGCCTGATGATGGGGGTGTGGTTCCTGTCGTCTTCGCTGGCTCATGCGCTGGCGGGGCTGGTAGCGGGCTTGACGGCGACCGAGACGGTCGGCGGCGTGGTCACCAACCCAGCGGCGGCGCTCGCCACCTACGGCCAGGTTTACAACCTGTTCGGCTGGGTCGCGGTGGGCGTCGGGGCGGTGCTGCTGCTGGCCTCGCCGTTCCTGAAGCGGATGATGGCCGGGGTGAAGTAGCCCCCGGCCGCGCCTCCGGCGACGCGTTCAGGCGTCGCCGGGCACCCTGGCGTCGGGATCGGTCAGCAGGATCTCGGCCATCATCCGGTAGACCTCGGCGTTGGCCGTCATCTGTTCGGCGTGGTCGGCGTTGCCGGCCCCGACGTTCTCGTAGAACTCCGCCGCATCGGTCAGCAGCCGGGCGGCGAGCTCGGGCAGGGTCGGCTGACGGCCCTCGAGCCCGGCGATGGTCAGGCCGTCGGTGTCGTCGCGGTCCAGCCGGTCGGCCAGCATCCGGTAGCCTTCGCCGTTGGCTGACATCATCTCGGCCAGGTCGGGGTTCTGTTCAGCCACGAAGGCGAAGAAGTCAGCGGCGTCGCGCAGCAGCTGGCTGGCGAGAACGCGGACCGTGGGGCCGTCGCTCATCCGTGGGCTCCGTGCAGGGCGATGAGGGGAATGACGATCTCTTCCTCGTCATCGAGGTGGCGGGTCAGGGGGCCGGACGCGGCCGACAGGACCTCGCCGAAGCGGGCCAGTTCCGGGGCCGCGGGCGCGCCGGACTCGACTGCCTGATGATAGGCGAGGCCGGTCCGGTGCAGGGCTTCCAGATGGGCGTGGATGGCGTCGTGATCTCGGTCCAGGAGGTCGAGGCCCTCGGCGATGCGAGGCTCGGCCGTGCGGAACTGCGGGAAATAGTGGCCGCTCTCGATCCGGTGGTGGCCGTCCAGATGCTGGAGGAAGGCGCCCAGGGTCTGGATCAGGGCCGGGTGGACCGCGCGGGCGTCGGCTTGGCCCTGACGGACCAGCTCGCCCATGCGGACGGTCTGGCTGCGAAAGCCGTCATGCATCTGCAGCCAGAAGCGCGCCATCTCCGGCAGGCCCGGACTGGCCCAGCTGTCGCGTGGCCGCTCGGCCAGAAGGCAACGCATGGCCTCTGGTAGGCCCGAGCGGGTTTCCAGCGGATGATCAGACAAGGGCGGTGGTCGTGGCGATGAAGCCGCCGCCGAGCAGACGGTCCGGGTCGGCGGGATCATAGAGGGCGCATGCCTGTCCGGGGGCCACGCCTTCCTCGCCCTCGGCGAAGACGACGGACACCAGGTCTCCGTCCATCGCCAGCCGCCCTGGCGACGGCGGGCGGGTCGAGCGCACGCGCGCCAGCACCGGCGCGCCCTCAAGCGCGGCGTCGGCGATCGTCGGCTGGTCGCCCAGCCAGTTGGTTTCCTCCAGCGTCAGCGATCCGGTCAGCAACGCCTCGCGCGGGCCGACGATGACCTCGCGGCGCTCGGGGTCGAGCCGGGTCACGAACAGGGGCTCGCCTACGGCGATGTTCAGGCCCCGGCGCTGGCCGATGGTGTAGCCGATGATGCCGGTGTGCTCGCCCAGTTCGCGGCCGTCCATATGCACGATCTTGCCCGGCTCGCGACCCTGCGGCCGCAAGCGGTCGATCAGGGTTCGATAGTCGCCGGACGGCACGAAACAGATGTCCTGGCTGTCGGGCTTGGCGGCGATGCGCAGGCCAAGGGAGGCGGCGACGCCGCGCACCTGGGGCTTTTCCAGATCGGCCAGCGGGAAGCGCAGATAGTCGAGCTGTTCCGGCGTGGTCGCGAACAGGAAGTAGGATTGATCCCGCGACGGATCGATCGCCTTGCGCATCTGCACACGGCCATCGATGACTGAACGGCGGACATAGTGACCCGTCGCCATAGCCTCGGCTCCGAGATCACGGGCGACGTCCAGCAGATCGCGGAACTTCACGGTTTGATTGCAGCGGATGCACGGGACCGGGGTGCGGCCCTGAAGATAGCTGTCGGCAAACTGATCGATCACCGCGTCGCGGAAGCGGCTTTCGTAGTCGAGCACATAGTGCGGGATGCCGATTGTTTCGGCGGCCAGTCGGGCGTCGTGGATGTCCTGACCGGCGCAGCAGGCGCCCTTCTTCTTGAGCGCTGCGCCATGGTCGTAGAGCTGGAGCGTGACGCCCACGACGTCATAGCCGGCCTTCTTCAGGAGGGCCGCGACGACAGTGGAATCCACCCCGCCGGACATGGCCGCGACCACACGGGCGCCGACCGGAAGACCCACAGCCGCGCGCGCGGCCGCAATCGCCCCGTCCAGATCGCCGTCGGCGAGGGGGGTGATCTCGGGGATCGGGCAGCTGGTCTCAGTCAGCGTCATGGGCGCGCACATAATGCATCCCCATGGAATTTTCGAGGCGGGAGCCTTATCTTGGTCTCCGGCGGTTGCTGCGGTTCCCGAGAGGGCTAACAAACTCCAGCGACCTTAATCGTCTCGAAGGGAGCTGTCCCTGTCAGGGCTCGAGGGCCCAGGCACACGGCGCCCACCTGGTTATCCAGGTCGAGGGGGTTGACCGTCCCGACCGGTCCTCGCGGCGCCGCCACCCTTCCCCTACACTCTCCGCATGATGTCGAAGGACGAGATGCGGGCGCAGGCCCGGATGCTGCGGCGCCGGCTGGCGAACGAGACGCCTGATGCGGGCGAGCGGCTGGCGAGCTTCGCCGACGATCTGCCGGGCGTGGTCGTTCATGCGCTGTATCTGCCGATGGCTTCGGAGGTGGACACCTTGCCGCTGGCCAGGCGGCTGGCCTTCGACGGCTACGATCTTTGCCTGCCGGTGGTCGAGACGCCCGACGCGCCGCTGGTCTTTCGCCGCTGGTGGCCCGGAGCGCCCTTGGCGCCGGACCGGCTGGGTGTGCCGGCGCCCCTGCCGACGGCCCCGTCCGTGACGCCCGAGCTGATCCTGACGCCGTTGCTGGCCTTCGACGCCTTCGGCGGCCGGCTGGGTCAGGGCGGGGGGTATTACGACCGGACCTTCGCCGCGTTTCCCGGTGCGGTCCGCGTGGGCGTCGCCTTTTCGGGCCAGGGGGTCGATCGTGTGCCGATGGACGCCCACGACATGCCCCTGCATGGCGTTCTGACCGAGGTCGGCTATACCGCCGCCCAAGAGGTTTGAACGAATGAGACTGGCGTTCTTCGGAGACGTGGTCGGCAAGTCCGGCCGCGACGGCATCACGGACCACCTGCCGGACCTGCGCCGGGAGCTGAAACTCGACTTTGTGGTGGTCAACGCCGAGAACGCCGCAGGCGGATTCGGCATCACCGAGAACACGGCGCGCGAACTGTTCGACGCGGGCGCCGACTGCCTGACGCTGGGCAATCACTCGTGGGACCAGCGCGAGGCCCTGACCTATATCGTGCGCGAGCCGCGCCTGCTCAGGCCCGCCAACTATCCGGCCCTGATGGATGCGCCGGGGCGGGGCGCGGACGTGTTCGTCCTCCCGGATGGGCGCCGGGTGCTGGTGATTTCGATTCTGGGCCGGGTTCACATGGACCCGATGGATGATCCGTTCTCTGCGGCGGAGCGCGAACTGAACACCGCGCCGCTGGGTGTGGTGGCGGATGCGGTGATCGTGGACATCCACGCCGAGGCGACCTCGGAAAAGATGGCCATGGGCCACTTCTGCGACGGCCGGGCCAGCCTGGTGGTCGGCACCCACACCCACGTTCCGACAGCGGACTGTCAAATCCTGCCGGGCGGCACAGCCTATCAGACGGACGCCGGCGGCTGCTGCGACTACGACAGCGTGATCGGCAATGAAAAGGACGAGCCGCTCCGGCGGTTCACCACGCGGCTGTCGGGCGGTCGCTATTCGCCCGCGTCCGGTCCGGCGACGATCTGCGGTGTGTTCGTCGAGACCGATGACCGGACCGGGCTGGCGACACGGGTCGAACCGATCCGCGTCGGCGGGCGACTGAGCCGTAGCGTGCCGGCCCTCTAGGCCAAAGCCATTGTTCCCGTCAGATCGCCCAGCGCGATCGCCAAGGGTGCGGCGAGCGGCGACTTCCACAGTCAGGTGACCGCGGGCGCGACCGCGAAAATCACCGCGTGGATCACGACGTTGTCTGGCCCTGTCGCCTGATTGAACGGCTCGGCCGAAAACAGGATCTTGCCGAGCCTGCGGGCGCCCGCCAAATGCCCGATCAGGCCACGCTAGCACAGGCGGGGACAACGCCTGGTCCCGCGCCTGGACACAGGGTTCCGGGAGCGACGATTTGCGACCTCAGGCTGCAGCGACGTCTCATTTTGCCACCATTTCGCCACGAGGCGCTCGCAACGGTGACGCTGGTCGCGGCCTCCACCCAACGAGGGGCCGACGAACCGGGAAATGCTTTCCGGAGAGGCGAGGATGCAGCATCGAAACCACGG
>JAEYWU010000076.1 GCA_023428785.1 Pseudomonadota bacterium
GACCAGTGGGATGGGGACAGAAGGGCCAACATGGGCTGAACCGTTGCATCGCGGCGCGGTTCCGGTCCAGAGACATCGGCCATGAGGATCGTGGGCGGACAGTTCAGGGGCAGGGCGCTGTCGGCGCCGGAGGGACGGGGCACGCGGCCCACGTCGGACCGGGCGCGCGAGGCGCTGTTCAACATCCTGGCCCATGCGGCCTGGGCGCCGGACCTGAACGAGGCGCGGATCATCGATCTGTTCGCCGGATCGGGGGCACTGGGCTTCGAGGCGATCAGCCGGGGCGGGGCCTTCTGTCTGTTCGTCGAAACCGATGATGATGCGCGTGGTGCGATCCGCGAGAACGCCGAGGAACTGGGCCTGTTCGGGCGGACGCGGGTGCACCGCCGGAGCGCGACCGATCTGGGCGTCCGGCCCGGCTCGGCGGGCGAGGCGTTCGACATCGCCTTTCTGGACCCGCCCTATGGCCAGGGGCTGGGCGAGCAGACGCTGCAGAAGCTGATCGAGGGGAACTGGCTGGCCCCGGACGCCCTGATCGTCTTCGAGCGGGGCTCGGACGAGCCGGATATCGAGACGCCCGGCTATGAGCGGCTGGACGACCGGACCTGGGGCGCGGCGCGGGTGCTGTTCCTGAAGGTGACGGCGTGAAGGGCCGCGTCCTGATCATTGCGGGGTCGGACTCCGGCGGGGGCGCCGGGATCCAGGCGGACATCAAGGCGGTGACGGCGCTGGACGGGTTCGCGATGACGGCGATCACGGCGCTGACGGTGCAGAACACCCTGGGGGTGACCGGGGTGCATGCGGCGCCGATCGACATCATCCAGGCGCAGGCGCGGGCGGTGCTGGACGATCTGGGCTGTGACGCGGTCAAGACCGGGATGCTGGGGACCGTTTCGGTGGTCGAGGCCGTGGCCGGGCTGCTGGACGAGGCGGGGGCGCCGGCGGTGGTCGATCCGGTGATGGTGGCCAAGGGCGGCCATTCTCTGTTGCCGCGCAAGGCGGTGGATGCGGTGAAGACCCTGATGGTGCCGCGCGCGGCCCTGATCACGCCCAATGCGCCGGAGGCCGAGGCCCTGACGGGGATCGCGGTCGTTGATCTGGACGGTCAGCGTCGCGCGGCCGAGGCCCTGCTGGCGATGGGGGCCAAGGCGGCGCTGGTGAAGGGCGGCCATGTTGAGGGCGAGACCCTGATCGACGTGCTGCTGACGACCGAGGGCGAGACGCTGCTGGAAGGGCCGCGGATTGACACGACCTCGACGCATGGGACGGGCTGCACCCTGGCGAGTGCCTGCGCTGTGGGGATCGCGCAGGGTCTGCCGCTGGAGCAGGCGGTGGCGCGGGCCTGGGCCTATGTGGCCGAGGCGATCCGGCGCGCGCCGGGATATGGCAAGGGCCACGGGCCGCTGAACCACGCCTGGCCGCTGGAGGGGCGGGCCTGACTGACGCTCGTAGACGCAGCGTCAGGAGCATCAGGAGCCTCATGGGAGCGAGGCGTTGCCGGGTGGACGATGTGAAAGACCAGCGGGGAGCCTACGGGTTGGACGGACGGCGGGGATAAGTCTGGCCACCTCTTGGCGAGCCTGGCGCGAAATCAGATCGTTGGGTGAACCGGCGACGGGGGTTTGCAAGGCCTTGGGTCCCTGAAAGCTGACCGCACCCTCCCCTCGGGACGAGCCCGAGGGTGACGGTGTGTTGGCGTCAGGGCCGGGTGAGGACTGCCTCCGCCTCATCCAGGAACTCGGCCCAGAGACGTTCGTGGGCGATGCCGGCCTTGAGGACGAGTCGGCGAAGCGCCAGGGCGCGGTCGGTGGGGACCGAGGGGTAGTCGCGGGCCATGAAGCGTTCGTAGAGGGCGAGCTTTTCGCGGTGCTGGTCCCGGCGTCGGCGGACGAGGTCGATCAGGCCGACCGGCCCGATGGCGGCTTCGGCCCAGAGGCGGACCATCAATTCGTCGCGGAGCGGCGGCGCGGCCTCGCCCTGGCTGACCCAGCGTTCCAGTTCGGCGCGGCCGGGTTCGAGAATGCGGTAGGCGCGCTTGCGGCCGCGGCCGGATTCCTCGGGGAGCGACTCGATCAGGCCGGTCGTCTCGAGGCGGCCGAGTTCGCGATAGATCTGCTGGTGGGTGGCGTTCCAGAAATAGCCGATGGAGCGGTCGAAGCGCGCGGCCAGGTCCGAGCCCGAGCTGGGGCGCTCGATCAGGGCGGTCAGGAGGGCGTGCGGCAGGGACATGGCGCTCGTTTATGCAACTGGTTGCATAGTCGCCCGATCTGAGCGAAGGTGCAAGCCTGTCGATCGCCGGGAGTGGGGCCCATGGACGCCTATCCGCTGCTCAACCGTCCGCTGGACCTGGGCTTCACCACGCTGAGGAACCGGGTCCTGATGGGCTCGATGCACCTGGGGCTTGAGGAGGTCCCGGGTGGGTTTCAGCGCATGGCCGCCTTCTATGCCGAGCGGGCGCGCGGCGAGGTGGGGCTGATCGTGACGGGCGGCATCGCGCCGAACCTGAAGGGGCGTCCGGCGCCGGTCGGGGCCGTTCTTGCGACCGAGGAAGAGGCCGACCACCACCGGATCGTGACCGAGGCCGTACACGCCGAGGGCGGCAAGATCGCCATGCAGATCCTGCATTTCGGCCGCTACTCCTATCAGCCGGACCTGGTGGCCCCCAGCGCCATCAAGGCGCCGATCAATCCGTTCGTGCCCCATGCCCTGACGTCCGATGAGGTCGAGGAAACGATCGCCGACTTCGTCAACTGCGCGGCTCTGGCGCGGCACGCGGGCTATGACGGCGTTGAGATCATGGGCTCGGAGGGCTACCTCATCAACGAGTTCATCGCCGCGCGGACCAACCAGCGCGACGATGAATGGGGCGGCGACTATGCGCGCCGGATGCGGTTCCCGGTCGAGATCGTGCGGCGCGTGCGCGAGCGGGTCGGTCCGGATTTCATCATCATCTACCGCCTGTCCATGCTGGACCTGGTCGAGGGCGGATCGACGCTGGAGGAGGTCATCCAGCTGGCCCAGGCCATAGAGGCGGCGGGCGCGACCATCATCAACACCGGCATCGGCTGGCACGAGGCGCGCATTCCGACCATCGCCACCAAGGTGCCGCGCGCGGCCTTCGCCTGGGTGACGCAGCAGCTGATGGGCAAGGTCGGTGTGCCGCTGGTCGCGACCAACCGGATCAATACGCCGGAGGTAGCCGAGGCCGTGCTGGCGTCGGGCGCCTGCGACATGGTCTCGATGGCGCGACCGTTCCTGGCGGACGCGGAGTTCGTCAAGAAGGCGCGTCAGGGCCGAGCGGAGGACATCAACACCTGCATCGGCTGCAATCAGGCGTGTCTGGATCACATCTTCTCGCTGAAGATCACCTCGTGCCTGGTCAATCCGCGCGCATGCCACGAGACGGAGATCGTGATTGAGCCGACGGCCGAGCCGAAGTCGGTGGCGGTCGTAGGGGCGGGACCAGCCGGGCTGGCGTTCGCGACGACGGCGGCGGAACGCGGACACCGCGTGACCCTGTTCGAGGCGGACGGCGAGATCGGCGGGCAGTTCAACATCGCCAAGACCATCCCCGGCAAGGAGGAGTTCCACGAGACGCTGCGCTACTTAGGGCGGCGGCTGGTCCAGACCGGGGTCGAGGTGAAGCTGAACACGCGCGTGTCAGCGGATGAGCTGGCGAGCGGCGGGTTCGACGAGATCGTGCTGGCGACGGGCATCCTGCCGCGCAAGCTTGAGATCGAGGGGGCGGACCATCCCAAGACCCTGACCTATCTGGATGTGCTGAAGGACCACCAGCCGGTCGGCGAAAAGGTCGCCATCGTGGGGGCGGGCGGCATCGGCTTCGACGTGGCGGAATACATCACCCATGGCCACGAGAGCCCGAGCCTGAACCCGGAGGTCTTCTTCGCGGAGTGGGGCGTGGACACGACCTATTCTGTGCCGGGCGGCCTGATCGAACCGCAGCCGCCGGAGCCGGCGCGCGATGTCGCGCTGCTGCAGCGCAAGACGTCCAAGGTCGGGGCCGGGCTGGGCAAGACCACGGGCTGGATTCACCGGGCCGGGCTGGCGGCGCGCGACGTCGCGATGATGCCGGGCGTGGCCTATGAGCGGATCGACGACGAAGGGCTGCATCTGACCGTCGGTGGTCAGCCGAAGACGCTGGACGTGGACACGGTCATCGTCTGCGCCGGGCAGGAGCCGTCGCGGGGCCTATACGAGGCGCTGGCGGCCAAAGGGATCGAGGCGCGGTTGATCGGCGGAGCCGATGTGGCCGCCGAGCTCGACGCCAAGAGGGCCATCCATCAGGGCGTGACCCTGGCCGCCACGATCTGAGAGGGATTGGAACAATGACCCCCACCGGCCTGAAGCCCGCCGTCGAACGGTCGCTGGAGACCTGGCACCGGATGATCGCCACGCGCGACCTGACGGACCTGACGTCGATCGTGCATCCGTCGGCTGAGTTCCGCTCGCCGATGGCCTTCAAGCCCTACCGGTCGCGCGAGGCTGTGGTGCTGATCCTGTCGACGGTGATCACCATCTTCGAGAACTTCGAATACCACCGGGCATTCGCGAGCCCGGATGGCTTGAGTCTGGTGCTGGAGTTCTCGGCGGACGTGGGCGGCAAGAGCCTGAAGGGGATCGACATGGTCCGCTTCGACGAGGACGGGCTGATCGTGGACTTCGAGGTGATGATCCGGCCGCTCAATGGCCTTCAGGCGCTGGGGGCGGAGATGGGCGCGCGGCTGGCGGCGTTCCTGCCGGCCTACAAAGCCATGGGCTGATCGCGGCGGCGCCGCTATTCAGGGGCGCATGAGTCCCGACCGCGCCGACGAGCTCTCCGACATCCTGAAGGCCAGCCCGCAGGTGATGCGGGTGATGAGGACCGTGCGGGAGCTGGGCCTGCCTGACTGGCGGCTGTTTTCGGGAGCGGTCTATCAGACGGTCTGGAACAGCGTGACCGGGCGCGATCCGGCCTATGGTCTGAAGGATTTCGACATCGGCTATTTCGACCCGGACACCTCTTGGGACGCCGAGGACGTCTTCATCAAACGCACCGCCGAGGCCTTTGACGAGCCGCTGAAGAGCGCCGTTGAGGTGCGCAATCAGGCGCGGGTGCATCTGTGGTTCTACGACAAGTTCGGCGAGCCCTATGAGGCGCTGACCGGGACCGACGAGGCGCTGTCGCGGTTCGTGGCGCCGGCGTTTTCGGTGGGGGTCCGGTTGGAAGACGACGACCGGATCACGGTCGCGGCGCCGTTCGGGCTGGAGGACATGTTCGCCATGGTCATCCGGCCCAATCCCAACCGGCCGCTGGCCAAGGGCTGGGACAAGGTGGTGGCGTCGGCGACCGCGCGCTGGCCCGAACTGACCGTGACGAAGGAGCCTGCCTGATGCGCCAGTGGACCGTGGACGCCTTCGCGAGCGCGCCCTTCATGGGCAATCCGGCCTGTGTGGTCGAGCCGTTCGGGGCCTGGCCGGACGCGAGCTGGATGCAGGCGCTGGCGATGGAGAACAACCAGGCGGAGACGGCTTTCCTTCTTCGCTCAGATGACCCGGCGCGGTTCGGTCTGAGGTGGTTCACGCCGGGGATGGAGGTGCCGCTGTGCGGTCACGCGACCCTGGCCTCGGCCCATGTGCTGTTCGAGGAGCTCGGTGTTCAGGCGAATGAGCTGGTTTTCGACACCAAGTCGGGGCCGCTGAAGGTCAGCCGCGACGGCGGCGCCTACAGTATGGATTTCCCGGCCGATCCGCCGCGCCGGACCGATGTGCCCGAGGGGCTGGCGGAGGCGCTGGGCGCAGAGCCGGTCGAGGTCTGGGCGGCGGCCTATCTGGTGGTGGTGGTGAACGATGCGGCGACCGTGCGAGGGCTCGATCCTGACATCAAGGCGCTGCACCGGATCTCGGGCGAGGCGACGGGCGGGCGCGGCAATATCGTGGTCTGCGCGGCGTCGGACGATGCAAACTACGATGTGATCGACCGGTTCTTTGCACCGGGATCAGGCGTGGACGAGGATCCGGCGACGGGCTCGGCGCACTGCATCCTCGCGCCGCTGTGGGCGGACAAGCTGGGGCATGCGGACGTGCGTTTCCTGCAGGCCTATCCGGGCCGGGGCGGGGAGATCACGACCCGCATGGCCGGCGAGCGGGTGATCCTGGGGGGCGGAGCGGTGACGACTGTGGAATCCAGGCTTCGACTCTAGGCGGCGTCCGGGGGCGCCGCGGGCGGGGGGGCGCGCGCGGGGGGCCGGGG
>JAEYWU010000016.1 GCA_023428785.1 Pseudomonadota bacterium
GTCGAGGACGGAGAGCGGCGGGAAGGTCATCCCGGCCATATGGGATCGGAACTAAGCCTGTTCCAGTTCACACGCCCGAGCGATTTCGGCGCGGAGCTGGGCGATGCCTTCGCCGGACTCGGTCGAGGTGAGGACGACGCCCGGATAGGCGGCGGGGCGTTTGGCGACGTCCTTGAGGGTCTTGGCGACCATGGCCTCGCCCTCGCCCTTCTTGAGCTTGTCGGACTTGGTGAGGACGATCTGGTAGGAGACCGCCGCCTCGTCGAGCGTATCCAGCGCCTCGGTGTCGACGGCCTTGAGGCCGTGGCGGCTGTCGATCAGCAGATAGACACGCTTGAGGCTGACGCGGCCGCGCAGGTAGTCGCGGCCCAGGTTCTGGAACTTCTTGGTGACCTGCTTGCCGGCCTTGGCCCAGCCGTAGCCGGGCAGGTCGACCAGGCGAAGACGGCCACCCAGATCGAAGAAATTCACCTCACGCGTACGGCCCGGTTCGTTGGACGCGCGGGCCAGCTTGTGCATGCCGACCAGTCCGTTGATCAGGCTGGACTTGCCGACGTTGGACCGGCCCGCGAAGGCGACCTCGGGCCAGTCCGGCGGCGGCAACTGCTCGATCTTGGCGCAGCCCATGACGAAGGTCGCGGGCTGGGCGAACAGAACCCGCGCCTGTTCGATCTGCTCGTCTGTGAAGGCGTCGGTCACGCGTCCTTCGTTCCGCGAATCCGCGCGATGAAGTTGTCGATCGGGTTCTCGGCCTTGAAGCGGTGCATGATGACGTACTGCTGCAGGATCGTGAGGATGTTCGACCAGGTCCAGTAGATCAGCAGGCCCGCCGCGAACGGGGCCATGATGAAGGTGAACAGGAACGGCATCATCGCAAAGATCTGACGCTGAGTCGGATCCGGCGGCGGCGGGTTCATCTGGGTCTGCAGCCACATCGAGGCGCCGTAGAGGATCGCCAGGATGCCGAGCGCCAGGGTGAAGCCGCCGACCTGGGGCGTGACGCCGATCAGGCCGCCAATCAGGGGTGCGGACGCCGGATCCCACGGGATCAGGCCGAAGGCGTTCCAGATGTTGGACGGGTCACGGGCCGACAGGTCGCGGATCCAGCCGAAGAAGGGCGCGTGCCGCATCTCGATGGTGACGAACAGCACCTTGTACAGGGCGTAGAAGATCGGGATCTGGATCAGCAGCGGAAGGCAGCCCGCCAGCGGATTGATCTTTTCGGACTGGTACATGGCCATGATGGCCTGCTGTTGCTTGGCCGGGTCGTCCTTATGCTTGGCGCGGATTTCCTCCATCCTGGGCTGGAGGTTGCGCATGCGCGACATCGACTCATAGGCCTTGTTGGCCAGCGGGAAGAGCACCAGCTTGACCACCACGGTCAGCAGCAGGATCGCCACGCCGAAGTTGCCGACCAGGCCGAAGAAGAACTCCAGCACCGTGAACAGCGGGCGGGTCAGGAACCAGAAATTGCCCCAGTCGATGGCGTCGGTCAGGCGCGGCGCGCCCAGTTCGTCGCCGTAGCCGGCCAGGATCTCGTTGCGCTTGGCGCCGGCGAACAGATGCACTGTCTCGGTCGCCGAGCGGCCCGCCGGGATGATCCAGGTGCGCGACTGGAAGACAGTCTCATAAGTGCGCAGACCGTTCTGCTCGACGGTGCGGAACTGGGCCTGGAAGCGCTCGTCCTGCTCGGGGATGAAGGCCGTCAGCCAGTATTTGTCGGTGATCCCGACCCAGCCGCCGCGGCCGGCGAAGTCCTGGGCTTGGTCCTCGTCAGCCCAGTTGTTGTACTTGGACTGCTGCAGGTCGTTGCCGAAGACGCCGATGGCGCCCTCGTGGATGATGAACTGGCGGCCCAGGTCCGACGGGATGCCGCGGCGCTGGACCGAGCCGTAGGGGGCCAGGGTCACTTCGCGGTCGGAGTTGTTGTCCACCCGGTCGACGATGGTGAACATGTACTGCTCGTCCACCGAGATGGTGCGGGTGAAGGTCAGGCCCTGGCCGTTGTCGTAGTTCATGACGATCGGGTTGCCGGGCGAGAGCTCCTCGCCCGAGCGCAGGACCCACGGGGTGTTCGGGCCGGGCAGGCCGTCGATGTTCTGGCCGCGCCAGCCGAGGTAGGCGAAATAGGCGTGCTCGACGCCTTCCGGGCGCAGCAGCTCGACCGTGGCCGGCTCGTCCAGGGTCTCGCGATAGTTGTTCAGATACAGCTGGTCGATGCGGCCGCCGGTCATGCTGATCGAACCGGTCAGGGACGGCGTGCGCACCGGGACGCGTTCGGAGCGGGCGAGCGCGGTGCGCTCGTCCACGAAGGCCGCGGGACCATCAAGCGCGGCCACGCCGGGCTCGGCGCCGACGCCGGCGCTCTGCTGGACCTGCTCGGCCTGGGCGGCGCGGGCGGCGGCCGCGCGCTGCTCCATCGGGCGCATCACGAAGGCGTAGTAGAGCCCGAAGATCACCAACGAGGCGACGATAAAGATCACCAGGTTGCGGTTGTTCTCTTGCTGCATGGAGATAAGCGGCTTTCGCGGAATAAGGCGTGACGGGCGTGTCGGATCAGGCGCGCGGCGGTTCCGCCCGGCGGTCGGCGGCGAGCCTTATCAGCGCGGTTTTCACATCGTCAAGCAAACGCGGCCAGGGGCGGTCGGCGCAGGACTGGCGCGCGATGAGGACATAGTCGGCGCCGGGCAGGCCATGTTCGGGCATCAGGGCCCGCGCGGCCTCGCGCAGGCGGCGCTTGGCGCGGTTCCTGACCACCGCCCCGCCGAGCTTCTTCGTGGCGGTGAAACCGACGCCGATCGCGGCGTCGCCGTCAGCCCGGTCGCGGGTCTGGACCAGCACCGCGCCGCAAGGACGCGCCAGACCCTTGGCTGCGGCCAGGAACTGGGGCCGGTTGGTCAGCCGACGCAAAACGACGCGCCGGAGGCCCGGCGCGTCGTCTGAAACTCGGTCGATGTCGCTCATCGGCCTTGGGCGGCCGAACGGCTTAGGCCGTCAGGCGCTTGCGGCCCTTGGCGCGGCGACGGGCGACGATCTTCTGGCCGTTCTTGGTGGCCATGCGCGCGCGGAAGCCGTGGCGGCGAGCGCGGACGAGCTTCGAGGGCTGATAGGTGCGCTTCACGGGAAAGCTCCAGAGGCAATAAGATAGTCAGCGCCGAACCGGAGTCCGTCGCGGGAGGCGGGCGTATAGGCGGAAAGGCGCGGGTGAGTCAACCGCCACCGCTCAGTAGAGCACCCGAAAGCGCAGGGCGCCGTCGACGGCCTTGAGGGCGTCGAGGGCCTCGGGGTCGTAGTCGCCGCCGACATCGACGATGACATAGCCCGAGCGCTCGTCGGTCTTGAGGTGCTGACCCAGGATATTGAGCCCACCCTCGGCCAGGGCCCGGTTGATGGCGGCCAGGACGCCCGGCTGGTTCCGGTGGATGTGCAGCAGGCGGTGGGCGCCCGAGACCTCGGACAGGCGCACGTTCGGCAGATTGACCGAGAAGGTCGTGTCGCCGCGGTTGACGAAGCCCAGCAGGCGCTCGGCCGCGAACTCGGCGATGGCTTCCTGGGCCTCTTCGGTCGAGCCGCCGATGTGGGGCGTCAGGATGACATTGGGCAGGGTCTGCAGCGGGCTGACGAAGCCGTCGGAGTTGGCGACCGGCTCTTCTGGGAAGACGTCCACGGCCGCGCCGCCGAGGCGGCCGGAGCGGATGGCCTCGGCCAGGGCCTCGACCTCGACCACATGGCCGCGCGACAGGTTCAGCAGGATGGCGCCGGGCTTCATCCGGGCCAGCTGGGCGCGGCCGAACAGGGCGGTGTTCTCGCGCCGGCCGTCGACGTGCAGGGTGACGACGTCGGACTGGTCCAGCAGGGCGTCCAGGCTGCGCAGGCGCTGGGCGTTGCCGAGCGCCAGCTTTTCCTCGAGGTCGAAGAAGACAACCTTCATGCCGAGCGCCTCGGCGAGCACAGAAAGCTGAGCCCCGATCGCGCCATAGCCGACGATGCCGAGGGTGCGGCCGCGCAGCTCGTGAGAGCCGTCGGCGGACTTGTCCCAGCGGCCGGCGTGGAGCGCGGCCGACTTGTCGGCGACCCGGCGGGTCAGGGTGATGGTCAGGCCGATGACGAGCTCGACCACCGAGCGGGTGTTCGAATAGGGCGCATTGAAGACGGCCACGCCGTGGTCCGAGGCGGCCTTGAGGTCGATCTGGTTGGTGCCGATGCAGAAGGCGCCGATGGCCAGCAGCCGGTCGGCGGCCTCGATGACCCGGGCGGTGACCTCGGTCTTGGAGCGGATGCCCAGCACGTGGACGCCCTTGATCCGCTCGATCAGCGACGCCTCGTCCATGGCCCCCTTGAGGGTCTCGACCGAATAGCCCTCGGCGCGGAAGCGTTCGGCGGCCTTGGGATGGACGTTCTCGAGCAGCAGCACCTTCATTCGGCCGCGCGGATAGGAGAAGCGGCCGGCGAAGCCCTCGGCGTGCAGGACCTCATCCAGCGTCGAGGCCACGCCGTCGGCGCGCTCGACCACACGCTGCCGGGTCACGATCTCGGTGAAGGCCCAGAAGCGGTCGGCCAGCCCCGCCTCGCGTACCCGCCAGTCGCCCCAGCCGTCTCCGATCATCACGACCGGGCCTTCGAGGCCCAGGGCCTGAACGGCGGCCAGCTTGCCGTCCTCATAGGCCAGCGGATTGTCGGTGTTGACCCCGGCCACCCGCCCCGCATCGTCGAAGATCAGGTCGTTGGCCAGGATGTGAGACGGGTCCAGCCCCATGGCCTCGGCGACCGGGGCGATGACCTCCTTGAATCCGGCCGAGACGATATAGACCTGGGCCGCATGCCGGCGCAGGGCTTCTAGATTGCGCGCGACCGAGGGCGACAGGGCCGCGACCGAGCGGTCAGCCACCGCCTGGACGTGCTCGCGCCCGGCCTCGACGAGCGCCAGACGGCGCGTCAGGGCCTCGTGAAAATCGAGCCGGCCTTCCATGGCCTCGTCGGTGAGGCGCGAGATGTCGGTCCGGCGGCCTTCGGCGTCGGGATGGCCGTCGAGCGCGGCCTCGGCCAGGGCCTCGAGGGTCTCGAAGCCGACCAGAGTCGAATCAAAGTCGATGAGCAGCGTGGGGAGGGTCCGCATCCCTCCAAGCTGGACCGTCTTCGCTAGTGCGGCAAGCGTCTCTAGTGGTCGCGGCGGTCGAGCATGGCCACGGCCACCACGCCGGCGATGGCGGCCAGGGCCGCGAGCGTGCCGGCCCCTTCTGCGACATGATCCTTTGCATAGCGCACCGCGCGGTCAGCTACCGGACGGGTGCGGCCGGGCAGATCCAGATCGCGCACGCGTCCCGGCACGTCGAGGTCGCGGATGCGGCCGGCCAGGTCCAGATCACGGACCCGCCCTTCCAGACCGTCTCGCCAGCCGTCAAAGCGGTCACGCCAGCGGCGCAGGCCGGTCGCTTCCTGGGCCTCGCGGCCGATCAAGCGCTGGACCGCCACGGCCCCGGCGAGCAGCAGGAAGACACCGAGCACGCCGCCGGCGGTCATGCCGGGATGCATCCGCGCCTGGGCCAGCAGGCTGGAGCGGCGCACGAAGGGGTATTGGGCTTCTTCCATCAGTCCATCCTCGGTTGGGTCCCACAGGCCGTCGTCGGTCGAGCGGCGCTCGGCGCCGTAGTCGCGGTGCATGACCGGCGACAACAGGGCGAACAGGGGCTCAGCCGCACCCGGAACCAGATGATGGAAGGCGGCCATCAGCCGCCCTCCCCCGCCGACCGTGATCTCGCGGATCGGATGGGCGGCGCAGTGCAGGATGACGTCGGCCACCACATGGGCGGCATAGACCGGCCCCGGGTTCTTCATGGCGCGGCCCGTCAGGTTCAGGGCGTGGTCCTTGTAGGGCGTGTCGATCGCGGCCGGCTTGACCAGCGTGACGGCGATCGGCGCCTCTTCGCGCATCAGCTCCATGCGCAGGGCGTTGGTGAAACCGCGCACGGCGTGCTTGGAGGCGGAATAGACGCCCTGGACCGGCAGGGGCGCGTCACCCAGCACCGAGCCGACGGTGATGATCGCGCCGCCGCCCTGGCGGTCGCGCAGCGATTCGGCGGCCAGCAGCGAGCCGTTCACCACGCCCCAGTAGTTGGTCTCGAACAGGCGGCGGTGGTCCTCGGCCTTGGTCTCGCGGATTGGACCATAGATCGAGACGCCGGCGTTGTTCACCCAGGTGTCGAAGCCGCCGAACAGGCGCTCGCACTTCTCGGCCGCGACCTTGAGGGCTTCGGGATCGCCGACGTCGGCGACCGCATAGGCGCAGCGGGCGCCGCGCGACTGGAGCTCTTCACACAGGTCTCGCAGGTCCTTTTCGCCCCGCGCGATCAGGAAGACCCGCGGGGGGCGGGGCGGGGGGGGGGGGGGGGGGGGCCGGGG
>JAEYWU010000063.1 GCA_023428785.1 Pseudomonadota bacterium
TTCCACGACGCCCGCGACTTCCGCCGCCGCTACCCGGACGGGCGCATCGGCTCCGACCCGTCGCTGGCCCGGCCGGAGCACGGCAAGCGCCTGCTGGAAGCCGCCACCGGGGCCATCGCCGACCAGTACCGCAGGTTCGTTGCGGAGGCGTAACGGTGCTCGGGCGCCGCAGCGCTTCTTGAAATTCCTGCCGCTGCCGCGGGGGCGGGGGGAAACTTCGGTCGGAGGGCGGACGATGACTGCCGGGGGCGCCCTGCCCCCGGACAGTTCAGGTCTGGCATGCAAAGCGCGGTTTGCCGCACGGACACGCGCCATTTCTGTCTCCACGGATGGAAAAAATGATCGAATCGTGCTCCGGCAGCGCAACGCGCGCTGGCAGGTTGCGCGCTTCGCCGCTAACATCGCCGCCTTCCGACAGCCGGCCCCCCAAGAACCGGCACGCGTCAGCCCACCCCGAGGACTCCACTCCCATGGCCGAGACCGACACCAAGCGCGTCACCGACGAAGAAGCCCTGCTGCTGCACGCCAGCGGCCGTCCGGGCAAGCTGGAAATCACCGCCACCAAGCCGCTGACCACGCAGCGCGACCTGTCGCTGGCCTATTCGCCGGGCGTCGCGGTGCCGGTGCTGGCGATCGCCGAGAACCCGGACCTCGCCTACGACTACACGTCCAAGGGCAATATGGTCGCCGTGATCTCAAACGGCACCGCCATCCTGGGGCTGGGCAATCTGGGGCCGATGGCCTCCAAGCCGGTGATGGAGGGCAAGAGCGTCCTCTTCAAACGCTTCGCCGATGTCGACAGCTTCGACGTCGAGGTGCAGACCACCGATCCCGACGAGTTCATCACCGTGGTGAAGAACATCGGGGCCACCTGGGGCGGCATCAATCTGGAGGACATCAAGTCCCCCGAATGCTTCGTCATCGAGAGCGAGCTGCAGGACCTGCTCGATGTGCCGGTCTTCCACGATGACCAGCACGGCACGGCCATCATCTCGACGGCGGGCCTGATCAACGCCTGTGAGATCGCGGGCAAGAAGCTCGAGGACATCAAGGTCGTGCTGGTCGGCGCCGGCGCCGCGGGCCTGTCGTCTATCGGGCTGATGAAGTCGGTCGGGGTCAGGGCTGAGAACACGGTGATCCTCGATCGCGACGGTGTGGTCTACAAGGGTCGTCCCGGCATCGACCAGTGGAAGGCGGCCCACGCCACGGATACCCCGCACCGGACACTGGCCGAGGCGATGGTCGGGGCCGATGTCGTCCTGGGCCTGGCGGCCAAGGGCGCCATCACCAAGGAGATGGTCGCGACCATGGCGCCCAATCCGATCATCTTCGCCATGGCCAATCCGGACCCGGAGATCACGCCGGAAGACGTCCAGTCGGTGCGCTCGGACGCCATCATCGCCACGGGCCGGTCCGACTATGTGAACCAGGTCAACAACGTCCTGGCCTTCCCCTATCTGTTCCGGGGCGCACTGGACGTGCGGGCCACGACCATCAATCACGAGATGAAGATCGCCTGCGCCCGGGCCCTGGCCGAACTGGCGCGCGAGGATGTGCCTGACGAGGTCGCCGCCGCCTACCGGGGCCGCAAGCTCAAGTTCGGCCCGGATTACATCATCCCGACCCCGTTCGATCCGCGGCTGATCTATTACATCCCGCCCTTCGTCGCCCAGGCGGCGATGGACACCGGCGTGGCGCGCAAGCCCATTGAGGACATGGACGCCTACCGCACCCAGCTGCGTCAGCGGGTCGATCCGTCCGCGGCCCTGATGCAGCAGATCTCTTCGGCCGTGCGCGCGGCGCCGAACAAGCGCATCGTCTTCGCCGAAGGCGAGGAGCCGTCCGTCATCCGCGCCGCCTGGGGCTTCAAACAGGCCAATCTCGGCACGCCGATCCTGATCGGGCGCGAGGACCTGATCCGCCAGAACGCCATCGAGGCGGGGCTCGACTTCGACGAGCTGGACATCGAGATCACCAACGCTCGGGTCTCGACCAAGAACGCCGAATACACCGATTGGCTCTACGCCCGCCTCCAGCGCCGCGGCTATCTGAAGCGCGACGTCCAGCGGATGATCAACCAGGACCGCAACTACTTCGGCGCCACCATGTGCGCCCGCGGCGACGCCGACGCCATGGTCACCGGCGTGACCCGCAACTTCAACATGGCGCTTCGCGAGGTCCAGCGCGTGCTGGACGTGACCGACCGGATGATCGGGGTCTCGATCCTGCTGGCCAAGGGCCGCACCCTGTTCGTGGCCGACACCTCGATCCACGAGATGCCCTCGGCCGAGGATCTCGCCGAGATCGCCATCAAGGCGGCCCGCACCGTCAAGAAGCTGGGCCGCAATCCCCGCGTCGCCTTCCTCAGCTATTCGACCTTCGGCAATCCGCCCGGCGAGCGCGGCGAGAAGGTGCGCGAGGCGATCCGCATCCTGGACGCCGCCGGTGTCGACTTCGAATACGAAGGCGAGATGCCGCCGGAGCTGGCGCTGAACCCGGAACAGCGGGCCAACTATCCGTTCATGCGCCTGTCCAAGGACGCCAACACCCTGGTCATGCCGGCGATCCACTCCGCCGCCATCTCGACCAAGCTGGTCGAGGCCCTGGGCGGGGCGACGGTCATCGGACCGATCCTGGTCGGGCTGGAGAAGTCGGTCCAGATCGTGCCGCTGGGCGCCTCGGTGACCGAGATCATGACCGCCGCCACCTTCGCCGCCTACGAAGAAGGCGCCGCCGCCGAAATGGACGTCTGACGCGAGCGCTCGGCCGTCAGGACGGCTGGGCCTCCGCCTCTTCCTCGGCCGCGAGCGCCTTGGCTTGCGCCTCGATCGCCGGCTGCCGCCTGGCCACATAGAAGGCCAGAAGGATCGCGAAGATCCCGATCACCGTCGAATAGAGGAAGAAGGTGACATAGCCGGCCCCAAGGCCGGCCGGCGTGACCCCGCTGGTCTGGGCGCCGGTCACCAGCGATCCGCTCGGCAGGTTGTTGAACAGCGGCTTGAGCGCGGCCAGAGGTCCACCCTCGTCGGCGGAACGTGCGGACGCTTCCACGACCCGCCCTGACTGCGAGGCGATGATCTTGCCGGGTAGGGCGTAGAGGGACGTGAACAGGGCGTACTGGGTCGCGGTGAAGCCAATCGAAGTCAGGCTCGACATATAGGCGATCAGGGCGGTGCCCGCGAAACCGGTGGCGACGTTGTCGACGCTGATGGCCACGAACAGCGCGCCCAGATCGTGGCCCTCGGTCGCCAGCCAGGCGAAGATGATGTTGGACACCGGGCTCATGAATGCGCCGATGACCATCGTGCGGATCAACCCGAGGCGCGCCACCGAGAACCCGCCAATGATGACGCCGACGCTGGTGGCGATAACGCCAAACACCTTACGAACCTCAGCGATCTCGATCAGGGTGAAGCCAAGGTCCTGATAGAAGGGGTTCATCAGGTTCAGGACGAAGTCGGCCAGTCGGTAGCAGCAGATGAGCGCCAGGATGGGCAGAGCGAGCCGTCCGAACCGGCCGAAGAAGTCCTTGAGCGGCTCGCCGAACGACCCCGCCAGATAGGCGCCCGGTCGCGTCCGATATCCCGGAATGGGCCAGCAGGCGGCCGTCAGCAGCGCGAAGCCGCCAGTCACATAGGCAAACTGGAGCAGGACGCCCGCAAGCTCTCCTGCGTCCGTCAGAGTTCCCGTGATCGCGGCCTTGCCGTCCTCGCCGACGATCGGGCCGAGCACCCAGTTCAGCGCATTGGGGCTGTCAGTCAGCCCGGACCCGATTATGACAGCGGCAAAGCCGATCAGGAGGATGCGGACGACCCATTCCAGCACTTCGGCCGGCGGATTGGCGGGGACATCTCCGACCGGAATAGGCCGGATCACATGCTGCTGCTCGCGGGGGGCCAAGGCTACGCCGAGGAAGCCGATCACGGTCAGGACCGCCATCACGGCGTAGGAGAGGTTCCAGTTGTAGAGTTGCGCCAACACCAGTGGCACGACGCCGGTGGTAATCACCGCGGCCCGGTATCCAAGCTGATAGGCGGCGGCCATTGCGCCGTGGCGGGTGTTCTCGGACGCCTCGATCCGCCAGGCGTCGACGGCGATGTCCAGCGTGGCCCCAAAGAAGCCGGTGACGAGGGCGAAGAAGGCGAGGGCGGCGAGCTGGGTCTGCGGGTTCGACGCCGAGATCAGCCAAAGGCCGATCGCGACCAGAATCTGCGCCACCAGCATCCATGACCGGCGATGGCCGAGCCAGGCTGTCAGGAACGGCACCGTGGTGCGGTCCAGAAGCGGCGCCCAGACGAACTTCAGCGCATAGGTCAGGGTCGCCAGGCCGAAGAAGGTGATCACCTCGAGCGTGATCCCGGACTCCCGCAGCCAAGCTGTCAGGGTGTCGTAGATCAGAAGGTTCGGTAGGCCGCAGGCAAAGCCCAGCAGCAGCATGACGAACACGCGTCGCTCGCCATAGACCTTGATGGAATCCCACCAGCCGAGCTTTTCGGCCGTCGTCCCGGTGTCGTTCGCCATGCGGCAGGCCCCTTTTCAGGCGCCCCCGCGCCGTCGTCAGGAGGCCAGCTTTACCCGACCGTCGCGGTTCGTCCAGCGGGCCAGTGACGCACGCAGCAACTCGATGTCGATCGGCTTGGTCAGATGGTCGTTCATCCCGGCCTCCAGACAGGCCCGGCGATCCTCGGCGAAGGCGTTGGCGGTCAGGGCCACGATCGGCGTTTCGTCGCCCCGGGCCCTGAGCGCGCGCGTCGCCGCCAGCCCATCCATGCCCGGCATGCGCATGTCCATCAGCACAAGGTCGTATCGCGCTCTGGCCATGGAGGCGACGGCCTCTTCGCCCGACGCCGCCGTCTCGACCGAACAGCCCTCGCGGCGCAGCAGGGTCTTGGCCAGGAGCGCATTGACCGGATTGTCCTCGGCCAGCAGCACCCGGATCCCGGCGAAGGTCGGCGGGGCGACCCGTTCGTCGTCGCGGGCTGAACTGTTGGCCGGCGCGGTCCTGAGGATGGTCTGGACCCGCTCCGCCAGCGAGGCCCGCCGAAGCGGCTTGATCAGATAGCCGGCGAATCCGTGGTCCCGGTATCGCTGGATCAGGTCGCGGTCCTGCGGCCGCAGCAGGATGACGCCGCGCCCGTTGCGGGGTGCGGCGGCCAGCACGCCTCGTTCGGCCGAGGCGTGGTCCACCAGCACGACCCCGCAGGTCGGGTCTTCCTCAGCGCCAATCATCCGCGCGCCGCCGCCCGAGGCGACGACGTGTCCGGCTGCGGCCTTGCCGATCAGGCCGTCCGGCGAGCGGATGCAGACCTCGACGCCTTCCAGAGGCCGCCCGCGCTCGGCGCCGGGCGCGCGTTCAAAGGCCGCTTCGACGAAGAAGCGGGCTCCGCCGCCGGGGGCGTCCTCGACGCCCGCGCGACCGCCCATGCCCGTCGCCAGCCGATCCACGACGGCCAGACCCAGACCCGTCCCGCCGTGGCGGGCGGCGTCGTCTGCCTTCACGTGACCGAACTGTTCGAATATCCGGCGCCGCGCCTCGGTCGGCACCCCCGGTCCGGTGTCGTCGACGATAAACCGCAGCACCGGCGTCTCGTCGGGCCCGCCGACGCGTTCGACCGCGATATGGACTCCGCCGGTCTCAGTGAACTTCACCGCATTGCCGGCCAGATTGAACAGGATCTGCCGCAGGCGTCCGTCGTCGGCCAGGACGTCCGGCGCATCCGGCGCGACGGTCCAGACGATCTCCAGCCCCTTGTCATGGGCGCGCGGGCTCAGCAGTTCGGCCACGCCCTGGACAAGGTTCTCCAGATTGACCGGCGCCTGTTCGAACTCGACCTTGCCGGCCTCCAGCCGGGCGAAATCCAGCAGATCGTTGACCAGCCCCAGCAGATGCTCCGCCGATTCCCGCGCCGCCGCCGTATAGGCCTTCTGGGCGCCGTCCAGTTTCGTGCGGGACAGCAGCCCCAGCATGCCGATCACCCCGTTCAGGGGCGTGCGCATTTCGTGGCTCATCAGGCGCAGAAACTCTTCGCCCGAGCCGTTGTCCTGGGGTTTCGCTTTCGCCCTTCTGGCCATGCCGCCTCCCGATCAAGGCGACCATTCTGCCACGGGGGGATTAACGCTCGCTCAAGGCGGGTGACCGGGCGGCCGCAGCAGGCGCGCCTTCATGAACAGGCCGCCGATAGGCCAGGGCCTCGGCGATGTGACGGCGCAGGACTCCGGTGGCGCCCTCGAGGTCTGCGATGGTTCGGGCCAGGCGCAGGGTCCGGGTCCAGCCGCGCGCGGTCAGGCCTCCGGCCTCGCCCGCCCGGACCAGCAGATCGCGGCCCGCTTGGTCCGGCGCCGCGATCCGGTCCAGCACCGAACCGCTGGCCCGGGCGTTGAGCGATGCGTCGGCGCCCAATTCCAGCTCGCGCGCCCGGTCTGACGCGATGGCGCGGGCGGCGGCGACCCGCGCGGCCGCCTCGGCGGTGCCTTCGGCCGGGGGCGGCAGGGCCATGTCGGCGGCGGTGACCGCCGGCGCCTCGACCTGAAGATCGATCCTGTCCAGCAGAGGCCCTGACAGCCGCCCCTGATAGTCCTTCTGGCAGCGCGGAGCCTTGCCGCAGGCCCCCTTGCCCATGCCGCCCAGCCCACAGCGGCAGGGGTTCATGGCCGCCACGAGTTGGAACCGCGCTGGATAGCGCACATGGGCGTTGGCCCGCGCCACGGTCACCTCGCCGGTCTCCAACGGCGTTCTCAGGGAATCCAGAGCCTGGGGACTGAACTCGGGCAGTTCGTCCAGAAACAGCACGCCGTTGTGAGCGAGGGAAACCTCGCCCGGCTTGGCCTTGATGCCGCCGCCGGTCAGGGCCGCCATGGAGGCGGAATGGTGCGGCGTCCGGAACGGCCGCACACTGGTCAGGGCGCCGCGCGCGATCATCCCCGCCAGCGACCAGACCATGGAGGTCTCCAGAAGCTCGGCCGGGGTCAGGGGAGGCAACAACCCGGGCAATCGCGCCGCCAGCATCGACTTGCCCGACCCCGGCGGTCCGACCAGCATCAGGTTGTGACCGCCGGCAGCCGCGACCTCGAGCGCCCGCTTGGCCATCTCCTGACCCTTCACGTCCCTGAGGTCAGGAGCCGCTTCGCCGGTCACCGCCGCGCCCGGCTCGGGCCGACGCATCACCTGTGTGCCCCGGAAATGATTGACCACGGCGATCAGGGAACGTGGCGCCAGGATCGGCAGGTCCCCCGCCCATGCGGCCTCGGGGCCGTTGGCCTCGGGGCACAGCAGGCCCAGTCCCATGCCGGATGCGGCGACCGCTGCGGGCAGGGCGCCGGCCACCGGCGCGATCCGGCCGTCCAGGCCCAGCTCTCCGACCGCCACCCATCCGTCCAGCGCATCGACCGGCAGGATGCCCATTGAACCCAGCAGCGCTAGGGCGATCGGCAGATCGAAATGGCTGCCTTCCTTGGGCAGGTCCGCCGGTGCCAGATTGGCCACCACCCGCCGGGCCGGAAAGGCCAGGCCGATCCCCGCCAAGGCCCCGCGCACACGTTCGCGGCTCTCGGCCACGGCCTTGTCGCCCAGGCCCACCACCTGAAAGCTGCCTTGCTGGCCGTGGGTCGAGGTCACCTCGACGTCGACGCGTCGGGCCTCCACGCCCTCGAAGGCGACCGTGACAACCTTGGCGAACATTCTGCCCTCATGACCCTCCTTGTGGTTGAGGAACAAAATACGAACAACGCGGGTCCGTCAACCCTGGATACGGTGTTCCGGAATCGCTTGAGCCGACGGGCCTGATCCTCCACCCTGCGCGCCTCCATGAACGCGCCTTCTCCTCCACCCGTCCCGGCCGACACCAGCCCCATGATGGCCCAGTACCTGGCCGCCAAGGCGCGCCAGCCTGACGCCCTGCTGTTCTTCCGCATGGGCGACTTCTACGAGCTGTTCTTCGGGGACGCCGAGGTCGCCGCCAGCGTGCTCGGCATCACCCTCACCCGGCGGGGCAAGCATCAGGGCGGCGACATCCCGATGGCCGGGGTGCCCGTCCACGCCATGGACGGCTATCTCGCCCGCCTGATCCGCGCCGGCCACAAGGTCGCCGTCTGCGAACAGATGGAAGACCCCGCCGAGGCCAAGAAGCGCGGCTCCAAATCGGTCGTCCGCCGCGACGTCGTCCGCGTCGTCACCCCGGGAACGCTCACCGAGGACAGTCTCCTCGACGCAGGACGGGCCAACCGTCTGGCGGCCATCGCCGTGCGGGGCGACCGCGCCGCGCTTGCTACCGTGGAGATTTCCACCGGCGAGATCGAAAGCCTGGCCGTCAGTCGGGACCAGATCGGAGCCGCGCTGGCGGCCGTTCGTCCGTCCGAGACCCTGGCGGGCGATCGCCTGTTCGCCGACGAGACCATCGCCATGGCGCTGAAGGCCTCCGGCGGCGTGGTCCAGCCGCTGGCCCAGGCGCTGGCTGATCCGACCGCCGCCCGCGCGCGGGTCGAGCGGCTCTATGGCGCCGCGACACTGGACGGCTTCGGCCAGTTCGAACCGGCCGAGGTCTCGGCGCTGGGCCTGATCGCCGCCTATATCGAGACCACCCAGGCCGGAAGACGCCCGGCGCTGAAGGCGCCGCGCCGTCTGGCCGAAACCGGTTTCATGGCCATCGATCAGGCGACGCGCGTCTCGCTCGAAATTGACCGGACACAGACCGGCAGCCGCGATGGCTCGCTCCTGGGCGCCATCGATCGAACGGTGACGGCGCCTGGAGCCCGGCGGTTGGCCGAGCGCATCGCCCGGCCCCTGTCTTGGCCCGAGGCCATCGAGGCCCGGCTCGACGCGGTCGGCTGGTTCCTCGACCGGCGCGACGCGCGCCGGGGCCTGCGCAACGATCTGAAGGGCGCGCCGGATATCGCCCGCGCCCTGTCCCGCCTCGCGCTCGGCCGGGGCGGTCCGCGCGATCTGGCTGCGCTGCGCGACGGTCTTGTCCGGGCTCAGGCCCTGCGTGGTGTCCTCATCCAGGCGTCCGAGCCGCTTGCGGATCGTCCGGCCGAGATCACTGCCGCCTGTTCGGCGCTGGATCGCACCGAAACGGTCCAGGGCCTTTCGGCCGACCTCGACCGGGCGCTGGTTGACCAGCCCGGCCATCTGGCGCGCGACGGCGGCTTTGTCGCGCCTGGCTGGTCCGAAGACCTCGACGCCGCCCGCACGCTTCGCGACGACAGCCGCCGGGTCATCGCCGATCTGGAGGCCCGCTATCAGCTGGAGAGCGGCGTCCCCTTCAAGGCGCGACACAACGCCGTGCTCGGCTATTTCCTCGAGGTCGCGTCCAAACACGCCGAGGACCTGATCCGGCGCGGTCCCGAGAGCGGCTTCATCCACCGCCAGACCCTGGCCAATCAGGTCCGGTTCACCACGGTCGAACTGGCCGAACTCGACGCCCGTATCGCCCAGGCTGGCGACCGCGCCCTGGCTATGGAGATCGAGATCTTCGACGGCCTTCGACAGCGTGCTGTCGATCTCGCCGATCCCTTGCGCGCCATGGCCGAGGCCATGGCCGAACTGGATGTGGCGGCGGCGTTGGCGGAGTGGGCCGAGGAGGCGCGCTGCGTCCGCCCGGTCATCGACCGCTCCGCCGTCTTCGAGGTCCAGGCGGGCCGGCATCCGGTGGTCGAGGCCGCCGTCACCCGCGAGGGCCAGCCCTTTACCCCCAACGCCTGTTCGCTCGACGGCGAGGGTGAGGGCTCGAAACGCCTGATGATTGTCACCGGCCCCAACATGGCCGGCAAATCGACCTTCCTGCGCCAGAACGCGCTTCTGGCCGTGCTCGCCCAGGCGGGATGTTTCGTGCCCGCCGCCGCCATGCGGCTGGGCGTCGTCGATCGCCTGTTCTCCAGAGTCGGCGCTGGCGACGACCTCTCGCGCGGGCGCTCCACCTTCATGACCGAGATGGTCGAGACCGCCGCCATCCTGACCCAGGCCACCGACCGCTCGCTGGTCGTGCTCGACGAAATCGGCCGGGGCACGGCCACCTACGACGGCTTGGCCATCGCCTGGGCCTGCGCGGAATATCTCCACGACCAAGCCCGCTGCCGCACCCTCTTCGCCACTCACTATCACGAGCTGGCCCGCCTCGAGGGCCGGCTGGAGCATCTCGGCAATCTGTCGATGCGGGCGCGCGAGTGGAACGGCGATCTGGTCTTTCTCCATGAAGCCGCGCCCGGCGCTGCGGACCGCTCCTACGGCGTCCAGGTGGCAAAGCTGGCCGGCGTGCCGCCGCCGGTGGTGGCACGGGCCCGCGAGGTGCTGGAACGGCTCGAAGGCCAGGAAGCCCCGCCCGCCCGTCTCGACGACCTGCCGCTCTTCGCCATGGGCGTGGCCGAGCCGGAGCCTGCCGGCCCGTCGCCCACGGACCTTATCCTCAAGGATGTCGAGCCCGACGACCTGACCCCGCGTGAGGCGCTGGACCTGCTCTACCGGCTGAAGGGCGCCGCCCGGCCGTGATCGATCCCGAGGCCCTCGCCGCGATCCGCGCCGACCTGCAGACGGCGCGCGAGCGGGCGGGGCAGAGGCTGGACGCAGGCCTCAAGGGCGTGGAGGCGGCGCGTCTCTATTCCGCCGCCGCCGACCAGGCCGTGGCCGCCCTGTGGGACCTCGCCCACGGCGAAGAGGCCGATCCCGCGCCCGCCGACCGCTTCAGCCTGCTGGCAGTCGGCGGCTACGGCCGCGGCGTGCTGGCGCCCTTCTCGGACCTCGACGTGATGGTCCTGCGCGCCGGCAAGATCAGCCCGCGCACCGAGCGGGTGGTCGAGCGACTGCTCCACGCCCTGTGGGACTTCGGCTTCAAGATCGGCTGGGCGGTCCGCAGCCCCGACGAGGCCCTCAAGCTGGCCCGCGAGGACATGACCATCCGCACGACGCTTCTGGAGGGCCGTCATCTGGCGGGCGATGCGGACCTGACCGAAGGGTTGCTGACCCGTTTCCGCGCCGAGGTGACGAAGGCCGATCCGCGCCCCTTCATCGCCGCCAAACTGGCCGAGCGGGACGCGCGTCACGCCAAGGCGGGCACGGTCCGCTATCAGGTCGAACCCAATGTGAAGGACGGCAAGGGTGGGTTGCGGGACCTCAACGCGCTGTTCTGGATTGCGCGGTCGCTGGCTCCGGAAAGCCCGCTGGGGCAGGCCGCGCTCGAAGGCCTGCTGACCCACAAGGAGCAGCGCCTGGCCACCCAGGCCTTCGACTTCCTCTGGGCCGTGCGGATCCACATGCATCGTCTGGCCGGCCGCGCCGAGGACAAGCTCAGCTTCGATCTTCAGCCTGAGGTCGCCAAGCGGATGGGCTGGGCCGGACGGGGCGACGAGCCCGCCGTCGAGCGCTTCATGCGCCGCTATTTCGTCATCGCCCGCGACGTGGGGGCGCTTACCCGCGCCATGTCGGCCAAGCTGGAAGCCATGCAGGCCAAGCCGGCGGGAGGCCTGATGCGGCTCCTGCCCCTGCCGCGCCGCCGGCCAAAACCCTCCGCCATCAAGGGCGTGCTGGAAGAGGGCGGCCGTCTCACCGTCACCGATCCGGCGGTCCTGGCCGACCATCCGATCCGGATGCTGGAGCTGTTTCGCGAAGCCGACCGCCGGGGGCTGGACCTGCACCCCGACGCCTTCGGGGCCGTGGCCCGGTCGCTCGACCGCATCACCCCGACCCTGCGCCGTGACCCGGAGGCCGCGCGCGCCTTCATCGATATCCTGGCTCACGGCAAGCGGCCCTACCGGACGCTGTCGCTGATGAACGAGGCGGGCTTGGTCGGGCGCTTCCTGCCCGAGTTCGCCCGTGTCGTCGGCCAGACCCAGTTCAACCGCTATCACGCCTACACGGTCGACGAGCACACGCTCCAGGCCATCGGCATCATCAAGGATATCGAGACCGGCAAGCTCAAGGACGACCACCCGCTGTCCCACGCCATCTTCCCCAAGATCGCGGACAAGGAGGCCCTCTATCTGGCCATGCTCCTGCACGATGTCGGCAAGGGCGGCACCCGCGGCCAGCTGGAGGACGGCGCCATCGCCGCGCGCCGGGCCTGTGATCGTCTGGGGCTGGACCGGGGCCGGGCGGGGCTCGTCTCCTGGCTGGTCGAACATCACCTTGTCCTGTCCGACTTCGCCCAGAAGCGTGACACCGCCGACCCGGCGACCATCGCCGCCTTCGCCGACATCGTCGGCGATCTCGACCGGCTGCGGATGCTGCTGGTCCTGACTGCCGCTGATGTTCGCGCCGTGGGGCCCGGCGTCTGGAACGGCTGGAAGGGCCAGCTGATGCGGGAGCTCTACCGGGCGACCGAGGCCCGCTTCCGGGGTGAGGACATCGAGGGCCTCGCGCTCGAGCCGGACCCGGCCCTGCGTCAGGCCGCCGAAGAAAAGGGCGCCGCCGCCCGCCTCTCGCACCGGCCGGAGATCGATACGGCCGAACTGGTTTTCGTCGGCCGAGACCGCCACGGCCTGTTCGCCGATATCGCCGCCCGCCTGGCTTCGGAGGGTGCCGACGTGGCCGGCGCGCGGGTCCGCACCACAGACGACGGCTGGGCCTTTGACGTCTTCCAGCTCCAGGACGGACAGGGCGGACCCTTCGCCCTGGGCGACGCCCGTCTCGCCCGGCGCCTTGAGAAGGCCGTGGTGGCCGCAGCACAGAGCGCCAAGCCGACCGCCCCGCCGCCCGGCGTGCCGCGCACCTCGTCGGTGTTTGATGTGGCCCCCATCGTGGTCTTCGACACGCCAGAAGGCGCCGACGCCACGGTGGTCGAGGCCTCCGGCCGCGACCGGCCGGGTCTCCTGGCCGATCTGGCCCGCGCCTTTTCCAAGTCCGGCCTGACGATCCGCTCGGCCCACATCGAGAGCCACGGCGCCCGGGCCGTCGACGCCTTCTATGTCGTGCGCCGCAAGGACGGGTCGCGCCTGACCGACAAGAAGGCCCAAGGCGAGCTGCGCGACACCCTCACCGCCGTGCTTCGCCCGCCGGCCGAGGCCCAGCCGCCCCGAAAGCTGGCCCGCGCCCGCGCCTCGGCCCGCCGGTGAGACGATCCGGCGATTTCCCTCGCCCCGCTTCCGCGCTAAGGCGGGACGTTCCGCGCCCCGTATCGCGCCCGAGACCCGAATGACCACCGAACCCGAAATCCGGGCCTCCGCCTCCACCAATCCGACCGCGCCCGAGCCCGCCAAATCCGGCGGTGTGATGCGCTCCTCGGCGATCTTCTCGGGCCTGACCCTGGTCAGCCGGCTGGCCGGTTTCGCGCGCGATATCGCCGTCACGGCCTTCCTCGGCGGCGCCGCTGGGCCGGCGGCCGACGCCTACAACACCGCGCTGAGCTTCCCGAACCTGTTCCGCCGCATCTTCGCCGAGGGCGCCTTCGCGGCCGCCTTCGTGCCGGCCTACGCGCGGACCCTGAAACAGAAGGGCGAGGCCGAGGCGGACCGTGTAGCCACCGATGCCCTGGCCATGGTGGCGGTCGTCACCCTGGTCCTGACCGTCATCGCCCAGCTGGCCATGCCGTGGCTGATGATGGGCATCAACATCGGCTACCTGGACGACCCCGACCGTTTCCGGCTGGCGGTGATCCTGACCCAGATCACCATGCCCTACCTGCCCTGTATGGCGATCGCCGCCCTGCTATCAGGCGTGCTGAACGCGCGGGGACGGTTCATCGTCTCGGGCGCCTATCCGATCCTGATGAACATCATCATGCTCGCGGCCCTGCTGATCTGGCGGGGCGATCAGGTCCAGGCCGCCTACGCGGCGGGATGGTCTGTGCTGGTCTCGGGCGTAGCCCAGGCAGGGCTCTGCTGGTGGGCCGTGCGCAAGGCCGGCGCCAACGTTCGCCTGTCGATGCCGAAACTGACGCCGGCAGTGAAGGCGATCATCATCACCGCCATCCCTGCGGCCATCGGCAACTCGGCGACCCAGATCAACGTCTTCATCTCGGGCAACCTCGCCTCCTTCGTGGACGGCGGGCGAACCTGGCTGGCGACGGCGGACCGGCTCTATCAGCTGCCGCTGGGCCTCATCGGCGTGGCCATCGGCATCGCGCTCCTGCCCAAGCTGTCCTCGGCCATCGCGTCGGAAGACCGCGCTCAGGAACAGGCCTCGATGGACGAGGCGCTGGTTCTTTCCATGGCTCTGACCCTGCCGGCCGCCGCCGCCATCATGGCCATGCCGCTATTCCTGATCGACGGCCTGTTCACCCGCGGCGCCTTCCTGGCCTCGGACGCCCAGGCCACCGCCCATGCGTTGCTTCAGTTCGGTTGGGGCGTGCCGGCCTTCGTGCTGATCCGCGTTTTGGCCCCCGGTTTCTTCGCCCGTCAGGACACGCGCACGCCCATGGTCTTCGCCCTGGTGTCGGTGGCGGTGAACGCGGCCCTCGCCATCGTGCTGTTCAATCTCGGCATGGGCGTCTCGGGCATCGCGGCCGCGACGTCCGCCGCCGCCTGGGCAAATGCGGGCCTCCTGGCCTTCACCCTGTTCCGCCGCGATCATTACCGTCCCGGACCGTCTGCGACCTCGCGGCTGATCCGCGTCCTCATCGCCTCGGCGGCGCTCGGCGGCATTCTCGTCGTGGCCCAGATGTTCCGACCCGAGATCGAGGCGCCGATCGCGGCCCTGACCGAGCATGGCGCCAAGGAGATCGCCCTGGTCCTCACGACCGGCGTAGGCGGGCTGGTCTATCTGGTCCTGCTGTTCGTCACCCGGGCGGTCACCATAGGCGAGATCCGGGGCCTGATCCGGCGCGAGCGCAAGGCGGGCGCCTAGCGGCGAGGCGCGGGGTCGGCTAGAGGCCCCGCATCATGTCCGACACGCCTCCTCCCGCCTACACCGGCCCACGCCGCATTCTTTCCGGCATCCAGGCCTCCGGCGCCCTGCATCTGGGCAACTATCTCGGAGCCCTGAAGCGCTTCGTCGACCTGCAGGACCAGGGCGCGCCCTGCTTCCTGTTCGTGGCCGACATGCACGCCATCACGGTCTGGCAGGACCCGGACAAGCTGGCGGCCCAGACGCGCGAGATCGCCGCCGCCTACATCGCCTCGGGCCTCGATCCGGCCAGGTCGACCATCTTCCCCCAGTCGGCCGTGCCTGCCCACGCCGAGCTGGCCTGGATCTTCAACTGCGTCGCCCGCCTCGGCTGGCTCGACCGCATGACCCAGTTCAAGGAGAAGTCCGGCAAGCACAAGGAGCGCTCGTCTGTCGGCCTCTACACCTACCCTGTGCTCCAGGCGGCCGACATCCTGCTCTACAAGGCGACCGAGGTTCCGGTCGGCGAGGACCAGAAGCAGCATCTCGAACTGACCCGCGACATCGCCGCCAAATTCAACAACGACTTCTCGGCGCCGGGCTTCTTCCCGCTGCCGGATCCGGTCATCCAGGGCCCGGGCACCCGCGTCATGTCCCTGCGTGACGGCCAGGCCAAGATGTCCAAGTCCGACCCGTCCGACGCCAGCCGCATCAACCTGACCGACGACGCTGACGCCATCAGCCAGAAGATCAAGAAGTCCAAGACGGACATGGGCGTCATGCCCGAGGTCGGCGAGGCGCTCGACGAGCGGCCTGAGGTGAGGAATCTGATCGCCATCTACGCCGCCCTGTCGAACCAGACCCGCGATCAGGTCACCGCCGAGTTCGCCGGTCAGGGCTTCGGCGCCTTCAAGCCGAAACTGGCTGAACTCGCTGTCGAATCCCTCGCCCCCGTCACCGCCGAGATGCGCCGCCTGATGGCCGACCCCGCCGAGATCGACCGGGCGTTGGCCGCCGGGACCGAACGCGCCCGCGCAGTCGCCGAGCCGGTGGTCGACGAGGTCAAGAAGATCGTCGGCTTCTGGCGCGCCTGACGCCCGGAAATTAGCGGGGAACATTGCGCGCTTCGCCCATTTTCCCTCGTCACCCTCGGGCTTGACCCGAGGGTGAGACCGACCGTCGCCCAGCCTTGGCCGGACAGGCCTCTCAACCCCACGTCCGATCCCCGGGTCGCGGCTCTGCCTTGCCCGAGGATGACGATTGAAGGGCGGGGACGAGAAAGAATTCTCACCCTCTAGATCCCCGCCGATCCGCACCACCCGCATACTCCTCAGGTCCCCACGCCAGGGGAGGGCGCATGGCCAGCGACCTTGTCGGTGTGAGGATGCGGACTGAGCGGATAGCGG
>JAEYWU010000017.1 GCA_023428785.1 Pseudomonadota bacterium
GGTGCCGGTGTCGTGTTGTCCGGGGGGGGGGGGGGGGGGGGGGGCGATGAGCCGCATCGACAGAGGATAGCCGTCGAAGGCCGGACGGGTCAGGTCTTGCACGCGGAGCTCGGTCATGGGTCCGTCCTGATTGCGAACGCACCCTGATCGCCTGACGTTGCGTCAGGCAAGGCTCATTCCGCCCCGATGCCGGGATGGGCCCTGGACAGGCGCTTGGGCGCGGCGTGGCGCCATCGGCGACCGAGCATCGTCTCCAGCCAGGCTGGATCGACCGAGGCGAGGCGGGCCAGGACGATCGGATAGTTCCGGTAGTGGTCGGTGAAGTGGAAGGTCTCCGGGTCCATCTCGATCAGGAGCTCGCGCTCGTCGAGGCTCGTCAGGTGGACGACCACGCTGTCGTCAAGATGCGGCCTGAGCCAGGTGAAGAACTTGCCCTGGATCTTGAAGGACGGCTCGCCATAGGACGTCGAGCGCTCGACCTCCGGGAAGGACAGGATCAGGGCCTCGGCCTCGTCGCGGCTCACGGTTCCTGTCTCAGCAGATCGAAGGTTCCGCTCCAGGTGTCGGGCAGGTCCCAGCGCCCGGTGATGCGTCGGCCGTCGCGCGATATCTCGCCTTCGTAGACAACCGGCCGCAGCGTGGGGTGGTTCAGCGGAGTCTTGGTGAAGCGAATCCGACCCCGACTGTGCTCGCCCTCGATCCGGCAGTAGATCAGGTCCGTTCCGCCCATCGGTGGAGGAAGGTCCGGCTCCTCGCAGGACCCGGTCACGGCGCCGTCATTGTCTTCCAGCGTCACGGAGAGCGGCGTGTCCGTGAACTCCTCCACCGGATTGGCGCCCCCGCCCGGGTAGCGATAGACGCCGATCCAGCGGCCTGAGAGCAATCCGGTCGTCATCACCAGGCGAGCGCCAGGCCGTCCTTGCGCATCTCGGTGGCCGCGCCGTAGGTCCAGCCGCCGTCGGCGTTGATCTGGCGGACCACGTTCTGATAGCCGCCGAAGCCGCCGTCGGGGCCGCCGAGCGTCCAGCCCATGGCCTCCAGACCGCGTCGGGTCTCTGCGGGTACGCCGGATTCCAGATGCAGCACGCCCACGCCCTCGGCCGACTGGCCGGTGGGTTCGGACGAGCCGTAGTGCTGCCAGCGTGGGGCGTCGCCCGCTTCCTGGGGGCCCAGGCCATAGTCGGTCATGTTGATGACGATCTGGGCCTGACCCTGGGGCTGCATCCCGCCGCCCATGACGCCGAAGGCCATCCAGGGCCCACCGTCCTTGCAGGCGAAGCCGGGGATGATGGTGTGGAAGGGGCGCTTGCCGGGCTGATAGAGGTTCGGGTGGCCGTCGTTCAGATTGAACAGCTCGCCCCGGTCCTGGAACATGAAGCCGAGCGTCGTCCCGTCAGGGCCGTCCGGCACCAGCCCCGAGCCCATGCCGCGATAGTTGGACTGGATCCAGCTGACCATCATCCCGTCGGCGTCGGCGACCGAGAAATAGGTGGTGTCGCCCTGCGTCGGGGCGTCGCCGGGGAAGACGCGGTCCATGACCCGGTCGGGCCGGATCAGGGCGGCGCGCTCGGCGGCGTATTCCTTGGAGATCAACCACTCGACCGGCGTTTGGGAGAAGCGCGGATCGGCGAACCAGCGGGCGCGGTCCTCGAAGGCGAGGCGCTTGGCCTCGGCCTGGTGGTGGATGGAGGCGGCAGTCTGGAAGCCCATGGCCGGCAAGTCGAACTGCTCGGCGATATTGAGCAGCTGGAGCGTCGACAGGCCCTGGGTGTTGGGCCCCAGCTGATAGATTTCCGCGCCCCGATAGGTCGACATCAGGGGCTCGACCCATTCCGTCTGGTGGGCGGCGAGGTCGGCACGGGTCATCCAGCCGCCGATGCGGCGGAAGTAGCTCTCGATCTGGTCGGCGATCGGCCCGTCGTAATAGGCGTCGCGACCGCCCTCGGCGATCAGGCGATAGGTGCGGGCCAGGTCCGGATTGCGGAACATCTCGCCTTCGCGGGGCGTGCGGCCGCCCGGCATATAGACGCGCCGGGCGTTCTCGGTCTCCTCCACGCCGGAGCCGTCGCGCAGGAAGTTCGCCATGTTGCGCTCGAGGTAGAAGGCGATGAGCTGGGGCACGGGCACGCCGCGCTCGCACAGCTCGGCCACGGGCAGGAGAACGTCGGCCCAGGGCAGCTTGCCGTAGCGCTGGTGGGCGCTCCACCAGGCGTCGACGGTCCCGGGGACATTGACCGTGACGGCGCCATAGCGGGGCAGATAGCCCTGGACCGCGCGGCCGCGGGCGGTTTCCAGCGACAGGCCCATGGGTGAATTGCCCGAGCCATTGAAGCCGACTACGCGGCGCTGGGAGGGGTCCCACAGCAGGCAGAAGGCGTCGCCGCCGATGCCGTTGGCGACGGGCTCGAGGAAGCCGAGCGCGGCGTTGATGGCGATCGCCGCATCGATGGCCGAGCCGCCGCGTCTGAGGGTGTCAATGCCGATCAGGGTGGCGACCGGATGGGCGGTCGCCGCGGCGCCTTGAGAGCCCCAGACGGTGGACCGACCCGCGAAGCGTTCGCCGACGATGCGGTCGCCGGGGCCGACGCCGGGATACTGTTGGGCCAGGGCGGGGCCCGCGATCAGGCCGGCGGGCAGGGCGGCGAAAAAGGTGCGTCTAAGCATGGCGGTCCCTCGAACGAAGGACGCCATAGAGACCCGACGCAGCCACCTTCGCAAGGTTGGGACGCGGCGTGCGTCGAGTCAGAAAAAGGCCTGCCAAATCGTGCCACCCTGCCACGCCCCTTGAAAAGGCGTCTGTATTTGGCCCTCCACGGTGGCAGGCCTGCCAGATTATGCGAAATCCTGCCACCGGGCGGTCACGTAGTCGGGGACTTGGGGCACGGGATCTCGACATCAGTCGGATATTCTAGCCGGCCACCGCGAGCGGGGGATAAGTCAGTTCATTTCGGCTTTGCGGCGCGGCGAAAGCGCCGCCGGCAGCGGCGCGCAAGGCACGCCGTCGGCCTCCAGGGCCTTCACCTCGGCCGGCGTGGCCTCGCCATAGATCGAGCGCTTCTCCGAGTCGCCCTCGTGGATGGCGCGGGCCTCGCGGGCAAAGGCGTCGCCGACATAGTCGAAGTCGGCCTCGATCTTCTGGCGGATGGCCGAGGCGGCCTCCATCACCATGTCGCGCGGCGCGCTGTCGGGGCGGGCGTCCGAGGTTCGAACGGCCGGGGCCATGATCTGTTTGGCGACCCGGCGCGAGGCGCAGAAGGGGCATTCCACCGCGCCCGAGGCGGCCTGGGCGTCATAGTCGTCGGATGATCCGAACCAGGCCTCGAAGGCGTGGTCATGCTCGCACTGAAGGGCGTAGCGGATCACCGGACGGGCTCCGGCGCGGTGAAGTCGCGGTCGTGGGTCAGGGCCGGGATGGCGGCGCGGGCCTTGCCGACGGCCTCGAGATCGAGGTCGACGAACAGGACGCCGGGTTCGTCATGGTCCAGCAGGCCGATTACCTGACCCCAGGGATCTATGGCGATGGACCGGCCCCAGGTGGCGCGGCCGTCTTCATGATCGCCGCCTTGGGCCGGGGCGAGGACAAAGGCGCCGGTTTCGATGGCGCGGGCGCGAAGCAGCGTCTCCCAGTGGGCCTCGCCAGTGGGGCGGGTGAAGGCGGCCGGCACGGTGATGATCTGGGCTCCTGACTGCGCCAATGCCCTGAAAAGATGCGGAAAGCGAAGATCGTAGCACACTGTCAAACCGAGCTTCGTCCAGGGCGTGTCGGCGACGACGGCCCGGTCGCCCGGCCTGACGCCTGAGGACTCGCGATAGCGGTCGCCATTGGGCAGATCGACGTCGAAGACGTGCAGCTTGTCATAGGTGGATTCAACCTCGCCCCGATCATTGATCAACATGGATCGATTGGCCGCGCGGGGGTCGGACGGGTCGCCGGAGCGAACCATGGCCGAGCCGAGCAGGATCCAGACCCCGGCCTCACGCGCGATCTCGCGCACGCCCTGAACCACCACGTCGTCATCGGCGTCGGCGAGGATGGCGGCCTTCTTCTCGGTGCGCTTCTCCATAAAGTTGGAGGCTTCGGGCGTAACGATCAGCCGGGCGCCGCCGGCGACGGCCTGATCCAGAAGCGGGCGCAGGTGTTCGAGCGCCGCGCCGGGTGTCGCGGGGGTGCGGGTCTGGACCAGAGCGATGCGCAAGGCCGTCATTCAGGCGGCCAGCAGGGCGTCGAGCTTGCCGGCCTGTTCCAGTTCAAAGAGGTCGTCGCAGCCACCGACGTGCGTGTCGCCGATGAAGATCTGCGGATAGGTCATGCGGCCTGAGCGCTGACGCATTTCCTCGCGCAGCTCGGGGTCGATGGAGGCGACGATCTCTTCGTAGTCGACGCCCTTCTTCGACAGCAGGGCCTCGGCGCGCGAGCAGTAGGGGCAGAAGGGCTTGGTGTAGATAACGACCTTGGGCAAGGCAGGCTCCCGTATTCCGTGACGCCCAAGATAATGCGTCAGATGCGTGAACGCACCCGTGCGATCACGGCCAGATCCACGGTCCGGGCCCCTGCGGCCAGAAGGACACGGGCGCAGGCGTCGGCGGTGGCGCCGGTGGTCAGCACATCGTCCACCAGAAGGATGCGCCGGCCACGGACCTGTTTCTCCATCGCGGGCGGGACGGCGAAGGCGGATTTGACGTTCAGCCGCCGGCCCCGCGCGGACTTTCCCCCTTGCGTCGGGGTGCGCTGGGTGCGGATCAGGGCGTCGGGCAGATAGGCCCGGCCCGAGGCCCGGGCGAGCGGCCGGGCGACCTCAGCCGCCTGATTGGCGCGCCGGGCCATCAGGCGGGTCCAGTGCAAGGGCACCGGGATGATGACGTCAGCCTCCTCCAGCAGCGGCGCGGCGGCCCGGGTCAGCCAGCGAGTGAACAGCGGCGCATATTCCAGACGGTCGGCGTGCTTCAGCTGAAGGATCAGGTCGCGCGAACCCTCGTCATAGACGCAGGCGGCCCGGGCGCGGCCGAAGATGTGGGGCTGGGCCTGACAGGCGGCGCAGCGGTCGTGGCCGAGCGGACCAGGGTCGTGGTCGAAGCCCTGGCCGCAGCCGTCGCAGACCGGATCTTCCAGAAAGACGACCCGCGTCCAATTGTCTTGCGACAGGCCGGATTGCTGGGGCCGGGGGCCGTCGTCGAAGGCGACCGGCGGCATGACGATGTCGAGCAGGCCGCGCGTGAAGCCCCGCAGGCGCGGACCGGGTTTCAATCGCGAGAGCAAACGGCCATCTATGCCGTCCATGGACGCCCCTCCTCGCCTTTTCGACTGGCCGCTGCGCCGCGCCCGCCTGGAGCGGTCGATGCGCATGGCCCACGACGCCGACTTCCTGCGCCGCCGGGCCGCGGAGGACGCGGCGGCGACCCTGGCGGGCATCGTGCGCGAGTTTCCCGTGGGAGTCGATCTGTCGGCGCGGGACGGGCTGTTCGAACAGGCCCTGGCCGAGGCCGGGGCGGCCGGTCGGGTCGGGCGGCTGGTGCGGATGGATCAGGCGGGCGAGGCGCTCGACGCCTTGCAGGATCACGAAATCCCCGAGCTTGAGCCGCACTCGGCAGACTTGATTGTCAGTGTCCTGTCATTGCACTGGACCAATGATCTGCCTGGCGCCCTGAGCCAGATCAGGCGGGCGCTGCGGCCCGACGGTCTGTTCATCGGCAGCCTGTTCGGCGGCTCGAGCCTGCAGGAGCTGCGCTGGGCTCTGGGACAGGCCGAGATGGAGCTGACGGGCGGCCAGGCGGCGCGGGTTTCGCCCTTCGCTGACGCCTTCGACGGGGCGGGGCTGTTGCAGCGGGCCGGATTTGCGCTGCCCGTGACGGACATCGACCGGCTTACGGTGACCTATGGCGATCCGTTCAGCCTGATCCGCGACCTGAGGGCCATGGGCGAGACGGCCCTGTTCGCCGACCGGCCACGTCCCCTGACCCGCGCGGTCGTGGCCCGCATGGCCCAGCTCTACGCCGAGCGCTATGCGGACGCGGACGGGCGCATCCCGGCGACCTTCGAGATTGTCACCCTGTCCGGCTGGGCGCCCCACCCGGACCAGCAGAAGCCGCTAAGGCCGGGCTCGGCCAAGACGCGGCTGTCGGACGCGCTGGGGGTCGAAGAGGGCAAGCTCTAGCGCTCACCCTCCAGCTCGTCGGCCAGGGCGTCCATGTCATAGACTTCACGCAGCGCCAGGGTGACGATTTCAGCCGAAACCGTCACGGCCCGGTTCTTGGAGCCGTCATAGCCATAGGCGCCGCCGAGCGATTCCAGATTGCCGTCGAAGACCGCGCCGATGACCTCACCCTCGGCGTTCAGCAGGGGCGAGCCCGAGTTGCCGCCGACGATGTCGTTGGTCGAGGCGACCGTATAGACGGCGTCCTCCGGCAGGCGGTCGCGGGCGCTTTCCAGAACCGGAGCCAGGTTGAACGGAACCGCGCCCGTGGCGCGCTCCCAAAGGCCGGCGACGGTGGTCACGGCGGGCACGTCGCGCGTGCCGTTGTTCCAGCCGGCGACGCGACCGTAGGACAGGCGCAGGCTGAAGGTTGCGTCCGGATAGGTCTCGTCGCCCGAGACGGCGAAGCGGGCCGCGGCGATCTGTTCGCCGGCGCGCTCGATCGGGGCGTCGACGCGACTGCGCCACTGGCCGCGCACGGCGCGGGCGGCGGCGTCGGTGCGCAGCACGAACTGGATCAGCGGATCGTCCGAGGCCTCGACCGCGGCGCGGCCGCCTTCGAACAGGGCCGTGCGCGCCGCAGGATCGGCCAGGGTGGTGCCCTCGATCAGACGCGCGCCGAGCCCTTCCGGGCTCTCGCGGCCGAGCATGGACTGGACGTCGGGATCATCGGTGCCGAGGTTCTCGCGCGTCTTCGACAGCCAGAACTGCAGATAGAGGCTCTCGAGCGGCTCATCGATGTTGCGGGCCTGGGCCAGGGTGCGGCCGAGGGCCTCGAGCTGGGCGTCGGAATAGCCGGACAGGCGCTCGCCCGCCGGGCGGTCGCGCTCATAGGCCGCGCGAACGATGGCGCGGGCGTAGGACATCAGGGCCGACCCCTGACCGGCGCCGCTCTCCAGCCAGTAGTAGCGGGGATAGAGCAGAACGTAGTCGTCGTGGGCGGCCTCGACCGCCGCCCACGGATCGCCGGCCGACACATCAGTCGCGGCGCGCAGGGCGGCCTCGGCATCCACCAGACCGGCGTAGAAGTCGCGGTCGGCCAGCGCCTGATGCATGCCGGTATAGCGCTTCAGGTTGTTCTCGATGCCGCGCAGCGCGTCGCGTGTCATGCGGGCGTTCTCCGGGGACTCTTCGGCGAAGCGGATGACGCGGCCGCGCAGTTCGGCCAGACGGCGAAGCTCGGACGGGATCTGCCAGTCGCGTTCGATGCGCAACTGATCGACCGTCTTCAGGCGCGAGGTCGAGCCGGGATTGCCGGCCACGAAGACCGGCTGGCCCTCGACGATGCGGGCCGGATTCCAGGTCAGGTGGTTCGGGGTCTGGGCCGGGGCGCCGTTCTCGTAGACACGCAGGAAAGCGGCATCCAGCGCATAGCGCGGGAAGTTGAAGTTGTCCGGATCGCCGCCGAAGACCACGGCCTGATGCTCGGGCGCATAGACGAGGCGCACGTCGGAATAGCGCTGGAAGCGGTACAGCTTGTACTGGCCGCCACGATAGAAGCTGATGACCTGGCAACGCAGGGCCTGGTCGCCGCCGCAGGCGTCGCGCTCGATGCCGGCGATGACCGCCCCGCGTGCGGCGGCGTATTCGGCGCCCGACAGGCCCTCGCCCGCGCCCTGGACCTGATCGGTCACGTCCACGATCGCGAGCAGCACCTCGGCCACCTGACCGGGACAGGCCAGTTCCTCCTCGCGGGTGCGGGCGAAGACGCCCTGGGCCAGGAGGTCCTGCCCCGGCTCGGCGTGGGCCTGAACGCAGGAGCGGATGCAGTGCTGGTTGGTCAGGACCAGACCCTGTTCGGACACCAGCGAGGCCGAGCAGCCCGCCAGACGCACGGCGCCGAGGCGCACCCGGTCGAGCCAGGCCTGATCAATGTCGGTTCCGAGGGCCGCATTGATGCGCTGAATCGGCGCCTGGTCGAAGGTCCACATGCCTTCATCGGCCGAGGCGGCCGTGGCTGGCAGGAGCAGCGACAGGGCGGACGCCGAGGCGGCGGCGAGGATGGATAGACGCATGGGTAACCTCCCGGGACCAGAAAA
>JAEYWU010000068.1 GCA_023428785.1 Pseudomonadota bacterium
CCGACCCAGGCGCCGAGCGCGCCGCGCCGGATCGAGCCCGCCTCCCGTCCGGTGGTCGCGGCCCAGCCCTCGGCTCCGGCCCCGCGTCCGGGGGTTCTGGACCTGCCGGGCACGGCCACGGTGCTGACCCTGGGCTCGCACATGTGCAAGTGGCCGATCGGCGACCCGACCTCGGACGAGTTCAGCTTCTGCGGCCGCCGCTCGGACGAGGGGCATCCCTATTGCGTCGAGCACTCCAAGGTCGCCTATCAGCCGGCCCAGAAGAAGAACGGCTCCAACGAACTGGCCCGTTCGCTGCGCCGCTACATCTAGCCGCCGTTGCGCACGGGGCGTTCGCGCCCCGGTGCATACGCGCCCCGCGCCGATGGCGTGGGCGCAGGAGCGGGGCCGTGGTTTCAGTCCGGGTTGACGCGGCCCCCTCGCCTGATCAGGCCAGCCTGTAGACGCCCGAGCGTTTCACCGCCTGATCCTCGAGCTCCCGCGTGGTCGGAACCTCGTATTCCGCGACCTGGATGAGCTCACCCTTCGGAAAATAGGACCGGCGCGGGTCGCCGATCAGGACCTCGGCGCCGCGATCGCGCGCGGTCTTTAGCCAGGCGATGACGCGCTCGGCCATGGGGCGCTCGTAGAAGACATCGCCCGCGCAGATCAGGTCGACCGCTGGAGGCTCACCCTCGAGCAGGTTCTGTGCGGTGAAGTCCAGAGACACGCCGTTGGCGGCGGCGTTCAGGGCGACGGCGGCCTCGCAGAAGGGGTCGATGTCTGCGCACAGGACGTGGGCGGCGCCCGCCTTGATGGCCGCGACCCCGACCAGACCGGAGCCCGCCGCCAGATCGAGCACGCGCCTAACCGCAGCCTCATCCGGATGGTCCAGGAGATAGCGGGCCAGCGCCTGACCACCCGCCCAGGCGAAGGCCCAGAAGGGCGGCGGCACACCCATCTCGCCTAGCTCCTCCTCGGTCAGCCGCCAGATCGGCGTGACCTCATCGGCCAGCCAGAGCGAGATCTCGGGCGCGTGGTTGACGGGCTGGAGGCGGGTGTTGGCGAGGATGAAGGCGGTGGGGTCGGAAATCACCCGTCCTTTCGCCGCCACATTGGCCTGCAACGCAAGCGGGAACGTGATCCTTGGGGGCCGCCATGAAAGTCTTCGCCATCGCCGCCGCCCTCGCGACGCTCGCGGCGGGGCCCGCACTCGCCCAAACGCCGGACGAACCCGTGGCGATCGACGAGATCGTGGTCCGGGCCCAGGCGTCGGGCGCGCCGATCTGGACCATTCGGGACGGGGCCTCGACCCTGATCCTGGTGGGGTCGATCAACGGCATGCCGCAGGATGTGAGCTGGCGGCCCGAGGCTCTGGAAGAGGCGGTGCGCGAGGCCGATCTGGTGCTGACGCCGCAGGAGGGTCAGGTCGGGATCAGCGATGTGCTGCGGATCATCTGGCGGATGCGCACGATCGGGCGCCTGCCCGGCGAGACGACGACGGCGGATTATCTGGACGCCGAATGGCAGGCGCGGCTGGAGCGGTTGATGGCGGGTGAGCGGTCCGACAGCTGGCGACGTCAGAGCCTGCTCCTGCTGTCGTTCGACCTGATCGAGGAGCGTGCGGGCCTGAACCGGCGCGGCCGGGGACGGTCGGCCGCCGAGGTGGTGGCCCGTACCGCGCGCGAGGCCCGGATCGAGACCAGGCCCGTCGGAGTGGTCGGCGGCAGCACCCTGGTCGCCAGCCTGATCGACGCGCCGCCCGAGGTTCATGTGCCGTGTCTTGAGGCCGCGATCGTCGCGGCGGAGGCGGGGCCGGAGACCGGGCGAGAGCGCGCCATGGCCTGGCGGGCCCGGCAGGTCGCGGCGGTGGCCAACTCGCCGATCGACCGAGCCATGAGCGTCTGCTGGCCGTGGGCGGACGCCGACATTGCGCCCCAGCTTCACACCCAGTGGGCCGATACGATCGAGACGGCTCTGGACGAGCCGCGGGTGACAATGGCGGTGGCGGGCGTGCGGCTGCTGGCGGTCGAGGGCGGGATCCTGGATCAGCTGGAGGCGCGGGGCGCCGAGATCGAAGGGCCCGACTGGCGCCCGCAGGTGGAGGCCGTGGACTAGTCCGGCCGCGCCAGCCGGATCGAATGGTCGTGGGCCTTTCTCAGCACGATGTCGGCCCGATCGCGCCCGGGCAGGATGTGGTCGCGCAGGTTGGGGCCGTTGATCCGGCTCCAGACGTCCAGTGCAAGGGCCTCCGGCGAGCCGGCGGCGGCGAGCCGGTCGGCCAGGCGCGGCGCCGACCAGCGGCCCAGAGCCATGAAGCGCTCGGTGTACCAGGCGATCAGATCGTCCTCGTCGGCGTCGAGATAGATGCCGAGGTCCAGCGGCCTGACGCGGCCGTCCAGCGCGATCAGCCCTTCGAGGATCAGGACACGTGGCCGGGCAAAGGTCTCGAGCGGGCCGACGTCGTAGGTCTCGTGGGAATAGGTCGGGGCGATCAGTTCGGCCGAACCGCTGGAGACCGCCGCTAGCAGGGCCGACAGGGCCTCCCAGTCATAGCTCTCGGGAAAGCCCTTTCGCTCCATCAGCCCGCGCGCGGTCAGCTCGGCGTTGGACAACAGGAAGCCGTCCGTCGAGACGATGCGGACCGACAGGCCGTCTTCGGCCAGCCGGGCGGCGAGGGCGCGCGCAACGGTGCTCTTGCCAGAAGCGACGCCACCGGAAAGGCCGACGACCAGCGGGCGGTCGATGAGGGAGGTCAGCCGGGCCTCGACCTCGGCCGAGAGGCGGTCGAGCCAGGCGCTCACCCGCCGAAGGCGGCCTTCAGGCGGTCCAGCTGGTTCTGGACGGGATTGGCCGGCTTATCGTCGGGCGTGTCCACGAACATGCGGCGATCCAGATAGACCACGCGCTCAAGCAGCTTTTCGGCCCGGACCATCAGTTCGATCAGGGCGATGGGCAAATCGGGATGGGTGGGCTCGTCCGAGGGCGGGCGCAGCTTGAGGCGATAGCGCTGATCGCAGGCCTGTTCGGCGGCCATGTCGCCTTCGCGCACGGCGCGCTGGACCAGAAGCCAGGAGGCGGCCTGCATCAGGCGGGTGGTCAGGCCCATGCTCTCGGCGGCATAGGCGAGGGCTGCGGCGCGGCTCAGCAGCTTGGCCTCGCGGCGGCCGTCACCGTCGAGATAGGCGGCGGTCTCCTCGACGAGGGTCATACCGTCCTGGAAGGTGCGCTCGAACAGCTCGGAGCGCGCGAAATCCGCCACTTGGCGAGCGCGCGCCTCGGGCACGGGCGGGGTTGAAGTCGGAGCGCCGGACGCTGCGAACTGGGACATAAGGGCTCCGTCGTTTACGCGCGCCGCCGGCGGCGACGCGCTCCGGCCGCTGCAACGCCCATGCCACGACGAACCGGATGCGGCGTCAAGTGTCCTGTTTTCCGAAGGAGAACAAGGCGTCGGCGGCGGACTTCTTCTGTCGCTTGGTCATGACAGCCGCCTCGGTGCGCAGGATTTCGGCCTTGAGGGTCGCGGCCCGGGCTTCCAGATCCTCAACCGCATAGGCGTCCAGGTCCTCACGCACGAGATCCCGCAGGGCGTCTCCCCGGATCGGGCGGGGCTCGAGGTCGTCGATCATACGTCGCTCTCCTTGCGGCCTCAGGAACCGGCTATGGAACGCCCAAGGCCGCTGAATGGCAAGCACGGAGACCCGCGATGTCCCACAATACGATGCGCGCCATCGGCGTCGAAAGCGGCGTGCGCGGTCCCGAAGGGCTCGGAATCGTTGAGATCGCGCGGCCCGAGCCAGGGCCGGGCGAGATCCGGGTGCGCGTCAGGGCCGCAGGCGTGAACCGTCCCGATCTGCTCCAGCGGATGGGGCTGTACCCGCCGCCGCCGGGGGCGCCGGAGACGCTGGGGCTGGAGATCGCAGGCGAGGTCGAGGCCCTGGGCGCGGGGGTCGAACGCTGGCGGATCGGCGACCGGGTCTGCGCCCTGCTGGGCGGCGGGGGCTATGCGGAATACGCCGTGGTGGACGCCCGTCACGCCCTGGCTGTGCCAAGCGGGCTCGACTTTCGCCAAGCGGCGGGCCTGCCCGAGACGGTCTTCACCGTCTGGGCGAATGTGTTCGAGGTCGGGGCGCTGAAGCCCGGCGAGACCTTTTGTGTACACGGAGCGACGTCGGGGATCGGCACGACGGCCATCCAGATGGTGAAGGCGCTTGGCGCGCGGGTGATCGGGACCTCGCGCGGCGCGGCCAAGTGCGATGCGGCCCGTCCGCTGGGCGTGGACGTGGCGCTGGATTCCACTGCGGACGGGTTTGCGGCGGCCCTGGCTGCGGAAAAGCCTGATGTGATCCTCGACATGGTCGGGGGCGCGTTCCTCAAGGCCAATATCGAGGCGCTGAACCCGGGCGGACGGCTGGTCATCATCGCCTTTCAGGGCGGGGCGTCGGGTGAGATCGACCTGGCGCGGGTGATGCGCAACCGGCTGACGGTGACGGGATCGACCCTGAGAGGCCGGCCCGCCGACGAGAAGGCGCGGCTGGCGCAGGCTGTCGAGGCGACCGTCTGGCCGTGGATCGAGGCGGGTCAGGTCCGGCCCGTGATCGAGGCGTTCCTGCCGCTGGAGAAGGCCGCAGAGGCCCACGCCCTGCTTGAATCCGGTCAGGTCACCGGCAAGGTCATGCTGGAGCCGTGACCATGGGCCGCACGTGCAAGATGCGGATATAACGACGAAATCCCGAAAAACTCTGCACTATGGCTGCAAGCCCGACCGGGCGCCGCAGGCCTTGAGGAGGATCGGCATGTCCCAGCACAATATCGTCGGATCCGAAGCCTTCGGAAAACGGCCGTTCGTCTATATCCGGATGTTGCGACCCGGCGCCTTTCACCGCCGGCGCGGCCGGACCGTCCTCGCCTTCATGGCCGGGGCGGGCGTGGCGATTGCAGGCCTGGCGGCTCTCGCGCTAGCGTATGGGCCCCAGTTCGGAGGCTGACGGCCCGCATGAGCGACGAGGATCCTATCGACGAAGAGGCTGACCGCCGCATCGGCCGCGAGGGATTCAATCCGCTGATGGCGATCGCCATGATCGCGCTTCTGGCCATCGTCGTGTTCATCGTCTTCGCCGCAAGGTCCTGAGCGGCTTGACCGGAAGGCCTGTGCGGGCCATGGGCGGCTTATGAATTTCCTCCTCGTGGGATCGGGCGGTCGAGAGCACGCCCTGGCCTGGAAACTGGCCCAGTCGCCTCTGTGCGACCGGCTGGTCATCGCGCCCGGCAATCCCGGCATGGAAAAGCTGGGCGAGCTGCGCCCGGTCAAGGTCACCGATGTCGAGGCTCTGGTCGCGCTGGCCCGCGAGATCGACGCCGACCTGGTGGTCGTCGGTCCCGAGTCCTCGCTGGAGGCGGGTCTGGCCGACCGGCTGGCCCAGGTGGGCATCCCCTGTTTCGGCGGATCCAAGAAGGCTGTGCGGCTGGAGACCTCCAAGGCCTTCACGAAACGCTTCTGCGACCGGCACGAAATCCCGACGGCAGGCTATGGCGTCTACGAGACCGCCAAGGAGGCCAAGCAGGCCCTGAACGTCTTCAAGCCACCCTATGTGCTGAAGGCCGATGGTCTGGCGGCGGGCAAGGGCGTGGTCATCTCGCCGGACCGCCGCGACGCCTCGCACGAGATCGACGCCATGCTCGGCGGACGCTTCGGCAAGGCTGGCGCCCGGATCGTCATCGAAGAGTTCATGGAGGGCGAGGAAGCCTCGCTCTTTGCGCTGTGCGACGGGACCCGCGCCGTCCTGTTCGGGGGCGCCCAGGATCACAAGCGCGCCTTTGATGGCGATCTGGGTCCCAACACCGGCGGCATGGGCGCCTATTCCCCGGCCCCGGTCTTTACGCCCGAGCTGGTCCAGGCGGCCGAGGACCGGATTATCCGTCCGACCGTGCAGGGCATGGCGGCCGAGGGCACGCCCTATCGCGGGGTGCTCTATGCCGGTCTCATGGCGACCGAGCAGGGGCCGCGGCTGGTGGAGTTCAACGCCCGGTTCGGCGATCCGGAATGCCAGGTGCTGATGATGCGCCTGAAGAGCGACATCGCGCCCTATCTGCTGGCCTGTGCGCATGGCGGTCTGGGCCGGCTGCCGCCGCCGGAGTTCCACGCGGATGTTGTCATCGTCGTGGTCATGGCGGCCAAGGGCTATCCGGACAGCCCGCTGGTCGGGTCGCTGATCCGTGGGGCGGAGCAGAATTTCGGCCGCGACGTGCAGGTGTTCCACGCCGGGACCACGCGCGACAAGGACGGCAAGCTGACGGCCTCGGGCGGACGGGTGCTGAACATCTGCGCGCGCGGCAAGGACGTGGCCGAGGCGCGCGAGCGGGCCTATGCGGCGATCAAGAAGATCGACTGGCCAGGCGGCTTCTACCGGTCGGATATCGGCTGGCGCGCCCTGGAGCGCGACGAGGACGAGGACTAGCGCTTAGGGCTTTGGAGCCTAGAGCAGCGAGCGGGCGGCGTAGAGCAGGCGGCCCTCATCCATGCGCGGACGGATGTAGTCGAGCGTCGCGCGGCTGGTGGCGAAACAGCCGAAGCTGCGGCCCAGCTTGCCTTCCCGCTCAAGCCACTCGGGTTCGCAATAGTCGGCCGAGTGGACGATGATGGCGCGGTCGCGGGCGGCGTTGTTGGTCTCTTCCAGACCGTCCAGCAGGACATTGTCGCCGTGGCGCATGCCCCAGCCCTGGCCCGAAGTCCGGTAGACGCCCAGCGACGAGGCGTTGGAATCCACGATGTTGGAGAAGCCGTGGGCGTAGCCCGAGTGGAACGGATCCGAGCCCACGCCGTGCGCCGTATGGAAGATGCGGGCTTCGCCGGAGATCACGTCCAGCTCGTACAGCCGCGGTTCGGCCGAATGCTGGGTGAAGTTGACGATATAGATGCGGTCGCGGTTCGGGATCGACCAGGCGTGGCGGTCGAGCGCCTCGATAGCCTGTTCGCGCAGGTCGCGGGGGATCAGGCCGCGTGGATCGAGCGGCGGCGCCTGGACCGGCTGATAGGGCAACGGCGTGGAGGCGACCTCGACGGGCTGCGGCTGGATAACCTGGGCGACCTGCGGCTGGGAGGCGCAGCCGGCGACGACGACACCGCCACCGGCGACCAGAAGGCCGCGTCTGGACATCAGCATTGGAAAAGACCCCGACTAACGCTGAACTAGGCGTCGATTTATCTGCAATCGGGGCGCCACGATCAACCCGCTTCCCGTGCGACGAGTCAGCGCGGTAGGGTGGGCCGAGTGGGGGAGTGACCATGAATCTGAAATCCTTGATCGTCGCGGCGGCCGTCACCCTATTCGGACTGACGCCTGTGGCAGCCCAGGTGGAACAGGCCGCCGACGCCCTGACCTTCGTCCAGGCCGGTCGCCTGCTGGCCGATCCGGCCACGGGCCGGGTCACGACCGAACAGACGATCGTGATCCAGAACGGCCGGGTGCTGCGCATCGAGAACGGCTATGTCGGCGAAGGCCAGGGCCTGGTGGTGGATCTGCGCGACGGCTTCGTGATGCCGGGGCTGATCGACAGCCATGTCCACCTGACTGGCCAGCAGGGCCCGACCAGCCGGCTGGACGAGGTAACCCAGACCGAGGCCGATCAGGCCTTCGTCGGCGCCCGCTATGCGCGACGCACCCTGATGGCCGGCTTCACGACCGTCGCAGATCTGGGCGCCTCCAATGAAGCGATCTTCGCCCTGAGGAACGCCATCGCGCGCGGGGATGTGGACGGTCCGCGCATCCTGGCCTCGGGCTCATCGATCGCGGCCCACGGTGGTCACGGCGATATCCACGGCTATCGCAACGACGTGATGGAGGTGCTGCGCAGCCCCTCGGTCTGTTCCGGAGCGGACGACTGCGCTCGGGCCGTGCGCGAGCAGGTGCGCGCGGGCGCAGACCTGATCAAGATCACCGCGACGGGCGGGGTCCTGTCGAATACCGCCGCCGGCCTGAACCAGCAGATGAGCCAGGCCGAGCTGAACGCCATCGTCGAGACGGCGCACCGGCTGGGCCGCCGGGTCACGGCCCACGCCCACGGGGCGGACGGGATCACCACCTTCCTGCGGGCCGGCGGCGATTCCATCGAGCACGGCACCTATCTGGACGAGGAGGGCATCCGCCTGATGCGCCAGTCCGGAGCCTTCCTTGTGCCGACCCTGCTGGCCGGCGATTTCGTGGCGCGTATCGCCTCGGGCCCGAACAACTTTCTGACCCCGGCTCAGACCGCCAAGGCGCTGGAGGCCGGCCCGCTGATGCTCGAGATGTGCCGCCGGGCCCATGCGGCGGGCGTGCGGATCGCCTTCGGCACCGATTCTGGGGTCTCGGCCCACGGGGACAACGCCATGGAGTTCTCTCTGCTGGTCCGGGCCGGGCTTACGCCGCTGGAAGCCATCCAGGCCGCCACCATCAATGCGGCCGAGCACCTGCAGATCGAGGACGAGACCGGCGCGCTGCGCCCCGGTCTGGCGGCCGACATGATCGCCGTGTCGGGCGATCCCCTGGCCGATGTGACCGAGCTGGAACGTGTGCGCTTCGTGATGCGCTCCGGCCGGGTGTTCCGGAGTTAGAAGTCATGAACCCCGAACAAATCCTGCCTATCGTCATCCCGGTCGCGGTGCTGGCCATCATTCTGATGCGCACGCGGCGGCCCCGGCCGCTGAACCTGCATTTGATGTGGATCGTGCCGCTGCTGGTCATCGTCGGCATCGGCATGGGCCTGTTCTTCACCCCGCATGAGCCGTTCGGGGCGTGGGCCTATGCCGGCTTCGCCTTCGCGCTTGGCCTGGGCGGGGCAGCCGGATGGTGGCGCGGCAAGACCATCGACATTCACCGGGACGCGGAGACCGGCCGGCTGATGGCCCAGCCCTCTCCGCTGGGGCTGGTGCTGATCGTGGGCCTGCTGATCGCGCGCCGTAGCCTGGACGCCTATCTGATCGCCCATGCCGAGGCCTGGCATCTGAACGCCGTGGCGATCACCGACGCCTTCATGCTGTTTGCGGTCGGGCTGGTGGTGGTCCAGAGGATCGAAATGTTCATCCGCGGCCGGTCGATCATGGCGGCGGCGCCCTCGGCGGCCTGAGCCTGTCACAGGCCGATTGACCCGCGAAGTCGGCGCCCTATGTTGCGCCGCCTTGCCCCCGGCCCCGGTGGCGAAATGGTAGACGCGGCAGACTCAAAATCTGCTGTCCGTGAGGGCGTGTTGGTTCGAGTCCGACCCGGGGCACCAAGGCTGAAGGCGCGAATCGCGCGCCACATTCCCGCCCCATTTGCGCGGGGGGGATACCGGTATCTTGCCGGTCACATGTCCGTGAGGCCTCAGTCGCGAACGGTTCGCACACGCTGACTCACGGCGCCAAAGCCAAGCCTGCAAGGCGTCTGATGCCGGTGTGGGGCAGGCGGGCGCCCCCCTCACAGCGAAGGTCGGATTCGTCTGACGGTTGAGTGTCCGATGTCGGACACAAGGGTATGGTCAAGCTTGAGAAGCGGCGTTTCGGGAGGCCGTGACCGTGTCGGACAACCTATTGAATTCCGTGGACCTGGCTCTCGCCTATGCGGCCGACCGATGTGGGCATCGCAAGGCGGCGGCGCTCCTTCGACAGGCGGCCTTCGCGACCGGGATCGAGGACTGGAAGTCGCTCCGACCGCAACTGGCCAAGGCCCTTGTGCGGGCGGTCGACGCCAGCGACTGCGCGCCGAACGACGGACCCAGAAAGCCGAACGCCTAGCGACGCCGCCTCAGCTCAGCGCAGCGCCTGGAACCGCAGGGCCAGTTCGGCCGTGGCCCAGATGATCACCGCGATCGCGGCCAGGGCCGCCGCTGTGATGGCCACCAGCATGGGCCCAGCCCAGGCGCCGAGACGATCCAGCGCCTCGCCGACCAGACTGCGGCCATTCGAAACGGTGGGAGATGGGATTTCCGGCTGGACGGCGGGCGCCGGCGCCTCATCCAGGCCGATCGCCAGGCGGGCGGCCTCCCAGCTGCGGCTCACGCCCAGCTTGCGGCGGGAACTGGCCAGATGGTCGTTGAAGGTGCCTAGGCTGATCGACAGGGCGCGGGCGGCCAGCTTGGCCTCGCCGTGGTCGCGCAGGGCGGCGAGACATTGGCGTTCGCGCTCGGTCAGGCGCTGCAGGCCCGAAGGCCCGGTGCGATCGTCGGCGTCGGTGCGCGCGTCCATTCCAGATATCCGGCCGGTCAGGCCAAGCTGTCTTGCGGCGAGAATCGTCTAGGAGCGTATCGGCGGCTACAGCCTTCGCGTCCAGACCGCCTACGGAAAAAAGCGGCGTGGCCGGGGACGTCACGGGAGACGGCGGGATGGCGATCGGATCGCTCTATGAACTGGCCTGGACCGTGGCCGCGATCGTCGCCTTCGGCGCCGCCATCCTGGCGGGCGGTCTGGCGCGTCGCGCCGGCGGGGTGGTGGCCGTCGCCTGGGCTCTGTCGCTTGCGGTCGACGGACGTGATTTGAGCCTGGAGCGGGGGCTGCTGTTCGCCATTGATCTGGGGATCGCCGCCTATCTGGTCTGGCTGACACGAAGCCATCGGCCGGCGTGGCTGATCTTCACGGCCGCCTGCGCGACGCTGCTGGTGGTGAACTACGGGGTCTATGTGCTGCTGCCGCAGGTTCGCGAATGGGCCTTCCTGTCGGTCTCGCACCTGTGGAGCGCCGCCATCCTTGTGGGCCTGATCTGGGGCGCGGTCGCCACCTGGCGTCGGACGCGCAAAGACTGACGGATCAACCCCCGCGCAGGGCTTCCCATGTCCGGCCGCCGGCCGCCGGGGCGGCGGGGCCCGAGGTGCGGCGCAGCCACTGCAGGTTCTGCTCGACCATTTCGGGCGGCAGTTCGCGGCGCAGCATCTGTTCTGCCTCAGGGATACGGCCCTGAAGGCCGATCAGCAGGGCGAGGTTCAACCGCATCTGGATCGTCGCGCTGGGCTGGTTCACGGCGCGGCGCAGCAGGGCCTCGGCCTCGGCCGACTGGCCCTGATCGGCCATGGCCAGGGCCATGTTGGTCAGGACCGTCGGATTTTCCGGAGACAGGGCCAGTGCGTCGGTCCAGGCCTGACGCGCCTCGTCATGACGGCTGACCTGATTGAGGGCGACGCCCAGGAGCGACACGGCCCGCCAGTCGGACGGTTCCATGGCCCGGGCCTGCTCCAGAGGTGCGATGGCGTAGAAGGCCTGGCCCTGGTCGATCTTGGCGCGGGCGAACTCCATCATGGCGCGGCGATCGCCGGGCGCAATGACGAGGGCCTGCTGGGCGCTGTCGGCGGCCTCCTGATGACGGCCGAGCTCGCGCTGGGCGCGGGACAGGCTGAGATAGGCGTCGACGTCGTTCGGCGAAATCGAGACTTCGGCCGCCCAGAAGACGGCGCGCGACAGGGGATCGAGGCGCTCGGCCTGAGCGCGTTGCTCGGCGGTGGCGGTCCGGCGGTCGGGTGTGGCGGGAGCCTGGACGGTGGGCTCCGGCGCGGGGGCCTCGGCGGTGCGGTCACGGTCGCGTCCAAACGGCCAGACCTGGGCCTGGGCCGGCAGGGCGGCGGTGGTCGCGAGGATGGCGACGGTTGCGAAGGCGAGGCTCTTGGGCGACATGACGGGCGTCCTGACCGGTCCGGTTCGGCGCGGAGTCTCGCGCCGCGGCGGTCAAGGAGTGGTTAACCTGTCCGGAAGGCCCCGCCATGCCCAACGTCCTGATCGCCGCCTCCGACAAGGCCATACCGCTGTCGCTGGTGTCCGAGGAGGCTTTCGAGGCCCTGACCGACGAGGGGCTCAAGGAGCTCGGCCGGGGCCAGGACTTCAAGGGTCAGGCCGGACGCATGCTGATCGACGCCGGCCCGGATGGACGGGTGCGGCGGGTGCTGGCCGGCGCCGGCAAGTCCGGGATCGATCCGATGAGCGCTCGCTCGCTGGCGGCGCGCCTGCCGGAGGGCGACTATATCCTGGCCGAGGCGCCGCAGGGGCTGGACGCGGAACTGTTCGCGACCGGCTGGATGCTGGGCGCCTATCTGTTCGACCGCTACAGGGCCCGCCCGGAGCGGGGCCGGGCGCGGCTGGTGGTCGGCGAAGACTCCGTTCTGAAGGCGGCGCATGAGGTCGCCTCGGCCTGCCTGCTGGCGCGCGAGATGGTCGACACCCCGGCCCAGGACATGGGCCCTCTGCAGATCGAGACGATCGCGCGCGAGATCGCCGAGGCGCACGGCGCGGACATCTCGGTCATCAGCGGCGCCGATCTGCTGGAGCAGAACTATCCGGCGGTCCACGCCGTGGGGCGCGCGGCGACGGCAGAGCGGGCGCCGCGCATCATCGAGATCGGGTGGCATCTGGATCAGACCGATCTCCCGCTGGTCGCTCTGGTCGGCAAGGGCGTGGTGTTCGATTCCGGCGGTCTGGACATCAAACCGGCGGCCGGGATGCGCCACATGAAGAAGGACATGGGCGGCTCGGCCCATGCCCTGTCGCTGGGACGGCTGGTCATGCAGGCGGGTCTGAAGGTGCGGTTGGTGGTGCTGGTCGCCGCCGTCGAGAACGCCATCTCGGGTGACGCCTTCCGGCCGGGCGACGTCGTGCGGACGCGCAAGGGGCTGACGGTCGAGATCGGCAATACCGACGCTGAGGGGCGGGTGATCCTGTCCGATGCGCTCGCGCGGGCGGGCGAGCACACACCGGACCTGACGATCGATTTCGCGACCCTGACCGGCGCCGCCCGGATCGCCCTGGGGCCGGAACTGCCGCCCTTCTACACGGACGATGAAGCGCTGGCGGGCGAGCTGGTCGCCGCTGCGGCTGATCGCCGCGATCCCGTCTGGCGCATGCCGCTGTGGGCCGGATACCGGACGGCCGTGGAGGCCGAGATCGCCGATCTGAGGAACGACGCGGCGGAGTGGGCCCTGGCCGGATCGGTGACGGCGGCCCTGTTCCTGCAACGGTTTGCGCCGGAGACGGGCGTCTGGTGCCACTTCGATATCTTCGCCTGGAACAACCGGGCGCGGCCCGGCCATCCGATGGGCGGCGAGGCCCAGGCGATGCGGGCGGTCTTCAAGGTGCTGAGCGACCGCTACGGGCGTTAACCGGGCTTTTCAGGCTTCTGCGCTATCGGGCGGTGTGACCTTCGCGCCCGATCTCGACCCGCGTTTCCTGCTCGCCCGGCCCGACCTGGCCGAGCTGGCGCTCGAGGGCTGGGTGCAGGCCGAGCGCTTTGAGGCGGCGCGTCCGATGCATGGCGCGCAGCCGGTCTCCGACATCTACGGCGCGGACGACGAACGGATCGACCAGCTACTGGCGGGCGAAGGCTTCGACGTGCTCGAGGTCGCGGGGGACCGGGCCTGGGGCCGGGCGCGCCGAGACGGCGTCGTCGGCTGGATGGCGCTCAAGGATCTGGCCGAGGGCCGGCCGCTGGCCCGCTACCGAATCGCCGAGCCTGGCGGCCTGCCGCTGAACGCCCTGACGATCGATGCCGGGGATGGCGCACGGCCGGTTGGCGATTTCGACAACGACCTCGCCTCGGTGGCCGAGCGGCTCATCGGCGCACGCCATGCGCTGGGCGGCCGGTCTTCGGTCGAGACGGATTGCGCAGGTCTGGTGCAGCAGGCGCTGATGGCTTGCGGCCGGGCCGCGCCGCGCTGGTCGGACCAGCAGGCGAAGCTGGGCGATGAGGTTCAGGACGCTGAGCGCCGCCGCGGCGACATCGTGGTCTGGCTCAGGACCGGTGACGGTCCGGGCGCCTGGACCGGACATTCGGCCATCGTGCTGGACGAGACGTCGGTCATCCATGCGAGCGGGCATCATGGCGCGGTCGTCGCGGAAGCCTTCGCCGAGGCCGATGCGCGCTGTCTGGCCGACGGCATGGCGCGGGCTGTTTTCCGCCGGATTTAGAGCCCCGGATCGACGTCGGGCCGGAGCGCGCCCGTGGTCAGATCCACTCCCTCAGCCTCCAGCGCCTCGATCAGCGAACCCAGATGGGAGCGGTAGGCCTCCGCGCGGCCATTCATGACGCGCACGGGCGAGCGGGCGCTGACCGTCGAGAAGGTGGCGATGGGACGGGGCGACGAGGCCGGATCGGCGCAGGCCGGATCCCAGTCCAGCCCGCAGGCGGCGACGATGCGCCGGGCTCCGGTCTCGAAATCGGCGGCGAGCGTTTCGTACTGGACCTCGATCAGGCGGCCCGGACGAGTGCGGGTCCAGTGGGCGGCCAGCCGGGCCGAGAGGCCACAGGCGCGGCCGAGGTCGCCCAGGTCGTGTGCGAAGGTCCAGTCGCGGCTGAACTCCTGGCGATAGAGCGACAGACAGGTCTCGACCGGGTCGCGCCGAACTAGAATGATCGGAGCGTCCGGGAACAGCCGGTCGATCAGGGGCACGGCCTCGAGGTTGCGGGGCATCTTGTCGGTGACGTGGTCGCGGCCGCCAAGCTCGCCAAGACCCGCCAGATAGGCCTCGGCCCAGCGGGCGTCCGGCTCCAGTTCCGGCCGCGCGAGCCAGCCTTCCAGGAGGCCCGGCAGGATCACCCGCTCACCCCCGCCGAAAACGCGCGGGTGGGCGGCCAGCATCGCCTCGACAAGCGTCGTGCCCGACCGCGCCATGCCGACGACAAAGATCGGGCGTGGGGTCAGGCGATCACTGACCCGAGGTTCGGATGGAAGGGCCACGATCCGGCCAGCGCGCGCGACAGCTGCCGCGTGATCATAGGCGCGCTGGTCCGGCGAGGCGGCCTGGACAGCCAAGGCGTGGGCGGTCCCGTAGGCGGCGAAGGCCTCATCGATCCGACCCTCGGCGTCGAGGGCATGGGCGAGGGCGAAGGCCGCCGGGATGCGGTGGTCGATCGCTTGTCCGGCGTCGTCGGAGATGGCCTTCAGGCGGGCCTGCTCATCCGCTGACAGCCGCCCGCCCGTCAGGCGCGAAAGGATCGTATAGGCCGGCGCATGGTCCGGCTGGAGCGCCAGCACCCGGCGACAGCCGGCCTCGGCCGCCTCGAAGCGGCCAAGGCAGGTGTCGAGCGTCGCCCGGTCGGACAGGGCGGCGACGTGGTCCGGATCGAGGGTCAGGGCGCGGCCAAGGACATCGCCGGCCTCATCGTAGCGCAGGGCATGCAGCAGAAGGCCGCCGAGCGCCGCTAGATTGTCGGCGCTTTCAGGCTCCAGCGCAGTGACGCGGCGAAATGCGATGACCGCCTGTTCGTGGCGGCCGGCCTCGAACAGGGCGCGAGCGGCCTGTCGCCAGGCTTCGGGCTGGTCGGGTCGCCGGCTGATCCAGGCGCGGGCGGCGTGCTCCAGCCCGGCCCAGTCGCGGCGGCTGAGGGCATAGTCGCAGGCCAGGGCGCCGCGGCGGTCCTGCAGCGCCTCGAACTCGGATGTCAGGGAGGGTTCGAGGCGCGCGGCCTGGGCCAGCGCGCGCTCGGCGTCGTTCCAGCGTCCCTCGGCGGCCAGGGCCTGGCCTTGCCGCGCGAGGGCGTGGGGGTCGTTCGTCAGTTGGCGGGGCCGCCCGGCTGGGTCGCCTGGACGTCGGAAGCCGCGTCCGGAGCCGCCTGGTCGGCGGGAGCGCCTTCAGCAGGCTCAGCGCCGGCTTCGCCCTCGGCCGGAGCCGCGGCTTCGCCGCCGCCCGGCTGGCGCGAGGGATCCGGAGCCGGGATGGCGTAGCCTTCCGAGCCCTGGCTGCGCAGATAGGCGATCAGGTTGATGCGCTCTTCGGTGTCGCGCAGGCCGCCGAAGGTCATGGCCGTGCCGTTGATGTAGCGGGCCGGCGCATTGATGAACTCGTTGAGCTCGTCATAGCCCCAGGTCGGCGATTCGGCGGCGTGGGCCTGCATGGCCGAAGAGTAGCTGAAGCCGGCGGCGTGGGTGACGCGGCCACCGACGATGCCGAACAGATTCGGGCCGGTGCCGTTGGCGCCGCCCTGGTTGACGGTGTGGCAGGTGGCGCAGCGCGCGAAGGCGCGTTCGCCCGCGGCGAGGTCGGCGACCGGCAGGACCGTGCCCCAATCCGGCGGCAGTTCCGGAGCGGCGGCGCCGTCGGTCTCTTCGGCGACCTCGATGTGGTAGCCCATCTTTTCAGGGGCTTCCTGATGATAGACCTCATCCGCGACCGTGTTCACGACCAGGATGGTGAAGACCGTCGCCAGGCCAGCGCCCGCGATCTTGTTGAACTGAAGGTCGCCGCTCATGCTCTGAAAGCCGCCCTATCCTTGCTCTTCTTGCGTGGGGCTCTCTTACACCCTATCGCCATGGGCGCAACCGCCCCCCGCTTAAACTGGATCGTCTGTCGCGTGTCCGAGCCGATCGTTATCATTCCCGCTCGTATGGCGGCCCAGCGTCTGCCGGGAAAACCGCTCGCCGACATCGGCGGCCTGCCCATGATCGTCCGGGCGCTGAGACAGGCCGAGGCGGCCGGGGTCGGGCCGGTCGCGGTGGCCGCTGGCGATGCGGAAATCGTCGAGGCGGTTCAGGCGCACGGCGGCCAGGCCATCCTGACCGATCCCGCCCTGCCGTCGGGATCGGACCGGGTGATGGCCGCGCTGCATGCGCTGGACCCCGCCGGTCAGCACGAGACGGTGATTAATCTGCAGGGCGACATGCCCTTCGTGGACCCGCAGGTCATCGCCGACGTGGCGCGCCTTCTGGCCGAGGAGCCGGGCTGTGACATCGGCACGGTGGTGGCGCCCGAGGCCTCGGCCGACGATCGCGGCAATGTGGATGTGGTCAAGGCGATCCTGGCCATGACCTCGCCCGAGCGGGGCCGCGCCCTCTATTTCACACGCTCCACACTCTATGGCGATGCGCCCGTGTGGCGGCACATCGGCATCTATGGCTATCGCCGCTCCGCGCTGGAGCGCTTCTGCGCGGCGGAGCCGTCGCCGCTGGAGCGCCGCGAGAAGCTGGAGCAACTCCGCGCGCTGGAGATGGGCCTGTCGATCTGGGCGGCGGTGGCCGAGGACGCGCCGATCTCCGTGGACAATCCGTCGGACCTCGAAGCCGCCCGCGCGAGCCTGGGCGCGTGAGCGTTTATGAGGCCGTGACCGAGGGCGTGGTCGTGCGGGTGACGCCGACCTATCTGGCGCACCAGTCCGATCCCGAAGGCCGCCGCTGGGTCTGGGCCTATCAGGTCGAGGTCGAGAACCGGCGGGACCAGCCGGTGCACCTGCTGACGCGCCACTGGATCATCACCGACGCCTTCGGCCGTATCGAGGAGGTGCGGGGCCCGGGCGTGGTCGGCGAACAGCCGGTGATCGAGCCGGGCGGCCTGTATCGCTACACCTCGGGCTGTCCGCTCGGGACCTCGTCGGGGTCCATGGTCGGAAGCTACGGCATGGCCGATGCGGGCGGCGCGGTCCTGACCGTCGAGATCCCTGCCTTCTCGCTGGATAGCCAGCGCCCTCGCGCGGTGAACTGAGCCGTGGCCGGCGATCGGTCCTGCGGCGAGTGCGGGATGTGCTGCAAGCTGCTGTCAGCGCCGTCGCTGGGCAAGCCGCCGCGCAAATGGTGCGCGCATTTCCGGCGCGGCAAGGGTTGCGACATCTATGAGGACCGGCCAGCCGAATGCCGGGGCTTCAACTGCGGCTGGCTGTTGACCCCGACCCTGCCGGACGAATGGCGGCCGGACCGGTCAGGCTTCCTTCTGCATCAGGACAGTGGGCGGGTGATCGTTGAGGTCGATCCCTCCACGCCCCAGGCTTGGAAGAAGGCGCCCTTCGAGGCAACGCTGAGAAGCTGGGCCGCCGCCGGGACCGAGGTCATCGTTCTGATCGCTGACAAGGGCCTGCGCCTTGGCGAGCCCGACAAGCCGGTCCGGGCGACCCGGACCTAGAACCGGGGCCGGAAGGGACGGGGGCTCCACCCCAGATCGGCGCGGGCCGCCGCGTCGCCGAAGGTTAGGTCACGATCCATCCGCTCGCCCATCTGGGCGTTGGCGCCCGGCAGGAGCGGAGAGGCCAGCATCAACCCTAGACGCCAGAGCGGAGCCGGCAGGGACAGGATACGCGGTCGCCGCTCCAGGCCTTCAAAGACGTGCTCGCACATCTGGCGATAGGAGAGGGTTTCGCCCCCCGCCAGCTCATAGGTCCGGCCCACCGAGGGCGGGGCGTCGAGAGCCGAGAGCGCGGCGGCCGCCAGATCATCGCCGTGGACCGGCTGGCGGAGCCCGGCGCCTGACCCGGCGATCGGCAGGACGCCGAAGCGCCGCGCCAGCGAGGCCAGACGGCTGACGTTGCCGTCTCGGCCCTCGGCATAGATCAGGGTCGGCCTGAGGATGGTCCATCCGGCGCCGCTGTCGCGCACCGCCGCCTCGCCGGCTTCCAGCGCCGAGACGACCGCACGTTCCGCCGGGTTGGCCGATCCGGCCTTGGTCAGGACGCTGGTCGAAGAAAAGGCGATCAGCCGATCCATGCCGCCGGCCTTCAACGTCGGGATCAGGTCGGGCAGGAGCCAGATCGGCGAGAAGGACAGCACGGTCGTGGCGGGCGGCCGGGGCCCGCGGGCCGCCCCCGG
>JAEYWU010000069.1 GCA_023428785.1 Pseudomonadota bacterium
GTTCAAGGTCGAGCAGCTGATCGTCGAGACGGAAGAGTCGCGCCAGGCCCGCAACCTCGGCGTCTCGGGCCCCGGCCAGTTCGTGCTCGACCAGGGCGTCGGCCGCGACTTCAGCCAGGGCGCCATCCGCGAGACCGGCCGGCCCCTGGACGTGGCCATCGAGGGCGACGCGGCCTTCTTCCGCATCGGCGATCCGGCCGGCGGCCCCGAGCGCTACACCCGCGACGGCGCCTTCACCACCGACGGCGAGGGCCGGCTGATCACCCGTTCGGGGCTGAACGTGCTCGACGACGGGGGCAACGAGATCATCCTCGACCCCGCGCGCGGCGAGCCCTCCATCGCCAGCGACGGCACTATCAGCCAGCAAGGCGAGCAGGTCGGCCGCCTGGGCGTGGTCCGCTTCGACCTGCTGTCGGTCCTGTCGAAGGACGGCGACGGCCTCTACACCAACACGTCGAACGAACAGCCGGCCGACGCGCCGGACGTCATGCTCCGCCAGGGCATGCTCGAGGGCTCGAACGTCGAGACCCTGGTCGAGATCACCAACCTCATCGAGATCCAGCGCGCCTACGAGTCCACGGCGCGGCTGATCGAACAGTCCAACGACCTGTCCCGGCGCGCCGTCGAGCGCCTCGGGCGGGCCGCGTAAGGGAGAGCCGGAATGCGCGCTCTGAGAACCGCAGCCACGGGCATGGCCGCCCAGCAGCTGAACGTCGAGGTCATCTCGAACAACATCGCCAACATGAACACGGTTGGCTTCAAGCGGCAGCGGGCCGAGTTTCAGGACCTGCTGTACCAGAACGTCCAACGTATGGGGGCCCAGTCCTCGAGCGCCGGCACCGTGGTCCCGACAGGCATCCAGATCGGTGTCGGTGTCCGCGCCGGCTCGGTCTACCGGATCACCGAACAGGGCACGCCGCAGCATTCGGGCAACCGCTACGATCTGGCCATCGACGGGCGGGGCTACTTCCAGGTGCTGCTGCCGTCGGGGGAAACAGGATACACGCGGGCCGGCAACTTCTCGGTCAATGGTGAAGGCCAACTGGTCACGGATGACGGCTACCCGGTCCAGCCGGAGATATCGATCCCGCAGGAAGCGCGCGATGTGATCATCTCGCCGACCGGTCAGGTCCAGGTGATCCTGGACGGGGATCCCAATCCGCAGATCGTTGGCGAGCTTCAGCTCGCAAGCTTTTTCAACGAGGCCGGTCTGGAAGCCATCGGCGACAATCTGCTGCTGGAAACGGCTGCATCGGGTCCGGCCGTGATCGCGGCGCCGGGCGAGCCGGGGCTCGGAACCCTTCTGCAGGGCTATACGGAAGCGTCCAACGTTGATGCAGTGGCGGAGATCACGGCCCTGATCGTGGCCCAGCGCGCCTATGAGATGAACTCCAAGGTCATCTCCACGGCCGATGAGATGCTTCAGGCCGCCAACTCGGTGAAGTCGTAATGCGGGCCCTGGCGCTTGCGGCGCTGTGTCTGGCTCTCGGCGCCACGCCGGCCTTGGCCGTGCCGGTCAATCTGGTCGAGGGGCCGGTCGATGACGACGGGGTCGTCACCCTGGGAGAGCTGTTCGACAACGCGGGCCAGGCCTCGGGCGTGCGGGTCGCCACCCGGACGGCCGCGACGGTGGTTCTCGATGCGGCGCAGGTTCAGACCATCGCGCGGCGTAACGGGCTGGAATGGGGCAATCCGACGGGGATTCGCCGGATCATCGTCCGCTCCGGCGGGACGGGTTCGGCGGTGGTCACCCCGGCGGTCCAGACGCGCGGTGCGGCCACGGTGGAAGTCCTGACCTATGCCCGCAGCATCGCGGCGGGCGAGACCATCCAGCCCGAGGACGTGGTCTGGACGACGGTTCAGGCGCATCAGGCCTCGGCCGGTGGTCCGGATGACGCCGAGGACGTGATCGGCCTGTCGGCGCGGCGTCCGTTGCGCGCCGGGACCACGGTTCGCTCGGCGGACCTGACCCGTCCGCAGGTGATCGCCCGCGGGGACATGATCGACGTGACCTATGAGGCCGGGGGCATCAGCCTGACGCTGCGGGGCCGAGCCCTGGAGGCGGCCACGGTCGGCGAGCCATTCCGGGTCCAAAACATCGAATCCGGGCGCACCATCGAGGTTGTCGCCACCGAACCCGGCCGGGCGCTTGCCGGCCCGGCGGCCCTGGCCGCGCGCACCCGCTAGAGGAAACAGTCATGCGTAAAGTTCTCGCCCTGGTCCCGCTTATGCTGCTGGGCGCCTGTTCGACGGTCGAGGAGGCCGTGATGGGCCCGCAGCTTTCGGACATGGGCTATCCGGCCGCGCTGGTGCCGTTGGAGCAATCCTATTCGCCGACCCCGCCCCGGCCGGGGTCGGCCGGCTCGCTGTGGCAGACGGGGTCGCGGTCGTTCTTCGCCGCTCAGCGGGCGCGCCACGTGGGCGATATCCTGACCATCAACATCAATATCGACGACCGGGCCTCGCTCCAGAACTCGACGGCGCGGGACCGGTCGGCTGAGACCCAGGCCGGCGTCGGATCCTTTTTTGGGCTGGAGAATGCGCTGGGCGCTCTTTTCCCGTCGGGCTTCGATCCGCAGAACATGGTCGAGCTGGAAAGCGGCTCGTCGTCGTCGGGCTCGGGCACGATCAACCGGGCAGAGCGGGTGAACCTGACCATCGCCGCGGTGGTCACGGCGGTCCTGCCGAATGGCAATCTGGTGATCCAGGGCCGGCAGGAGGTGCGCACCAACCGTGAGGTCCGCGAGCTTCTGGTCTCAGGCATCGTGCGGCCCAACGACATTTCCTCGCAGAACACCATCGATCACACCCAAATCGCCGAGGCCCGGATCTCCTATGGCGGCCGGGGCGATGTCAGCCGGGTCCAGGGCCCGCCAGCCAGCCAGTCGATCGTGGAGCGGTTCAGTCCCTTCTAGGGCCTGTTGCGCGGGCGCCGCAGTCGCCAAGGCCTTATGGCCAAGGTGAACCCATCTGGATGAGCCGCGTTTTCCCCGTCGAAGGGAGCGCGTCATGCTCAATCGAGCCGCCTTGTTCGCCACGATGATCGCCGGAGCCGGATTGACCGGAGCGATACTGCTCGGCCAGTCAGGAGCCTCGGCTGCCGAAACCACGCCGGTGGTCGCTGAAGGACCCGTGCCGGTCCTTGAGCACGCCACGACCGGCTGGCACTTGGTGCATGAGGGCGACCGCGCCAAGCTGGCTTACGGCGTCGAGAACTCCGACCAAATCCTGGTCATGATGTCCTGCGCGGCCGGAGACCATACGGTCGAGGTGTTCGGCGTGGCGGCTCCGGAGGCCGATGAAGTCACCCTGACCTCGGCGTCGCTGAGTTCGGCTGTCGATGTGCAGCCGACGTTTGATCCGATCAGCGGCTCCATGGCCATCGAGACGACCCTGCCGATCGGCGCCTCGGCGCTGGAGGGTTTCCGCGAGACGGGCAGGTTCGCCCTGGCCTCGGACGACGGCAGCTCGGTTTCGGCCAATGCGGTGCAGGCGGAAATGCCGCGCGTTCGGGCCTTCTTCGAACACTGTGACCGGCGTGCTATCTAGGAGCTGACGCTCCGGGGAACCCGCCATGCTGGCCAGCCTGACCGCCGCCCTGATGATGACGGCGCTCGCCCAGTCCGGCGAGGGCTGGGTCTGGACCTACTACGACAATGACGGATCGGCCGTACTGGCGCGCGAAGTGCCGGATACCGAACGGCTGAGCGCGGTGCTGGAGTGCACGCCGGGCTCGGGCATGGCGCGGGTCACGGTCTATGGGCCCGAGGGCCGGCCGGATTTCGTGAACGTCTCGGCCGGCGAGGTGTCAGCGGACGCCGAACGGGTTGAGGGTGACGGACTGGCGGTCCGGCTTCGGCTGGATCACCCGGTCATGCAGGCCTTTGGACGAGGGGCCGCCCTGACGTTCAGCGCCGGTGATGAGGCGGCCTCTGCGCCGGCCCCGGGCGGCGAGGCCTTCGCGCGCTTTCGCACTGCCTGCGGCGCCGGGACGTGAGGCCAGGGCTCGCGATCGCGGGCCTGTCCCTGCTGGCGGCGGGCTGCGCTTCCACGTCCGACATGCCCAGCGGCGTGGTCGCAAGCACCGCGGCGGTCGCCGCGCCGACGCCCATTGAGGGCCGAGACTGGCATCTGAGCCAGTACGCCGGCGAATCCAGCCTGGCCTACGGCGTGGCCGAATCCGACGACGTCTCCATCGCCTTCGGATGCGCCGACGGCTCTGGGCGCGTATTCCTGTTCAGGGACGTGCCTGACAGCGCGCCGCGTGAGTTTCATCTGGAATCCGGAGGGGACACGGCCCGGTTCACGGCCGACAGCGAGCCGTCGATGCTGACGGACGGGCAGATCCTCTCGGCCGAAGCCGAGGCGGGCGAGGCGGTGTTTCACCGATTCCGCTCTGTCGGCTGGCTGGCCGTGTGGACCGGCGACGAGCGCGAGGCCTATGCGCCCCAGCCCGGCTCCGAAGCCAATGCCGAGCGCTTCTTCGCTGCCTGCGGCTAGTTGCCAGCCGGTCTGATACTCCGCTGACAGAACCGACATTCGCCCGCGTGCGCCTGACGCCCGAAACGACGGCCTCAACAGCGTCAGGAGCATCACGGCGGTCGAGGCTGGCCTTTGCAAAGCAAGGAGTTGTCTCGCACTCAATGACGCCGAGCGTGCAAGAAGCCTCACGTGGAGCTTCAATCTGGTGGCTGGACGATGTGAAAGACCGGCGCCGAGTATCGCCCACGGACGGATCGCCGGGGAAAAGCCGGTCGCGACCTGGATCACAAGTCACGCAATTCAGAAGGTTGATCGAGCCTCGACCGGTGATGAAAGCGGCTACAGCCGCTTCAGGACCCGGTTCACATGGGCCATCTTGCGGCCGGGCTTGATGTCCTTCTTGCCGTAGAAGTGCATGCGCACGTTCGGATCGGCGGCCAGTTTTTCCCAGCCTCCGACTTCGGCGCCGAGGAGGTTGGTCATCTCGATCTTCGCGTGAGGCGCCGTCGGGCCGAGCGGCCAGCCGGCGACGGCGCGGACGTGCTGTTCGAACTGGTCGCAGACGCAGCCGTCCTGGGTCCAGTGACCGGAGTTGTGAACCCGGGGCGCGATCTCGTTCACCAGCAGACGGCCGCCGGGCATTTCGAACAGCTCTACCCCCATGACCCCGACATAGTCGAGGCCTTCGAGGATACGTTTGGCGATGCGTGTGGCCTGGGCCTTGGTCTGGGCCTCGACCTTGGCCGGGGCGATGGTGGTCTTGAGCACGCCGTTGGCGTGGGTGTTTTCCGACAACGGGTAGACGGCGATGGAGCCGTCGCGGCCGCGCGCGCAGATGACCGAGAGCTCGCGCACGAAGTCGGCCTTGGCTTCGAGGATGGCAGGCTGTTCGCCGATGGCGGCCCAGGCGCGGGCGATCTGGTTGGCGGCCCTGATCCAGGCCTGGCCCTTGCCGTCATAGCCCTCGCGCCGGGTCTTGAGCAGCACCGGCGCGCCCAGCGAGGCGACGGCGGCCCGCAGCGAAGACAGGTCGTCGATGGCGGCAAAGGCCGTGGTCGGGACCTTGATGGCGTTCAGGAAGGATTTTTCCTCGACCCGATCCTGGGCGACGGCGAGCGCCTTTGGGCCGGGCGCGACCTCGGCGCCGACCGAAACCAGAATCTCCACCGAGCGGGCAGGGACGTTCTCGAACTCGAAGGTGACGGCTTGGCAGGTCTTGCCCAGCACCTTGAGGGCCGTCTCATTGTCGTAGGCGGCGACGATCTGGCCCTGCGAGACGCGGCAGCCGGGGCTGTTTTCCTCGGGGTCGAGGATGACGACGTTCAGGCCAAGTCGGCTGGCGGCCTGGCTTATCATCCGGCCGAGCTGTCCTCCGCCGATGATGCCGAGCGTATCGCCGGGTTTCAGCGGAAGGCTCACTCAGTCCTCGACCGTCTCGGGGATGGAGGCGGTCTGGGCCGCGCGGAAATCGGCAAGGCGTCCGGCCAGGCCTTCGTCGGCGAGGCTGAGGATCTGGGCGGCCATCAGCCCGGCGTTCTTGGCGCCGGGGGCGCCGACCGCCAACGTTCCGACCGGAATGCCGGCCGGCATCTGGACGATCGAGAGCAGAGAATCCAGACCGTTCTGCAGCTTTGATTCAACCGGCACGCCCAGAACCGGCAGCGTCGTCATCGAGGCGGCCATGCCGGGCAGGTGGGCCGCGCCGCCAGCGCCGGCGATGATGACCTTGAAGCCGGCGTCACGCGCGCCGCGCGCGAAGTCGAACAGCCGCTCGGGCGTACGGTGGGCGGAGACCACCCGGGCGTCATAGGCGACGCCCAGGGCGTCGAGCATGTCGGCGGCGCCCTTCATCGTCGGCCAGTCCGATCGGCTGCCCATGATGATCGCCACCGGCGGCGTCTGAGACGTCATTTCTGAATCCGGCCCCTGGAAAGGCGCGGACAATAGTTTCCACGCGTTGCGCCCGCAACCGAGTGAGGGCAGCATCGGCGTGATTTCATCGCGGCCGATTCAGCCGCAGGAGCCATCGTGTCCGCAGCCGAAGACCTCAGGGGCGAGATCGAGCGTCTTAAGGCGGAAGCCGAGCACTGGCGCGCCCGCGCCGAGGCGGCTGAGGCCCTGGCCGAGCGCGACGTCCTGACCCCCGCCCTGAACCGCCGCGGCTTCGTGCGCGAACTGAGCCGGGCGATGGCCTTCTGCCGCCGCCACGGGACCGAGGCGGTGCTGCTCTATCTGGACCTCGACGGCTTCAAGGGCATCAACGACCGGCTGGGCCACAAGGCGGGCGACCAGGCTTTGATCGCCTGCGCCGAAATCCTGACCCGAAATCTGCGCGAGTCCGACGCCGTGGGGCGGCTGGGCGGCGACGAGTTCGCCGTGTTGCTGCTGGGCACCGACCTGGAGGGCGGCAAGCAGAAGGCGCGGACCCTGTCCGAGACCCTGACCGCCGAGGGCTTCAGCTGGCAGGGGACGTCGTCCCCGATCGAGGGGTCATTCGGGGTGCGGGCCTTTTCGGGCCAGCCGGATCCGGAAGACTGGCTGGCCGAGGCGGACGCGGCGATGTGGGTCAGGAAGAAGGGGCGGTAGGCTAGAGCGGCAGCCTGAAGAGACTCAGGCGAAATCGGGCTCCTCGTTCTGCCGCGAGGCTCCTCAAGCCCGGAATCGGCGCCAGCTGGAGCAAAGGACAGCTCGCCCTGACGATCTGTGCCGGACGGCCATCTTCCTTGGATCGCAAGACAAAGCGGCGAAAGCTGACGTCAATCTCGGCCAACTCCTCCAGAGGAAACGTTCTACCGGGCCGGACATGGACCCTGTCTTCGTCGTCCACAGCAATAGCGGTGACCGGCAGGACGATGGAGGCCGCGACATAGGCGATCAGCAGGCCGAGAAACCAAAGGCGCCATGCCGGCCAGCCGGCGTTCACGCCGACGAGCAGGCCCAAAGTCAGCCCGACCATCAAGGGAGCCGTCAGCCACAGGCCGCCCAGCCGCGAGTATCGTAGGCGGCGACATCCAGGACTGGCCGGGCCAGGCCGCACCTAGGCGATGATGTCCGGCAGGATCATCGCCTCGATGCGCAGGATCTCGTCCTTGAGGGCCAGCTTCTTGCGCTTGAGGCGGGCGATCAGCAGCTGATCGGGCTGGGGAGCGACAGTCAGGGCCTCGATGGAGGCCGAGAGGTCGGCGTGTTCCTGGCGAAGCAGGGCGACCTGCTTGCGCAGTTTCGAGTCCGACAGCTCACTGTCGTCGTCGTTCATCGGTCCGCCGGAATCAGCCATCGATCCTCACTCCGTGCGCATCATACATCGGCGGCGCCCGGCTGGGGTAGCCGTCCCGCGAGGGTCTTGAGCGCCTCGCGCGGAGTGCGGTCCGACCAGAGCCGGGCGGCCGCCGCCAAGGCCGTCAGAATATCGAAGGCCTCACCCGTCGGCGGACCGTCGACGCCCTCCAGCTCGTCCAGCAGGCCGCGCTCGGCGGACAGTTCGACGCGCTTGATCTCCTCGCGCAGCGCCAGGCGACGGGCGTCGTCCATGTCGGGCACGGGCTTTTTCAATGTGCGGCGCACGGCGCGCAGCGGGTCGATGGCGTTCCGGGCCCAGCTCCGGGCCGTATCGACGGCGGCCTCGAGCGTGTCGGCGTCGACGGGGCCGCGCCAGGCGGCCCACAGCAGCAGACAGACCGACTGGCCGTCATCGTCCTGAAGCGACAGGCAGATGTCCCGCACGCCCGGTCGGGCGTAGGCGCGGACCGACCAGTCCCAGAGGCTCACTCCGGGGCGTCCGTCGCGGGTTTCAGCCCTGCCCAGCGGCGGGTCCGGGCCCAGTCGAGGCCGAAGACGTCGAGCGCCCGGCCGACGGACTGGTCGATCATCTCTTCGATGGTCGTCGGGCCGGCGTAGAGGGCCGGAAGCGGCGGGGCGATGGTGGCGCCCATTTCGGCGAGCGCCGTCATGGTTCTGAGGTGGCCCAGATGCAGCGGCGTCTCGCGCACCATCAGGACCAGCGGGCGGCGCTCCTTGAGGGTCACATCGGCGGCCCGGGTCAGGAGGCTGGAGGTCACGCCGGTGGCGATCTCGCTCATGGTCCGGACCGAGCAAGGAGCGATCAGCATGCCCAGCGTACGGAAGGATCCGGAAGCGATCGTCGCGCCGACGTCCTGGACGCGGTGGACGTGGCTGGCGCGGGCCGAAAGGTCCGCCGGCGTCAGGCCAAGCTCGGAAGACAGGGTCAGGGCCGCGGCGCGGCTGATGACCAGATGGCTTTCGATTTCAAGCTCTTGCAAGGCGTCAAGCGCCCGCACCCCATAGGCCGCGCCCGAGGCGCCGGAGATGCCGACGACGATCCTTTGAGGTGCGGCGTCACCGCGCATGGGACCTCCTGACGCGCCCTGCTCTCGATTTCGTGATTCCACATCGCGAGCTTACGGGTGTGGGATTGATGGTCCGTTGAACGAGGAGGCGCAAGCCATGGCGATTGACGCTCGTATCCGTGAACTCGGTAACCGTCACAAATCCCTGGACGAGACCATCCGGGAAGAGATGAATCACCCGAGCACGGATCCCCTGAAGGTCCGGGACCTCAAGCGTCGCAAGCTGCGTATCAAGGAAGAGATCGAGGGCCTCTCGGCTCAGCTCTGACCTCTTCCCCGCCTTCGCCGGTCTAGTCTTCCGACCGGCCGAACACGTCCTCGACCGTCGGCTCAGCGCCGCGACGTTCTTCCTTGTCCGCCGTCCAGGCTTCCTCGACGGGTTCCGGCTGGGCTTCGCCTGCGGGCTGGAGGGTGGCGCCACCCGACTTGGCCAGTTCCTTGGCCTTCTTCTCGGCCGCCTTCTTGACCAGGGCGTCCAGCTCGAGCTGGCCCACCAGGCCGAGCGTCACCGGATCGACCGGCTTGATGTTGGCCGTGTTCCAGTGCGTGCGGCCGCGCACCGTCTCGATGGTCGCCTTGGTCGTGCCGAGCAGCTTGGCGATCTGGGCGTCGGTGACTTCCGGGTGATTCTTGACGAACCACATGATGGCGTCCGGACGATCCTGACGGCGCGAGACCGGGGTGTAGCGCGGGGCCTTCTTGGCGGTCTTGAGCAGCTCGGCGTGACGGCTGACCTCGGCGACCAGGCGGTAGTTCGAATCGGCCTCGGCCTTGGCGAGCTCCTCGCGGGTCAGCTGGCCGTTGCCGATGGGGTCCGCGCCGCGGATCGACGGGTTCACGTCGTCGGCGATGGACTTCACTTCCAGCGGGTGCAGGCCGCAGAAGGCGGCGATCTGTTCGAACGAGAGGCTGGTGTTGTCGACCAGCCAGACCGCGGTGGCCTTGGGGTAGAGGATGTCGGTCATTGACGGCGTCCTGAGGTTTTGGGGCCTGAAAGCACAGGCCGGAAACGGCGGCGGGGGGGGGGGGGGGGGGGGGGGGGGGGGGG
>JAEYWU010000102.1 GCA_023428785.1 Pseudomonadota bacterium
CGACCCACCCCCCCGTCCATTCCTCGCCTCCGGGGCGGGCTTGCACCCCGCCCCGGATGTGGGCCTGAAGCTCCAGCGCGGCCTGAAGGCGCGCCTGGCGAGCTTCGTTAGAAACCTAAAGCCGCAGCCCAGAGCGTCCGCAATAACCATCAGCGTGGCCAGACTAGTTTACATGTTAGACTAGTCTGTGATATCCGGCCGGTAGCGCCGGAGATCCTCGCCATGTCCTCGATCCACCCCACACCCGTCGAACGTCTGCACGGCCTCGACGCGCTGCGTGGCGGCGCCCTGCTCTTGGGCGTCGTCCTGCACGCTAGCCTTTCGTTCTTCCCTGAGCAGACCTGGATCGTCGCAGACGACAGCCGTTCGATCGGCGCGGCCGCGATCTTCTTCGCCATCCATCTATTCCGGATGACGGCCTTCTTCCTGATCGCCGGCTTGTTCGCCCACATGATGCTGGCCCGGCGCGGCTGGCTGGGATTTGCGCGTGACCGCCTGTCACGCATCGGCGGACCGCTGGCGGTCTTCTGGGCGCCCGTCATGGCTGGAATCATCACCGCCCTTGTGTGGAACGCCTACGTCCAGGGCTGGGTCACGCCCGGCGCCGAGCCGCCGCCCCCGCCGACCTATGACTGGACCAACTTCCCCCTGACCCACCTGTGGTTTCTGTGGGTCCTGCTGATCTTCTACGCCGCCGTCCTGAGCCTCAGGGCGCCCTTCGCCCTGCTGGATCGCTCGGGCGGCTGGGGCCGAATGATCGACCGCCTGACCGGAGCCCTGATCGGCCCGTGGACCCCGGTGATCCTCGCCGCCCCCTTGGCCGTCGCCCTGTGGCTGGATCCTGCCTGGATCCCCTTCTTCGCTGTCCCGACCCCGGACGAAGGGATCGTGCCCGACATCGCCGCCTTCGTCGGCTTTGGTCTGGCCTTCGGCATGGGCTTCCTGATTGACCGTCGCCGCGACCTTTTCAACCGGATCGCGGCCTGGTGGCCCGTATTCCTCGGCCTGGCGACGGGGTCCGGCGTGACCGCCTGGATGCTGGCCGGCGGCCCGGTCATCGAGCCCCTGGTCGAGCCCACCGTCGACAAGGCTCTCGCTGCCGCTGTCACGGCCCTTGCGGTCTACAGTTCAGCGCTCGCGGCCATGGGGCTGTGCCTGCGATTCCTGTCGGGCCACAGCGCCTGGCGGCGGTATCTCGCCGACGCCTCCTACTGGGTCTACATCCTGCACCTGCCGCTGGTGATGCTGGCCCAGGTCTGGATCCAGGACTGGTCAGGTCCGTGGTGGCTCAAGCTGGCGGGCGTGTCTCTGGGCGTGCTGGCGATCTGTCTGATCACCTATGAGCTCCTGATCCGGCACAGTTTCATGGGCCGTTTGCTGAACGGCCGGCGCATTCCGTGGCGCGGGGCCGCGCCCGATCCCGTCGCCGTTCCCGCCGAATAGCTTGCCAACCTCGCCCGGCTCGTTCACCCCACGAACGCACCGCGCCCTTCCGAGAGCAGCCGCCATGCCAACCAAGCCGCGATCCACGACGCCGCAGGACGATCTGGCCTTCATGCGAGCCATCGTCGAGGGCGACAGCCGCCCGCCGGTCACGCTCGCCATCTGCTACCTGGCCGGCGGGGTGCTCTATGGCGTCCAGTGCCTGTTCCACATCGGTCAGATCGTGGGCCTCATCCGCTGGCCCGAGTTGGCCAACCTGGTCTTTCTGATCGCTATCACGGGGACCTTCCTCGCCATCCTGACCTGGGCGATCATCGAGGACCGCCGCACTGGACAGGGCGCGCGCGGGCCGATGGCCAGCCGGACGATGAGCGCCGCCTTCTCGTCCGCCGGCATGGCCAATACGGCCGTGCTGATCATCTTCGGCTTCGGGGCGGCGCGCGATCAGGACTTCGCCATCTGGCTCTACTACGCCTCCATCATCTTCGCCCTTCAGGCCGCCGCCTGGCTGATGGCCTGGACGCTGCGCAAGAAGCTCTGGATGCTGCTCACCGCCCTGGGCGGCTGGGTAGCGGCGGTCGCGCTGGGCCTGCTAGTTCGCGAGCCGGTCCTCTACCTTTGTGTCTGCACCGCCGCCCTCTTCCTGCTCTTCGCAGGGCCGGGGATCATCCTCTTCCGCGCCGCCCGCGCGCCTCGGGCGGCCTGATCGCCGATGAGTCTGGGCGATCTCGGCAAGATCGATGACGTCATCCACGGCCGCATGCGGCTGGGGATCATGGTCTATCTCGCCGACGTCGAGACCGCCGACTTCGTCGAGCTCAAGACGGTTCTTGAGGCCACCCAGGGCAATCTGTCGGTCCACCTCAAGAAGCTGGAGGAGGCGGGCTATGTCGCCATCGACAAGAGCTTCAAGGACAACAGGCCCCTGACCCGTGCGACCATCACGCCCCAGGGCCGTCGAGCCTTCGCCGCCTATCTTGAGGCCATCGGCAATCTGATCGGGGGGCGGGGCTGATGGCGCCCCAGGTGATGGGCATCGTCAACGTCACGCCCGACAGTTTCTCGGATGGTGGCCGTTTCAGCGCCCTGGAACGGGCTATCGACCACGCCATGGGCTTGGTGGCGGACGGCGCCGACATCCTCGACATCGGCGGTGAGAGCACCCGCCCCGGGGCCCAGCCCGTCGGAGTAGCCGAGGAAATCGATCGCGTCGTTCCCCTGATCGAGGCGGTGCGGGCGCGCTGGGCCGGTCCGATCTCGATCGACACCATGAAGCCGGAGGTCGCGCGCGCCGCTGTCGAGGCCGGCGCCGGCATCTGGAACGACGTCAGCGCCCTCGGCTTCTCACCCGACAGCCTCCGCGTCGCGCCAGAGCTCGGCTGCACCGTCGCCCTGATGCACATGCAGGGAGAGCCACGCACCATGCAGGCCGCGCCGGTCTATGAGGATGTGGTCTCTGAGGTCGCCACCTACCTGACCGGCCGCGCCGAGGCCGCTATGGCGGCGGGCGTGGCCCGTGACCGCATCTGGCTGGATCCCGGCATCGGCTTCGGCAAGACAGTCGATCACAATCTGGCCCTGACCACCGGGCTCGAAGCCCTCACCGCCACGGGCTTTCCGGTCCTCTACGGCGCAAGCCGCAAGCGCACGATTTCTGCGATAGACCCGACGGCGACCGACCCGATGGACCGTTTGGGCGGCTCCCTCGCCCTGGCGCTAGAGGCCGCGCGCCGTGGCGCCACGGTTATCCGTGTGCACGATGTGCGTCAGACGGTTCAGGCCCTGAAGGTTCAGGCGGCGCTGATCTGCCAGGAGACGCCGAAGCGGTCCTGAACCCAGGCATAGCGCTGCGCGAACGGGTATTCGCCCGCCGGCATCAGCACCTTGCCGCCCTCGGCCATCAAGCCGGCCGTCCGATCGACCACGTCGGGCGTCTCAACGGTCAGGAAGATCGATATCGAGGGCGTGAAGTCGAAATCGTGCACCGGCGGGGAATCGAAGGCCATGATCTCCAGGTCGCCGACAGCCAGGCGCGCCGTGGCCACCCCCGAGCCATCGGGCGTGCGCTCCAGAGCCACGATGCGCGCGTCAGGCAGGGACGCGGCGTAGAGGTTCAGCGCCTCCTCCGCCCGGCCCGTGAACATCAGAAACGGGTTTGCGCGCGTCGTCATTCGAGAACTCCCTTTAGACTGTCGAGGATCATCGACCAGCCGGCGGCGCTGCGGTCGGCGTAGTCCGACCATTCCGGCGCCAGGTCGTGGGAGAGCACGACATCGCAGCCGTCGCCCGAAGTCCGGATGTCGACCGTCACACGCGTACGCTCATCGTCGGCCTCATCGACCCAGAAGTCGAAGACGATCCGGTGGGGCCGATCCAGGACGATGAACTCGCCCCAGTGGTGGGCCGGTCCGCCTTCGCGGTCCTCCACGATGAGGAAGTGGCCGCCCGGGCGCGGGTCATAGTCACAGCGAGCCAAGCTTCCGGCGGAAGTCCGGAACAGCCAGTCGCCGGCCCGTCCCGGATCGACGAAGGCGTCGAACACGCGCTCGGGCGGATGCCGGAAATGCTTTTCGACCCGAACCTCGGTGGCGGCGCTCATCGGCCGGCCCATTCAGGTTTTCTGTGATCGGGATGACGGTCCTCGACGAAGCCCGGCTCGATCCCGTGCTCAAGCCATATCTTGGCTCCGGCCAGGACCAGGGCGAAGCCGCCGGTCGAATCCAGCGCCTGGGCTACCGGATCGTCGCCGTGGAAGCCGCGATTTGTGACCGTGACCCAGGTGCTCTCGCCGCGCGCCTGGAAGGTCCACTCGACCTCTGTAGGATCATCCAGATCCCAGTCGATCAGGATGCGCCGGTTGGGCTCGAGGGCCTTCACCCGCACGTCAGAACCGGCGCCGTACATCTCCCAGTCCCAGCGCACGACTGCATCGGGCTCCAGCCGCCCCGATCCCTTCGAGAACCAGAAGCGGTGCGTCACCACCGGATCGACGAAGGCTTCGAACACCTCAGCTAACGGTCGCCGGATCAGCATGCCCGCCTCGGCCTGCGGCTCTGGCATCAATCGCGCCAGTCGTTGCTGTAGGGCCGCTTGTGACCACCGTCCTCAAGCCGCGCGGCATAGGCGCCGCGCAGGGCGAACCAGCGATCCCAGTCCCACGGATGGCGCACGCCCAGCGCCGCGTCGTCGAGACCCTCCATGTGGTGCTGCCAGCCGGCCAGGACGTTCTTGCGGGCGTCGGTCCAGGTCTGTGGCACCCGGTGGCGCAGCGACAGATGGGTGCCGTCGCCGTCGGGCGTCAGAATCCAGGAGACGACCGAGGCTGGATTGCTGCCGAAGGTGTGGTCAAAGCGCGTGATCGGCTCAACGCGCAGCACCTGGTTGGACTGGCGGCGCTTCTCCGGCGTGTCCGGCATGAAGTCGTTGTCGGGCTGGCGGAAGTTCAGCTCCATCCGGCCGCCGGCTTCCAGGTCTATCTCCGCCTCAGCCAGCCAGCAGGCCAGCCCCTCCGGCGTCGTCAGGGCGCGCCAGACCCGCTCGGGCGAATGACGCAGCCGTCGCTCGAAGGCGATCTCCCATCCGCCGTCCTCCAGGGCGCGAACCGTCCCGGCGTCGGCGCCCAGCTGCGCGCGCGTCATTGTATCGGTCATTGCGGAAACTCCCGGTCGAGGTGAGCCTCGAGCGCGTCGAGGCGTTGGGTCCAGAACTGGCGATAGCGGTCGAGCCAGCGGTCGATCTCGCGCAGCCGGGTCGGATTGAGGCTGTAGAGCCGCCGTGTCGCGTCCTTGCGGACGTTCACCAGCCCGGCCTCACGCAGCACCCGAAGGTGTCGCGACACGCCCGGCTGACTGATGCCCAGCAGCGGGGTGAAATCCCCCGCCGGCCGCTCTCCGTCGGCCAGAACATCGAGGATGCGGCGGCGGCCAGGATCAGCGAGCGTTTCGAATACGGCGTCCATGCGCCATTAAATGCATATCTAGCTATATACCGTCAACGTTATATATAAAGGCGAACGGATAGCCCGGTGATCTGCGCGCGGCGATGAGTCAGAAACTGGGAGTCTAGCCGTCGCCCTGCTGGCTGCCGGTCAGGGCGGCGGAGACGGCGTCCATGGCGACGTTGAAGACGCCCGTGCCCTCGGCGGCGAAGGCTTGAAGCCCGCCGATGATGGCGATCGAGATCAGGGCCCCGATGAGGCCGTATTCGATGGCGGTGGCGCCCCGGCGATCCTTCAGGAGCCGGCGGATCAGACGTGTCACACTCCGCCTCCTTTCGGTCAGAGAAGGTCGCAGAGGTGCGCGACCAGAGGCAGGTCCGCCGGCGGCATGGGATAGTCCCGCAACCGCTGGGGACGTACCCATTCCAGGGCCGCGTGATGCCGGTTTGTCACCACGCCATCCCATCGACGGCAAAGCCAGATTGGCATGAGAAGGTGAAAGGATTCGTAAGGGTGGCTGGCAAAAACGAAGGGGGCCAGGCAGGCCTCCTTGACCTGGATTCCCAGCTCCTCATCCAGCTCCCTGATAAGCGCGTCCTCGGGCCGCTCTCCCGGCTCGACCTTGCCGCCGGGAAATTCCCATAGGCCCGCCAATGACTTGCCCTCAGGCCGCTGCGCGATGAGGACGCGGCCGTCGGTGTCGATCAGGGCCGCGGCGGCGACGAGGACGATGGGGAGGGTCACGAGCGATAGTCGCCATTGATCTCGATGTAGCCCTTGGTCAGATCGCAGGTCCAGACGGCCGAATGGCCTCGTCCAACCCCGACATCGACCGAGATCTCCAACTCGGGCTTCTTCATATAGGCGCTCATTTTCGCCTCGTCGTAGGACGGCGACGGCGCCCCATCGATGGCGGCTTGATGCGGGCCGAACCTGATGGCCAGACGGTCGCGGTTGACCGGCTCTTCGGTCTTGCCGACGGCCATGACGATACGGCCCCAGTTGGCGTCCTCGCCGGCGATGGCGGTCTTGACCAGCGGGCTTTCGGCGATCGACTTGGCGATCTTGCGGGCGCTGGCCGGGCTGGCGGCGCCGGTCACCTGCACCTTGACGAACTTGCGCGCCCCCTCGCCGTCGCGGACCAGCTGGTGCGCCAGGTGCAGCAGCACCTTCTCCAGCTTGGCCGAGAAGTCAGCTAGCCGCCGGTCGCCGATCCGGCCGATGCGCGGCGCGCCGGACTGGCCGGTGGCGAACAGCAGGCAGGTGTCATTGGTCGAGGTGTCCCCATCCACCGTCACCGCATTGAAGGTCGAGCGGACATGCACGCTCAGCATCGACCTCAGCACACCCGGCGACAGGGCCGCGTCGGTGAAGACGAAGCCCAGCATGGTCGCCATGTCCGGCGCGATCATGCCCGAGCCCTTGGCGACGCCGGCGATGCGCACCTTCACGCCCTCGATCTCGGCCTCGGCATAGGCCCCCTTGGGGAAGGTGTCGGTGGTCATGATGGCCTTGGCCACGTCGTCCCAGCCGCCGGCCTGCAGGCCTTTTTCGACCTCGGGCAGGCGGGCCGCGATCTTCTTGTCATCCAGCACCACGCCGATCACGCCGGTCGAGGCCAGCATGACGTCCCTCTGGCGGCAGTCGAAGCGCTTTGCGACCTCGGAGGCCGTGCGACGCGCCGCATCGGCGCCCGGACGCCCCGTAAAGGCGTTGGCGCAGCCGGCGTTGACCACCAAGGCCCGCACATCCTCGCCGCCCGTCATCTCCAGATGCTTCTTGCACCAGTCGACCGGCGCCGAGCCGATCGAATGGCGGGTGAAGACCCCGGCCGCCGTCGTGCCCTCGGCCAGGCGGAACACCACCAGATCAGGCCGCTCGTGCTTGTAGAAGCCGGCCCGCGCGATCGCCGCCTCGACGCCGCGCACGGCCTTCATCCGGGGGAAGGGCACAGCCAGCGGAGAGACGGCCAGACCCGGCTTGCCCGGGGCCGGCGTAGCGGCCGCCTTGGCTGGCTTCGGCCCCGGTTTGTCGGCCGGATTGGCCTTCTGGCCCGACGCCTTCTTCAGGGCTGAGGCGAGCGGGTCGAGCGCCCGTTCGATGGAATGGCTGACCGCCTCGACGCTGTCGCGAACGCCACCGGGCCGGCGGGGGGACTTGCTCATTGGCCGGAGGCTCCCTGGGCGGGCTGCGGGGTCTGGGCGGCGGCGCCGCGCGCGGGCGCGGAGGCGGGCTCTTCCGGAGCGCCGGGCACCGCCATGGGGTCGTCCTGCAGCAGGATCTCGATCTCGGCCCGACCTCTCAGCCGCTCCAGCAGCTGGCGCACCTGATCATAGGTGAGGAACCTCAGGATCTGCGGACGCGCCTGATCCAGCGTCAGGGGCTGTTCCTGACGCCGATCCTCGACCCTCAGGATCGCCCAGCCGCCCTCGGCCTGGAACGGTCCGACCGTGTCGCCCGCCCGCGCGTCGCGCAGCGCCAGGCCAAAGGCCGGCGGCATGGTGTCGGCGGTGAAGTAGTCCAGATCGCCGCCGTTGAAGCGCGTCGATTCATCGATCGACCGGTCCGCCGCCAGGGCCTCGAACGAACCGCCCTGGGCCAACAGGGTCATCACCGCATCAGCCTCTTCGCGCGACCGGGTCAGGATCATGCGGGCGCGGAACTCCTCGGACTGTTCGGTCAGCCGGCGCTGCTCCTGATAGAGCTCCTCGACCGCCCGCTCGGAAATGGCGTCGTCCACGACCGTCTCGACCAGCATGTCGCCCAGGATGCGCTTGCGGGCCGCTTCCAGACGCTGGCGGGCCAGTGGGCTGTCGTCCAGCCCTCGCCGCACGGCCTCCAGCGCCAGCAGTTCCTGATCGATCACCTCGTCCAGCACGCGCCGGAACAGGGGCGCGGACGGGTCCAGCGGCTCGCCCTCGCCAATCAGGCCCTGCGCCACCGCCTCGCGCTTGACGTCCGAGGCCCAGATCGGGTCGCCGCCCACGCGGGCCACGACGACATCTCCCGGCTGGGGTGGTCGTTCATCGCCCGGCGCGCGGCTGCAGGCCCCGATCGAGACCAGCGCAGCGGCCATCAGGACCGCGATCAGACGGGATAGGGAATGGGTCGTCATGGCTTGCCTCTTCAGGCGTCGAGAGGAATCGTACAACCCCCTGTCGTTGACAGGGCATGGGGGGCTGCTTAAGTCTCGCCCGCGCCCAAGTCGAGGGGTTTGAAGCTCCTTGAATTTCCTGTGGTCGCGCTCGCCGTGACCCGGCGTTTCGGCTCAATCCTCCCGCGCGGCTCTCGCCTGTCGCCCGCCCTCTTTCGGTTTCCCATGCTCGGCATCGCCAAGAAGCTTTTCGGCTCATCCAACGACCGCAAGGTCAAGGACATGCTCGCCCGCGTCCAGAAGATCAACGCGCTGGAGCCCCAGTTCGAAAAGCTCTCCGATGACGAGCTGCGGATGATGACCCAGACGTTCCGGGATCGTCTGGCCGGCGGCGAGACGCTGGACAAGATCCTGAACGAGGCCTTCGCGGTGGTCCGCGAGGCGTCCAAGCGGACGCTGGGCCAGCGCCAGTACGACGTGCAGCTGGTCGGCGGCATGATCATCCACCAGGGCGGCATCGCCGAAATGCGCACCGGTGAGGGCAAGACCCTCGTCGCTACCGCCCCGACCTATCTGAACGCGCTCGAGGGCAAGGGCGTCCATCTGATCACGGTCAACGACTACCTCGCCCGCCGCGACGCCGAGTGGATGGGCCAAGTCTACCGCTTCCTCGGTATGGAAGTGGGCGTGGTCGTCCACGGCCTGTCCCAGGGCCAGCGCATGGCGGCCTACAAGGCCGATATCACCTACGGCACCAACAACGAATTCGGCTTCGACTATCTGCGCGATAACCTGGTCTATGACGTGCGCGAGATGGTCCAGCGCGGCCACAACTTCGCGATCGTCGACGAGGTCGACTCGATCCTGATCGACGAGGCCCGCACCCCGCTCATCATCTCGGGCCCGACCGAAGACCGTTCGGACTTCTATCTCGTCATCGACGAACTCGTGCGCGAGCTGATCAAGGACGAGGACACCTACGACCTCGACGAGAAGCAGCGCCAGGCCCTGCTGTCGGAAGTCGGCTCGGAAAAGGTCGAGGACCTGCTGCAGGCCGCCGGCCACCTGGCCGAGGATTCGGCGGGCCTGTACGACCCGGCCAACATCTCTGTCGTCCACCACGTGAACCAGGCGCTGCGCGCCAACCTGCTCTACACCCGCGACAAGGACTACATCATCCGCGCCGGCGAGATCGTCCTGATCGACGAATTCACGGGCCGCATGATGCAGGGCCGCCGCCTGTCGGAAGGCCTGCACCAGGCCATCGAGGCCAAGGAGAAGGTCAAGGTCCAGCCCGAGAACCAGACCTTGGCCTCGGTCACGATCCAGAACTACTTCCGCCTCTACGAGAAGCTGTCGGGCATGACCGGCACCGCCGCCACCGAGGCCGGCGAGTTCCACGACATCTACAAGATGGACGTGGCCGAGATCCCGACCAACCGTCCCATCCAGCGCATCGACGAGGACGACGAGGTCTATCGGACGATGGGCGAGAAGTACCGCGCCATCTGCGCCCTGATCGCCGAGCGCCACGTTCTGGGCCAGCCGGCCCTAGTCGGCACCGTTTCGATCGAGAAGTCCGAGACCCTGTCCAACATCCTGGCCACCCAGGAATATGAGGTCGAGGTCTGGACCGTTAAGCCCGAGCACGTCGAGCGCCTGATGGCCGAGACCCAGGGCAAGCCGGTCAAGCTGATCTGGTCGCGCCGCGAGATTGAGACCGACCGCATCGGCAAGGAAGTCCGCAAGCGCCTCGGCGATGACGCCTTCATCATCGAGACCCGTACCGGCAAGGGCGTGCCGCACAACGTGCTGAACGCGCGCCACCACGAGCAGGAAGCCTTCATCGTCGCCGATGCGGGTCTGCCCGGCGCGGTGACGATCGCCACCAACATGGCCGGCCGCGGCACCGACATCCAGTTGGGCGGCAACCTCGACATGCACATGATGCGCTGGCAGCAGGAGCAGCGCGCTGCGGGCGCCGAACCGGATCACGCCGCAGAAATGGCCGAGCGTGAGCGCGTCGCCGCCGACATCGCCGTCAAGCGCCGGGCCGCGCTGGACGCCGGCGGCCTGTTCGTTCTGGGCACCGAGCGCCACGAAAGCCGCCGCATCGACAACCAGCTCCGCGGTCGGACCGGCCGTCAGGGCGACCCGGGCTTCTCCAAGTTCTATCTGTCCTGCGAAGACGACCTGCTGCGCATCTTCGCCGGCGATCGCCTCGATTCGATCATGAAGAACTTCGGCGTCGCCGAGGGCGAAGCCATCAGCCACAAGTGGCTGAACTCGGCCATCGAGACCGCCCAGAAGCGCGTCGAGCAGCGCAACTTCGAAATCCGCAAGAACCTGCTCAAGTACGACGACGTCATCAACGAGCAGCGCAAGGCCATCTTCGAGCAGCGCCAGGAATTCCTGCAGTCCAGCGACCTGTCCGAACTGATCGACGAGTTCCGCCAGGACACGGTCGTCGACCTCGTCGAACGGTTCATTCCCGAAAAGGCCTATGCCGAGCAGTGGGACGTCGAGGGTTTGGACGAACGCGTCAGGGCCCTGCTGGGCCTCGAGCTGCCGATCGGCGACTGGGCTGCCGAAGAGGGCGTTTCCAACGAGGAGATGGAAGAGCGCATCATGGCCGCCTCCGAGGCCCGCGCGGCCGAGCGTCTGGCCATCATCGGCGCCGACCAGATGCGCGGCCTGGAAAAGAACTTCCTGCTCCAGATGATCGACATGCAGTGGCGCGAACACCTGGTCCATCTGGACCATCTGCGCGCCGTCATTGGCCTGCGCGGCTACGCCCAGCGCGACCCGCTGAACGAGTTCAAGACCGAGGCCTTCGCCCTGTTCGAAGGCCTGCTGACGAACCTGCGCCACAACGTCACGCGCTGGCTGATGACGGTCGAGTTCCGCATGGCCCCCCCGCCGCCTCCGCTGGAAGTGCAGGAAATTCAGGAAATCCATCTCAATCCGCAGACCGGCGAGAACGAGATGACCCATCCGGCCGGCCAGTTGCCGGAAGGCCAGGGCACGTCGGAGCAGCGCTCGCGCCTTCCGACCAACATGCTGCCTGAAGGCTGGGAGCGCACCAGCCGCAATGCGGTCTGCCCCTGCGGCTCGGGCCGCAAGTTCAAGCACTGCCACGGCGCCCTGGTCTAGGGCGTCACACAGGCCGGTCCGTCAGCGGCGGATCGGCTGCTGACGGTGATCAAACACCTCATAGTGGGCGGCCGTGCGGTCGAACCGCCTGAGCAGGCCCAGCGCCTCCTCGGGCACATAGGCCAGGTCATGGCCTTCCGGCAGGAAGGCCTTCACCGCCTCGATCGACGAGAACCACATCAGGGTCGAGAACTCGGTCTCGGGCCCCTCCTCGCCCTCAATGTCGCGTCGCATCAGGTCGATCAGCTGGAACCCCTCCAGGCACAGGGCCTCGATGTCGGGGATCACCTGATGATGGATGACGGCCTGATAGGCGTCTGCGTCCTCGCGTCGGGTCCAGCCACGCCAGACGCGACAGATCATGCGTAGTCGACCGGCCGCGCCGTCACCTTGCCGAAGGCGCCCGGGCTGCGGTCGCCGGGTCGCCGGACGCTGACCTCGATCTGGATGGCCGCGCCATCCTCGCTCCAGAGGTAGTTGCGCTCGACCTCGACCTCCTCGCCCGCCGGAGTCAGGCCGGTATAGCTGTCGCCCCACGGCGTGACGCGCTTCAACTCGTCCCAGCTGAGCGCCTGGGCCTGGTCGAGTTCTTCCTCGACCATCGCCGCCAGATCGTCCTGGTTCACAGCCACCGGCGCACCCTCCCGAGATAGTCGATATAGGGCTGGCCGAACTTGGCGGTCAGATAGCGCTCCTCTCGCATGATCACGCCCCAAGTCATCAAGGCCAGGCACGGGACCAGCAGGATCAGGGCCGAGGGGCTCTGCAGCCCCAGCGCCAGGCCCAGGTAGGTCACGGTGAAGCCGAGATACATCGGATTGCGGGTGAACCGGTACGGCCCGTCGAACACCAGGGCGGTCGACGGCGACCAGGGCACAACATTGGTCCCGGCCTTCTTGAACAGGCCCCCGGCCCACATTTCGAGCAGCAGCCCCGCGATGATCAGCAGGACCGCGGCGCCCTTCACCGTCGTATCCAGTTCGAACGGGAACGCCAGGTGGATCACAAACCGGTCCAGCGCCCAGCCAAGGATCAGGAATCCGAAATAGATCAGCGGCGGCGGCGCAATCACGCCGGGGTGGTCGCTGGTGGGTCTGGAAGGGCCGGCCATGTCCCGGTCTTACACCGCTCAGGCCTGCGCCGTCACCCGTCCGCCGGCGGCCTCGATCGCGTCCAGCAGGTCCATCACCTCGTCCAGGGTGCTGGCCTCGCGCGTCGGTTTGTCCCAGCGGATGCGGCTGATGCGCGGAAAGCGCATGGCCACGCCCGACTTGTGCCGGCTGGAGCGCTGCAGGCCCTCGAAGGCGACTTCCAGCACCAGCCCCTGTTCGCGGCTCGCCGTGACCGACCGCACAGGTCCGAACCGCTCCACTGTGTTGTCGCGCACGAACTTGTCGAGTTGCTTCAGCTCCTCGTCGGTGAAGCCGAAATACGCCTTGCCGACCGGCGTCAGGGCGCCGTCGTCGGTCCAGACCCCGAAGGTGAAGTCCGAATAGAAGCTGGACCGCTTTCCATGACCGCGTTGGGCGTACATCAGCACGGCATCGATGACGTGCGGATCGCGCTTCCACTTGAACCACGGCCCCTTGGGCCGGCCCGCCACATAGGCGCTGTCCCAGCGCTTTAGCATCAGCCCCTCGGCCGCCGCCCCGACCGGCGGATCGGCCCGAAGCGCCGCCAGGGCCTCCCAGTCCTCAAACGCCACGACGGGCGACAGCGACAGGCGCGCAGAGCCCACGGCCTGAACGAAGCGCTCCAGCCGCACACGCCGCTCGGCCAGGGGCAGGTCCCGCAGATCTTCGCCGCCCTCTGCCAGTAGGTCATAGGCCACCACCGCCACCGGATGGCTGGCCAACATCCTCGCGTCCACCGTCTTGCGGTTCAGACGCTGCTGCAGGTCCCCGAAGGGCGCGATCTCGCCGTCGCGCACAACCAGCAATTCTCCGTCGACCACGCCCTCGAAGTCGAGCGCCTCGATCAGGTCGGGAAAGCCCGCCGAGATTTCGTCATCGGTCCTCGAATAGATTCGCCTGACTTCATCCTCCATCACCAGCTGGACCCGGATCCCGTCCCATTTCCACTCGGCGGCGAAGTCGTTCGGGTCCATGGACTCCAGATCGGCCTCATCCAGCGGATGGGCCAGCATGACGGGGCGGAATGCGCCGGGCGCCCGCCCGGGCCTCTCGGATCGCCCCTCGATCCAGGCGAAGAGGTCGCCATAGGGCGGCTCCTGATCGTGCCAGACCTCCACCACCTCCTGCAGGGGAACCGGCTCCAGACCATCGGGCCGGCTCATCGCCAGGGCCTGCCGCGCCAGCTGGGCCGACAGCCCGACCCTGAGAGCGCCTGTGATCAGCTTGATCAGGGCCCACCGCCCGCGCGGCTCCAGCGCATCCATCCAGCGCTCGACCAGGCGGGGGACCTCACCCCGCGTCGCCGTCCTCAGGGCCTCCACGATCTCCGACAGCTCAGGCTCGCGATTGGGCCGATAGTCCGGATCGGGCGGCCAGATCAGCGAGGCCGTCTCGGCCAGATCGCCCACGAAGTCATAGGACCAGCCGAACAGCACCGGATCGACCCGCGCCTCGACCGCCTTGCGGATCATGCCTGATTTGGCGTTCGCAAACGCCAGCTTGCCGGTGAGGGCCGCCAGCGCCCAGCCGCGATCAGGGTCCGGCGCCGCCCTCAGATAGTCGCGCACCAGAACGAGCTTGGCGTTGCGCGAAGGCGTGAGGCTCAACCGGTCCAGAAGCTCTGCGAAGGCGCGCATCCCGCCACAACGCGCGGGCCCGCGTTTGGGCGCAAGCGAAAACGCCCCGGAGATCGCTCTCCGGGGCGCTCGCGTTCCAGCGACAAGGGGGAGGTTTACTGGAACAGGCTGGCGATGACCGCAACGACCAGACCGGTGGTCACGGCCGACAGGATCACGTCGTTGCCGCTACGGACGTACTGGTAGCCGCGCGGCGGGGTGCGCAAACCGTAGCGGTTGTAGTCGCGGATCACGTACTGGCTCGTACGGTACTGATAGGGCATTCGTTCGCCATAGCCCCACGACCGGGCCTGATAGCCGCGCGGCGCATAGTACCGTCCGCCCGAATAGCGGCGCTGCGAACGCTGCCAGCGCTCATAGCCGCCCCGCTCATAGCGATCGTCACGGCGGTCATCGCGACGGTCGGCGCGGCGATCATCACGGCGGTCTTCGCGGCGATCGCGATCCCAGCCGGAATCCCGACGGTCATGATCGCCCTGCCAGGTTACGCCGCCATAGACCGACCCGCGCGACTGGGCCGAAGCGGCCCCGGCCGTGCCGACGGTGCCCGCGATCAGCGCCAGGGCCATGGCTGCGGTGAGGGTCTTTTTTTTCATCGTCCAACTCCTTCGACGAGCCGGACCGTGGGAGGCGGGCGGTCTGCGTCGTTGGAGCCGTTATGACCGACCGCGCTTGACCCGCGCCTGAACGGCGCCGGTCATCAACCGTTCATCGGGAAGCCGGGGCTCAGGCCGCTTCGCGCAGGGCCTCGCGGCCCGAAACGCAGCGGTTCAGAACCTCGGCCAGGGCCCGGAAGTCGATGGGCTTGTTGAGATAGGCGTCCGCACCAGCGGCCAGGCCCGCCTCGTGATCCTCGGTGCGCGCCGAGGCTGACAGCACCACGATCGGGGCGTCCTGATTCGGACCGGACTGGGACCGGAGCGCCCGCGTCGCCGTCAGGCCGTCCATGACCGGCATGTTCACGTCCATGAGGATCAGGTCGAAGCATTCGTGGGCGGCGACCTCGAGCGCCATCTCGCCGTGTTCGGCGGTCGCGGTGGTGTGACCGGCCGAGGCCATCCAGGCCTCGATGATCATGCGGTTCACGGGATGGTCCTCGACCACCAGAACCCGAAGCGGACGGTCGCTCTCGATCTCCGCGGTCAGCGGCTCGACCTCGCCGGGACGATCCCAGGCCACCACATCGGCCTCGACCTCGAAGGTGAAGGTGGAGCCTTCGCCCAGGCGCGTGTCGACAGAAATCGTGCCGCCCATGATCTGCGCCAGACGGCGCGAGATGGTCAGGCCCAGTCCCGTGCCGCCATGCCGGCGCGTCGACGAGGCGTCCAGCTGGGTGAAGGGTTCGAATAGCCGTTGCAGGTCGCTGGAAGCGATGCCGGGGCCAGTGTCGGTGACGGCGAAGCGGAACTTCACCCGGTCGTCGGCGACGCGCGTCCCTTCGATCAGATAGCGGATCTCGCCTTCGGTCGTGAACTTGATGGCGTTCGACAGCAGGTTCTGGAGGATCTGGCCGACGCGGATCGGATCGCCCCGCACGATGGCCGGGATGTCGCCTGAGAATTCGGTGTGGAAGGCCAGTTCCTTGGCCTGGGCCTGGGCCGAGGCCACGCCGCCGATGCGTTCGTGCAGCTCCGACAGGTCGACGTCGACGACATCGAACTCCATCCGGCCGGCCTCGATCTTGGTCATGTCGAGAATGTCGTTCAGCAGCGCCAGCAGGCCATCGCCCGAGTTGCGCACGATCGAGACATACTCACGCTGGGTGGTGTCCAGCCGCGTTGCCGACAACAGTTGGGCCGCCCCCAGCACCCCGTTCATCGGGGTCCGCAGCTCATGCGAGATGACGCCCAGGAACGAGGACTTGGCCTGGTTGGCGGCGTCGGCCTTGTCCCGCGCGGCTTCCAGCTCGGCGATCAAATGAGCCTGGTGATCAGAAAAGGCCTTGATACGGGCCTCCTTCATCATGGTCATGATGACGTGGACGAAGAAGCCGGCGGCGATGAACGGAATGCTCGCGGCGAAGGGCCAGAAATCCGGCGTGCCCCACAGGCTGAACAGGAAGATCGCGCTGACCACGCCATAAGGCGACGAGATCACCAGCGCCTGGCGCGGGCTCGAACGCAGCTGGGTGAAGACCAGCAGATAGCCGGAAACGATGAAGGCCATGGCCAGCGGCCGGCCGAACGAATGATCCGAGAACCAGGCCAGCAGCGGCGCGAGCGCCCAGGCGCAGGTCGTAACCGTCGCCACCAGCGGGAAGATGAAGCCGTAACCCGAGCCGACGCGAGCGGCGACGCGTTTTTCGACCCAGCCGCGGAAGGTGCCGGCCAGCAGCGTCACGGCCAGCCAGGGCAGGCCCAGCCCCCAGCCGATGCCCACGCACAGGCCGAGCGCCCAGCTGAAGATCATGGTGTAGCGCAGATAGTGGGTCTGCAGAATCGCCGCCAGGGCCTGTGCGGCCTCTGACTGGGGCTGACGATGGCCCTCGGACTGTCCCTCGGACGCGCCCGTGCGCGGCTCGGTTACCCCCATCCGATCCCTCCAGAACCCCTCTACTCAAGCGAGACTATGAGAGAGGTTCTAAGAGGAGGTTTACGCGGGCGTAACGACGCTACGTGGTCGGAACGTCTGCGCGAATGGACAGCGCATGCACTGGCCCGGCCAGTTCTTCCTTCAGGCAGTTGTTGATCGCCCGCTGGCGTTCGACCCGCCCCATGCCGGCGAAAGTCGCCGAGACGATGCGCAGGTTGAAATGGCTTTCCCCGCCTTCGCGGGCATCGACACCGCCCTCGTGATGGTGGCCGGCATGGCGCGCGGAATCGTCCTCGATCACCAGTTCCGACGGGGCGAACGCCGCCTCGAGCTTGGCGCGAATGCCACGCGCGACGGGACCTTCCGACATTCGGCGTTCCTTTCCTTGAAGCGGACCAAATCCACCTTACACTTGGAGGCGATGGACGACGCCTTCCAATATACGCCGCGCTTCACCGATATCCGGATCAAGCCGCCCAAGCCCGAGGATGAGGCCGCCGAGACCGTCGGCCTCAAGCCGGGCGAGACCCAGTGCGACTGGCCCTCCTGCCGCAAGGCCGCCGCCGCCCGCGCCCCCAAGTCCCGTGAAACCCGCGACTTCTACGACTTCTGTCAGCCGCACGCGGCCGAATACAACAAGAACTGGAACTTTTTCGCCGGCATGAGCGAGGGCGAGGTCCGCGCCCACCGCGAGGACGAACTGACTACCGGCGGCCGCCCCACCTGGAAGATGCAGGCCGGCAAGGCCAGCCGCGAGGCCGCGGCCTTCGCCTCGAAGTTCAAGACCGGGAACAACTCGGGCGCCGGCTCCTGGCGCGACAGTTTCGAGATGTTCGGCTCATCGCGGCGCGCGCCCGAACCCGAGCCGGGCCCCGGCGCCCATCTCGGCAAGCTGGAACGCAAGGCCCTCGCCGACCTCGACCTGGAGCCGGGCGTCGACGCCCAGCAGATCCGCATGCGCTACCATGACCTGCTCAAGCGCTGTCATCCCGACATGAACGGCGGCGACCGCGGCGCCGAGGACAAGCTCCAGCGCGTCCTGATCGCCTTCCGCACCCTCAAGAAGGCCGGCATGGCCTGACCCCCCAACCTTGGGGATTGCACGACACCTCGTTCCGGCCTGCACTGGCGGCCACGGGGAAACGCCATGATCGAGGAAGCGCCGAGCAGGGCCGAGGACGGCTGGACGAAAGTCTCGCCCCATCCCTGGCGGCGCTGGGCCGCCCGGTTGGCCGACAGCATCATCCTGGGCGCCATCTTCTGGTTCGCCCTTCCGATCGCCTTCCTGGTGATCGCGCCGGAAGCCTGGCTGCGGATCGAGCCGCTCTTCTACGAGCCGTGGTTCCGGTTCGCCGAGACGGCCATCAGCATCCTCGTCCTGATCCCCGTCAATGCGATCCTGATCGGCGCAGCCCGGATGACGCCCGGGAAGTTTCTGTTCGGGGTGCGCGTCTGCCGGCGGGACGGCCGCTCCCTTGGTTTCCCGGCCGCCCTGCTGCGTGAAATCAGGGTCTGGATCATAGGCATGGGGCTGGGCATTCCCCTAGTTTCCCTTTTCACCATGTGGGCCGCCAAGACCCATCTTGAGGACAACGGGACGACCTCCTGGGATCGTGATGGCCGGCATGTGGTCTATTATCGCGTCGACGGGGGACTGCAGACCCTGCTGGCCATCGTCGGCATCTTCGTCATTGTCGGCGGCGTCGCAGGGACCCGGCTTCTGTCGGCCATGGCCGATGGGGCGTCCTACTGACCCAATGGCGCTCAGATGCGTTTAAAGCCAGGGCTCGTCATCAGGCGGGCCATCCAGCAAGGGAGCAAGACCTTGGAAGTCCTCTACACAGCCCACGCCACCGCCTCGGGCGGCGGCCGCGAAGACGGTCGTTCGGCCACCGATGACGGCAAGATCGACGTCCGCCTGTCCACGCCGAAAGAGATGGGCGGCTCGGGTGGAGATGGGACCAATCCCGAACAGCTGTTCGCGACGGGCTATGCCGCCTGCTACCTCGGCGCCCTGCGCCTGGTCTCGGGCAAGGCCGGCTCGCCGGTGTCGCCGGACACCAGGGTCACCGCCTCGGTCGGTTTCGGCAAGAACACCCGGGGCGAAGGCTTCAACCTGGATATCGAGCTCAGGATCACCGACCACGGCCTGGACGCCGACACGATCGACGACCTGATCCAGAAGGCCCACGCCGTGTGCCCCTATTCCAACGCCACGCGCGGCAATGTCGATGTGAGGCTGTCGGCCGGCTAATCCAGCGTCGTGCGGTAACGGGCCATCGCCAGCGCCGTCACCACGGCCACGAAAATGGTCAGGGCGAACAGACTGGGCGCCGCTTCGGCGACGCCCACGCCCTTCAGCAGGGCGGCGCGCACCACCCGCAGAAAGTGGGTGACCGGGATGGCCGAGCCCAGCACCTGGGCCCATCCCGGCATGCCGCTGAACGGGAACATGAAGCCCGACAGTAGGATCGACGGCAGCATGTAGAAGAGGCTCATCTGCATGGCCTGCAGTTGGCTGCGCGCCAGCGTCGAGATCAGAAAGCCCAGAGCCAGCGAGCCCACGATGAACAGCGTCAGCCCCAGGCCCAGCGCCAGCCAGCCGCCCATCATCGGCACATCGAACAACAGCCGCGCCATCACCAGGATGACCCCGGCCTGCAGCAGGCCGACCACCACATATGGCGCCAGCTTGCCGGCCATGACCTCCAGCGGCCGGACCGGCGTGGAGAGCAGAGACTCCATCGTCCCGCGCTCGCGTTCGCGCGCCATCGCCAGCGAGGTCATCATCACCAGCGTCATGGACAGGATTATGCCCAACAGCCCCGGCACGATGTTGAACGCCGTCTCCCCCTCGGGATTGTAGCGCCGGTGGATCACCACCTCGAACGGAGCGGCGCCGGCGGGTCCTACGCCCAGCGCCTGTCTCAGGTCCCGCTCCAGCGCCTGCTGCGGCAGGTTCGCCAGCGCCGCCAGCGCGCCTGAGGTCGCCGCCGGATCGGTCGCATCGGCCTCGACCAGGATCTGGGCCCCGTCGCCCCGGATGACCCGCCGCGTAAAGTCCGCCGGGATGGTCACGGCGAACTTCACATCGCCCCGCTCCAGCGCCCGGTCCAGCGCGGCGGGGCTGTCCGCTTCCATGACGATGTCGAAGTAGTCCGAGGTCTGCATCGCCGTCAGGATCGAGCGGGAAAAGCCGCCGTGATCCTGCACCAGCACCGCCGTCTCCAGCCGGCGCGGGTCGGAGTTGATGGCGTAGCCGAACAGCAAGAGCTGCACGATCGGCAGCATCAGGATCATGGCGTAGGTCAGCCGGTCCCGCCTCAGCTGGCCGAACTCCTTGGCCATCACCGCCCATGTCCGGATCCACGACATCAGGCCGCCCGCGCCATTTCCGCGCTCAGATCGTGGATCAGCTGGATGAAGACGTCCTCCAGGCTCGGCGTCGTCTCATGCCAGTCCAGGCCACGTTCGCGATAGGGCTGGATCGCCGCCTCCAGCGACGGCCGGTCGCGCCCCGACACATGCAGGGTCGCACCGAACGCCGCCGCCATGTCGACGCCCGGCTTGCCGCGCAGCTCGGCCGCCAGCCGGTCGGCGCCGGGCCCCGCGCCCTCAAAGGTGATCAGGCCCGAGGCCGCGATCACCTCGGCCGCCGTCCCGCGCGCCAAGGTCCGTCCGCCCGCGATATAGGCGATCTCGTGGCACCGCTCGGCCTCGTCCATGTAGTGGGTCGAGACCAGCACCGTCATGCCCTCGGCCGCCAGCGCATGGATCTCGTCCCAGAAGGTCCGCCGGGCCTCCGGGTCCACACCTGCGGTTGGTTCGTCCAGCAACAGCAGGTCCGGCCGGTGGAGCGTCGCCACCGCCAGCGCCAGCCGCTGCTTCCAGCCGCCCGAGAGCGTCCCGGCCAGCTGCCTGCGCCGCGCCGTCAGACCCAGCCGTTCGATCGCCTGATCGACCCGCACGCGGCGCCCATCCAGCTCGCGCACCCGCGCCGCAAAGCTCAGGTTCTCCTCAACCGACAGGTCCTCATAGAGCGAGAACTTCTGGGTCATGTAGCCGACCCGCTGCTTGATCTCGCGGGCCTGGGTCATGACGCCCAGCCCCAGCACGGTCCCCTGCCCGCTGTCCGGCGTCAGCAGGCCGCACAGCATCCTGAGCGTCGTTGTCTTGCCCGCCCCGTTGGGGCCAAGGAACCCGCAGATCCGCCCGCGCTCGACCGTGATCGAGAAGTCCTTCACCGCCTGCAGGCTGCCGAACGCCTTGTTCAGGCCTGAGACGGCGATGACGGGCTCACTCATCCCCCAGCGGCTCCACATCCACCGGCAGGCCGGGGTTCAGCCGCCCCGGCTCCGTCGGCCGCGCCTCGACCCGGTAGACCAGCCGGTTCCGGTTCTCGCGATTGTAGAGCACCGGCGGGGTGAATTCGGGCCGCGCCGAGACGAAGACGATCTCGGCCTCGCCCGGCTGACAGCCGTCGCATCCGAACCGCACCGTCCGCCCGGGCCGATACAGCGCCATCGTCTCTTCGGGCACGAAGAACACCACCCTGACCCGCTGGTCCGGCAGGATAGCCACCACCGGCTGGTTGGCCGGCGCCCATTCCCCCTGGTCGTAGAACACTTCTTCCACCCGCCCGGCCGCTGGGGAAACAGGCGCCAGCTGGTTCAGCCGCGCCCCGGCCTCGGCCGCCGCGCCCTCGGCCTGCACAGTCTGGGCCTCGGCCTGTCGCACCGCCTCGTCTCGCGCGCCCAGTTCGGCCACCTCGCGGCGCTGGCGCACGGCGGCGGTCTGGGCCCGGGCCGTGTCGCGCGCGGCGCGCACCTGATCCAGCCGCGCGGGCGCATAGATGCCGCGCCGGACCAGTGGTTCGATCCGCGCATAGTCGGCGTCCGCCTGCCGCTCCTGGGCCTCGGCGGCCCTCAGTTCGGCGTCGATGACGGCCAGTTCCTGGGCCCGCTGGCCCTGTCTCAGGTCGCGCGCCCGCGCCTCGGCCGCCGCCACCCCGGCCTCGGCGCTCCCGGCCTGGGCGCCCAGCACCGATGGATCGATCAGGAAGGTCGGCGCCCCCGCCTCGATCCGCGCCCCCTCGCGCACATAGAGCTCACTGACGGCGCCCGAAGCCGGCGCCGCCAGATAGAGCGGGTCGCCCTCGATATAGCCGCCGATCGTCCCCGACCCGGCCTCGCGCCCGAAGATCATCCAGCCCACGGCCCCCAGGACCAGCACACCGGCGACGCCCGCCGCGATCAGTCTGGGGTTCATGGCGCCATGCCCTTCAGCACCGTCTCGACATGCTGGTCGACCAGCGCCCCGACATCCAGCGCCGGCGCCCCGATCGGCTCGAACGTCTCGCGCCAGATCAGCGACAGCAGCATCGGCCCCATCAGGCCCATGGCGAACAGGCGTGGATCGCCCGCCCGCACCTGTCCGCGCGACTGGGCCTGCTCGATCAGGCCGGCCATCATCTTCAACCCCGGCTCGACCACCGATCCGTACCAGAGCTCGGCCAGCTCCGGATGGGTGCGGCTCTCGGCCACGATCAGGCGGATCACCCCGGTGATCTGGCGATTGGTCATCACCCGCTGGGCCAGGGCCGGCGCCGCGGTCCGGACCGCGGCCTCGAACGACGGCGCCTGGGCCATCATCATCTTGATCGCCTCGATATTGGGCAGGATCGCGGTCCCGACCACCGCCCGGAACAGGTCGCCCTTTGTCTCGAAGTAGCGATAGATCGCCCCCTTCGACACGCCTGCGCGCCGCGCCACCTCCTCCATCCGGGCGGCGGCGAACCCCTGTTCTGAAAACACCTCCAGCCCCGCGGCCACGATCTCTCGCGGCCGCGCGTCGGGACGCCTGCGAAACTTGGGCTCTCCGGGCGGCAGGGCTTTCATGCCAAACTCACTGATAACTGACCGGTCAGTTATCTATTCAGCCCGCTTATCCGTCAAGCCGTGTTGAGCCCGGCCGCGCCGCGCTCTATGTCACGGAGCATGACCTCCCCGCTCGAAGCCGCCGCCGATCCCCTGCTGACCATGGAGCCCGCAACCTTCAGGACCGCGCGTGAGCTGTTCGGCATCGACAGCGACATGAAGGTGCCGGTCTTCGCCCCCGGCGACAGCCATGTGCCCGAGATCGACGACGCCTACCGCTTCGATCCCCAGACCACGCTCAGCATCCTCGCCGGCTTCGCCCACGACCGCCGGGTCATGGTCCAGGGCTATCACGGCACCGGCAAGTCGACCCACATCGAACAGGTCGCCGCCCGCCTGAACTGGCCTATGGTGCGCGTGAACCTCGACGCCCACGTCTCGCGGATCGACCTCGTCGGCAAGGACGCCATCGTCCTCAAGGACGGCAAGCAGGTCACCGAGTTCCGCGAGGGCATGCTGCCCTGGGCGCTCCAGCGTCCCATCGCCCTGGTCTTCGACGAATACGACGCCGGCCGCCCCGACGTGATGTTCGTCATCCAGCGCGTGCTGGAGGCGCAAGGGCGCCTGACCCTGCTCGACCAGAACCGGGTCATCCGCCCCAACCCCTGGTTCCGCCTGTTCGCGACGTCCAACACCGTGGGCCTCGGCGACACCACGGGCCTGTATCACGGCGCCCAGCAGATCAATCAGGCCCAACTCGACCGCTGGTCCATCGTCACCACGCTCAACTACCTCGACCACGACGTCGAGGCCGAGATCGTGCTCGCCAAGGTGCCGGAATGGAACGACGCCGACGGCAAGCGCCGCGTCGCCGCCATGGTCCGCGTCGCCGACATGACCCGCAACGCCTTCATGAACGGCGACATCTCCACCGTCATGTCGCCCCGCACCGTCATCACCTGGGCCCAGAACGCCATCATCTTCGGCGGGGACCTGGGCCTGTCCTTCCGCCTGACGTTCCTGAACAAGTGCGATGAGCTGGAACGCCCGACGATCGCCGAGTTCTACCAGCGGGCGTTCGGGGAAGACCTGCCCGAAGCGGCGACGCGAGTGAAGGTGAGCTAGAGGCGCTCTAAGGAAAAACGAAGCGCTCCACGCCACGGGGCGCCGCCCACGGCCCCTAACTATTCGGGCCCCCTACCACCGGCAGGATCTCGCCGGAAATGTACGAAGCGCTCTGCGGCGACGCCAGAAACACGAAGGCCGGCGCGATCTCCTCTGGCTGGGCCGGGCGGCCCATGGCGACGCTTGAGCCGAACTTCGAAATCCCCTCGCGGTCCTTGTCCGCCGGATTGAGCGGCGTCCAGACCGGGCCGGGGGCCACGGCGTTCACCCGGATGCCCTTGTCGATCAGCTGGCCGGCCAGGCTCATGGTGAAGGCGTGGATGCCGCCCTTGGTCATGGAGTAGTCCAAGAGCGCCTTCTGTCCCTCGATGCCCGTCACCGACCCCGTATTGATGATCGAGGACCCCGGCGTCATGTGCGGGATCGCCTCGCGGCTCAGCATCACCATCCCGGCCAGATTGGTCTGGATCGTCCGCTGCAGATGGTCGTCGGTGATGTCGGCGATATCCTCGGCATGCTCCTGGAAGGCCGCATTGTTGACCAGCACATCCAGCCGCCCGAAGGCCTTCATCGTCGCCGCGACCGCCTTCTTCGCGAACCCCGGCTCGGCGATGTCGCCCGAGATCAGCACGCATTCGCGGCCCTCGGCCTCGACCGCCCGCTTCGTCTCCTCGGCGTCCTCCGTCTCGGTCAGATAGGCGCAGGCCACGTCACAGCCCTCGCGGGCGAACAGCACAGCGACCGCCCGGCCGATCCCGGAATCCGCCCCGGTGATCAGGGCCGCGAACCCCTCCAGCTTGCCCGAGCCGGTCCAGTAAGGCGCCTCGTACATGGGTTTCAGCTCCAGGTCCGCCTCGACCCCCGGCTTCTTCAGATGCTGTTTCGGCAGCGGCGGGACCGGATACTCCCGAGCCCCGGCCTGCATGGCCCTGGGCCCGTCCCCGCCCTCCGATTTCGCGGCGTCCTTGCGGTCGATGCCCGCCTGGATGCGGCGCTCTTCCTGGGCGGCCTGTTTGGCGTCGGGGGTGGGGGTTTCAGTCTGGGCCATGGGGTGTCCTTTCCCCCTCTCAACCCGCCGCGTCGCGCCCCTGTTCCGTCAATCCCCGCGCGGATCGATCGCGAAGGCGCACACGCCCGGTATCGCCGACAGGTGGTCGGCCAGCTCCGCAAACCGGACCTGGGTGGCCCGGATCCGGAACGTCCGGCAGCGCAGCCCGTCGGCATCCAGCCGGTGCGTGTCCGGCCTGAAGCCTGCATCCGTTTCAGCCAGCCGCTTCAGCACCTCGGCCTCGGGTGACGGGCCCTCGGCCCGCCAGCGCACCACGACGTCGGCGACCACCTCCTCGGGCAGGCGGCGCGACACCAGCCTCAGACCGATCAGGATCAGCAGGGTGATGCCGGTCGCCGCCCCGCCCATCACGAACAGGCCCGCGCCGAACACCAGACCGATCGCGGCCGTGATCCACAGCGACGCCGCCGTCGTCAGGCCGTGGATCGAGAATCCCGTCCGGAAGATCACGCCCGCGCACAGAAAGCCGATCCCCGTCAGAACCCCGTGCGCCATGCGCGCCGGATCGGCGATGATCTCCTGACCCGGCAGGGTCGAGAACCGCCAGCCGCCCTGATTGACCGAGAGTTCCATCAGCAGGGCCGAGGCCAGGCACACCAGAATATGAGTCCGAAAGCCCGCCGCGCGCCCGCGCCACTCCCGCTCCAGCCCGATCAGGCCACCGGCGAGGACTGCCGCGAGCAGAGGATACACAAACGCGCCCATCCGCCCTTAACGCTCAGCTTGGCGCGCCGTTTCCGCCGCCCGACGTCGCGGCCGGTCGCTCAAGGGGCCTGCACTCCCTCATCACGGATCGCCAAGCCTTTGAAGATGCAGCGCGCGCCTCGGAAGCGACAGTCCTTCGTCCCCGTGCGCGAAGCCATGCCCATACTCCCAACAGGGCGAGTGAGCCGGCGAGAAAGGCGGACGAGGCGGTCGAGGCGAACGACTTGGACTGTGTTGTTTACCGTCCGCCTCATGCGGGGCTGCCGCCCTGCCGACAGGCCCAGCGCGGCGCCTGTGCGGGCTCGCATAACGAGCGTATCGTCCCTCGACACTGGAGCACGACCCATGATCCGCATCGCCCTGCCCCTCACCGCCGCCCTGCTGTTGACGGCCTGTTCCGAACCCGCCGCGACCGAGACGCCTGACGCCGCACCCGAAACGGCCGCCACGGCCGAGGCGCCCCCCGGCCCTGTCGTCAGCCCCTCGACCGGCAGCGTTCGCGAGGTGTTGCTCGGCGAAAATCCCGGCGCCGACGACCTGCGCTACGCCTTCGCCCCGGTCGACCTGAACGGCGACGGCCAGCCCGAGATGCTGGCCTATGTCGTGGGCCCGACCGTTTGCGGCTCGGGAGGCTGCAGCCTCTATGTCCTGGCGGGCGGCAGCGAGGGCTGGAGCGTCCTGGCCCGCACCAGCGTGACCCAGACCCCGATCGGCGTGCTGGACACCTCGACAGGCGGCTGGCGCGATCTGGCCGTCTCGGTCGGCGGCGGCGGGGCTCCTGCCGGCTGGGTTCGTCTGGCCTGGGACGGCCAGTCCTATCCGTCCAACCCGACGACGGTCGTCCCCGGAGGCTTCGACGAAACCGCCATCACCACCCTGCTCGCCTCGGACCCGCCCTTCGTCCCGCTGGCCTGACCGGCCTCAGGCGTGGGGCAGCGGCTTCTCCTCGGCCGGGGTCACCCGGCCGATCAGGGTCTTGATGGTGCCGCCCTGCGCCAGCACCGAAAATAGGACCACCACATAGGTCGCGGCCACCAGCACGTCCTTGACCGGCGAGGCCGGCAGCGACAGCGCCAGGGCGATCGAGATCCCGCCCCTGAGGCCGCCCCAGGTCATGATCGGAAACGCCATGCCGAACGGCAGGAGATTTCTCCACCCCGCCAGCGGCACGCCGACCGCGATCGCCCGCGCCAGCAGCACCAGCGGCACGGTCAGAAGCCCCAGACCCAAAAGGCCGAACCGGTCCGCCACCACCACCGCTTCCAGCCCGATCAGCAGGAACAGCACCGCGTTCAGGATCTCGTCGATCAGGGCCCAGAACTTGAGCAGATAGTCCTTGGTCGTTTCGCTCATCGCGTGGGCCACGCCGTGATTGCCGATCAGGAGGCCCGCCACCGCCATCGCCACCGGTCCCGAAATGTGCAGGGCCGAGGCCAGGGAATAGCCTCCCATGACCACCGCCAGGGTCACCATCACCTCGACCGAATAGTCGTCGATGGCCTTCATCGCCCGATAGCCGATCCAGCCCACGATCAGCCCTAGCAGGGCCCCGCCGAGCGCCTCGACCGCGAACATCTCGCCGGCGTGCAGGAACGAGAAATCCTGGCCGGAAACCGCCGTGGCCAGCAGGATCGAGAAGATCACGACCCCCACGCCATCGTTGAACAGGCTCTCGCCCGCGATCGTCGCCTGAAGCGTCGGCGGCACCCGGGCGGTCTTCAGCACCCCCATCACCGCCACCGGGTCCGTCGGACTGATCAGGGCTCCGAAGACGAAGCACCAAACCAGCGGGATCGCCAGGCCCGTCAGCTGCGTCAGCCCCCAGAACCCCAGGCCCACCATCACCGTCGAGGCCACCACCCCGATGGTCGACAGGATCGCGATCTGCCAGCGGCCCTTCTTTAGGTGGTCGATGTCCACATGCAGCGCCCCCGCGAACAGCAGGAACGACAGCATCCCCTCCATCAGGGTCTCGTGGAAATCGATGCCCGCCAGAAAGGCCGTGACCATTCCCGACAGGTCACTTCGCGGCAGCACGGCGTCCGCGGCCACGACCACCACAGAGGCCACCGCGCCCATCATCGTCAGCGCGACCATGCCAGGCAGCCGGAAGAACCGGTGGTTCAGCCAGGCCAGCATGGCCGAAAGAACGATCAGAATGGCCGCCGCTTCGAGCGCCGACAAAGCTCCGTCCAAAGCGTTCCCCTCCGCGAAACGAGACCGATGGTAGCCGTCATCCAAGGCCTCAACCAGTCTACGGGGCGAGACGCCTCGCCAAACGGCTCGAAAGGAGCAATGTTCGGTCAGGGAGGAACCATGGGCTCAGACGACGAACCGTCGCAGGTCCAGCCGGGCGAGCGGGCCCGATCGCTGCTCGCGGTCGAGAGCCTTTTGCGCATGCAGCGCATCGCCGTCGATCATTTCGCGGGCGACGACCTGGAAACCATCACCGTCTTGCTGACCGTGGTGGCCGGAAGCGTCCCCCTGTCCCAGCACGACGACGAGGCGCTCAGAGCCCTCGAGGAAGGCCCTCTGCCCGAGGCCCTTTTCCGCCCGGTCAGCGGACGCGGGGTCGCCGCCTCCTGCGGCCTGCCGCGCGAGACCGTGCGCCGCCGCCTCGAGCAGCTGGTCGCCGCCGGTCGCATCAAGCGCGACGAGCGGGGCTACCATCTCGTCTTCGACACCATGTCGAGGAACCGGAATCTGGAGTTCGCCCGCGCGCTCACGCGCGAGCTGGAGGCGGCGCCGCGCCGGCTGGCGCGGTTCGACCCGCCCTAGGCGGCCTGCTGGCCCTCTGCCGCGATGTCGGCGATCCAGCCGGCCACGGTGGCCCCGGCGGCCTCGGCCTGCTCGCGGGCGGCTTCGTCATAGACCGGCGCGGCCTCGCCCAGACGACCGGTTTCCTCGGCCAGGGCCTGCAGCAGCTCCGACATCGCCGCCGGCGAACGACGGGCCTGGATGCGGGCCAGGGCGCGGACGGCGGCTCGCAGGGCGAGCACATCGCTCGCCAGAGCCTGAGGCGTGAGCTTGGGAGTCATGGATCAGGGTTCGGTCACGGTTCGGGGAGGGCGCCGCACCTAAGGGGCCGAACCCTGCCCGTCCAGACCCGGGCGCCCCGGATCGGGTCACTCTGGTTGCGGACGATCCGCCCTCGCGAGGAACGGGATCGGCCATCCTCCGTGCGCGACCTCAGAGCGGCTTGCCGGTTCCGCCCGATAGCTCACCGGCCGCCACGCCGGGTTCAGGACCGCGCTCTCCGCCGGGCTTGTCGATCTGGCCGACCGGGCGGGCGTCAGGCCCCGCCCCCTGCTCCATCGCCTCGGGAACCGGTTCGGTGCGCACCGGCGGCTCCCGGTCCGGCGACGACCTGCGCTCGGGAAGGTTCAACTCCGGCAGGTCGAACGAAACCGCCGGACCATCCGGCAGGGACGGCAGGCTGGCGCCTCGCCAAGTCAGGGCCATGGTCACGATCCCGCCCGCGAGCATCAGCCCGACAAGGCCCCAGGCGACCATCGCCGCGCCCCGCCCCTCCGGCGAGGACGGGCCGTCCCCCCTCAGGGCTTCCGGAAGCGACTTGGGCTCGACGATTTCGGGGGTCTGCTCGGTCATGCCGAGCCTACCCTAGCCCGCGTACTTGGCCGCGTCTTCCTCGGAGATGTCCTCGTTGGAATAGACCTGCTGGACGTCATCCTCGGCGTCGAGCGCGTCCATCAGCTTGAACAGGGTCCCGACTGCATCGCCGGTGACCACGACTTCGGACTGGGGCCTCCAGACGATCGCGGTCGACCGGGGATCGCCTAGGACCTTGGACATGGCCTCGGCCACATCGTTCAGGTCCTCGAAGCCCGTCCAGATCGTGTGACCCGGCGCGTCCTCATAGATGTCCGGCTTGACCAAGTCGCTCTCGACGTCCTGGGCGCCCGCCTCGATGGCGGCCTCCATCACGGCGTCCTCAGAACCCGCCTCGGCCGGATATTTGATCTGGCCGACTCGGTCCCACATGAAGGTCACCGAGCCCGTTTCGCCCAGCTGGCCGCCGTATTTGGCGAAGGCCGCGCGCACGTTCGACGCCGCGCGATTGCGGTTGTCGGTCAGGACCTCGACCACGAACTGGACCCCGCCGGGGCCACGGCCCTCGTAGCGGATCTCCTCCATGTTGTCGGTCTCGCCGCCGGCCGCCTTGTTGATCGCACGGGCGATCACGTCCTTGGGCAGGCTCTCGGCCTTGGCGTTGTTCACCGCCAAGCGCAGGCGCGGGTTCAGCGCCGGATCGGGCAGGCCCGACTTGGCCGCGACCGTGATTTCGCGCGAGAGCCGCGAGAACAGTTTGGAACGCACGGCGTCCGCGCGTCCCTTGCGGTGCATGATGTTCTTGAACTTTGAGTGGCCGGCCATGGTCGTCCGAAAGGCTTTGGGCAAAAGGGAAGGCGCCGATCTAGCCGATGCGCACGCCCCTGTCATCCGCGCGGAACCGTAGCCATATCGAGGGATTGAGACTGGGTGCCAAACGGGAGCGCTTCCATGACCGACCAGGACGACGTGTTCGTGATCGACGAGGACGAAGCGGGCGAAATCGTCCACTGGCAGGAGCGCCCGCCGATCCACCTGTCGACCGTCCAGGCCACCAGCGCGACCCTTCTGGCCTTCGGCCTCGGCGCCCTCGCGGCCGTCGGCGCCCTGGCCTTGCTCGGAAAAATTCGCGACTGAAGTCTTTTGCCGGACGCCCGTAGGGTCTAGAGGGCGCCCCTCCCCACGACTTCGGAACAGACCATGCGCCTGGACGCCATCCCCGTCGGATCGAACCCGCCCCACGACGTCAATGTCGTCATCGAGATCCCGCTCGGCGGCGAGCCGATCAAGTACGAGCTCGACAAGGCCTCGGGCGCGCTGGTCGTGGACCGGTTCCTCTACACCCCGATGCACTACCCGGGGAACTACGGCTTCATCCCCAACACCCTGTCGGGCGACGGCGATCCCTGCGACGTGCTGGTTGCCAACACCCGCGCCATCGTCCCGGGGGCCATCATTTCGGTGAAGCCGATCGGCGTGCTGGTCATGGAAGACAACGCCGGCGAGGACGAGAAGATCATCGCCGTGCCGTCCCATCACCTGACGGCGCGCTACGACCGGGTCGAGGACATCGCCGACATGCCCGACATCACGGTCAAGCAGATCGAGCACTTCTTCGCCCACTACAAGGACCTGGAGCCGGGCAAGTGGGTCAAGATCGTCCGCTGGGGCGGCCGCGAGGAAGCCCAGCGCCTGATCCTGGAAGGCATCCAGCGCGCCAAGACCAAGAGCTAGGCGCGCTTCAGCGCCTCCACGAAGATCGCCGCCTCGGGCGGATAGCGATCCGCCCGTGACGCGCGCGGGCGGATCGGCTCGCGCACCTGCATGGCCGAGAAGGTGTTGACCGAGGCGCTGCGGCGTTCCGGCTCCAGATAGCGCGCATCCCATTCCAGCTCGCAGAACTCGAACAGCTTCCGCCCCTCGGTTTGCGGGTCAGCGCACAGGGCGTCGTGATCGACCTCCTGGAACTGCTCGCCCAGCCGCTCGCGCCAGGCAGCCCGCATGCGGTCATTCAGGCCCACCGCATGGGCCAGATGCTCCAGATCGGTCGCATAGGGATAGGCCGCCGAGAAATCGTGCAGCCAGATCGACAGGGCCGTCTCGACCGGGTCGCGGCGCACGAAGACGATCTTCGCCTCGGGCAGGAGGCGCGCGATCAGTCCGGCATAGGGCGTATTGAGCGGCAGCTTGTCGAGATAGACCTCCGACACCAGTCCCGCGCGATCCAGCCGCTCGGCAAGCTCACGCACCAGCGCGGCCCGGCGGTGGGCGAACAGGGCTGCGGCCGCCGCCGGACCCTTGCGGTAAAGCACGATCTCGATCTCGCGACAGGCCAGATAGAGGTCCGTGCGCTCGCCGCCCGCCATTGCGTCCGGATGGGCGCCCAAGAGGGTCTCGATCAGGGATGTGCCCGAACGCGGCAGGCCCACGATGACCACCGGCCTCGGACGGCCCAGCAACGGCGCGCCCGCGGGAGGCAGATGGTCGAACAGCTCGAGCAGGGCGCCAGCCCGCGCCTCCTGCGCCGCCCGGTCGTAGAGCAGCGCCCGCGCTGGCGAGAGACTGTTGGCCAGGCTCGCCCAGGCGGCGGCCGTGATGTCGTCTCCGGCCCGGTCGCTGGCCTGGGCCAGGGCGAAGGCCGCCGCGCTGCGAACAGGATCAGGGCGCCGCTCATCTTGGGCGATCCGGTTCAGGCCCTGCACGGTCGCCATATCCGGCGCGACCATCGCCATAAGTCTCAGGGCCTCGACCGAGTCCGGATCAACCGCCAGCACCCGCCGCAGGATGTCCGCAGCCTGGGCCGTCGCGCCGCGCGCGATCGCGATCACCGCCAGGCCGCAGGCCGCCTCGGGCCCTTCTCCGAGCGCCAGATACAGGCGCTCGGCGCGCTCCAGATCATTATCCTGATAGGCCGACAGCGCGGCCTCGAGCCGGTCGCGCGCCAATCCTTGAGCGGTCTCCGCCGCCGTCTCCAGCGCGTCGGCGGCCGTGCGATGATCTCCGGCGCTGCGCGCGATGTCCGCCACCTGCCGCCAGGTCTGGGCGAAGCCGGGCCGCAATCTGGCGAGCGCCGTCCCCGCGATCACACGGGCCGCCGGCTGCGGCGACAGCCGCGCCATCTCCAGCAGCAAGGGCGTCAGCGCCGCTTCCATTTGCGGGTCAGCCGCCGCCTCCGCCGCAAGCTGTGCGGCTTCGACATCGCGGTCCTGGGAGACCAGATCGCGCAGCCGCTCCATCAGCCCTTCGTGGCCGTGGTTTCGATGCTGCATCCTCGCCTCTCCGGAAAGCATTTCCCGGTTCGTCGGCCCCTCGTTGGGTGGAGGCCGCGACCAGCGTCACCGTTGCGAGCGCCTCGTGGCGAAATGGTGGCAAAATG
>JAEYWU010000024.1 GCA_023428785.1 Pseudomonadota bacterium
CCTGCGCCGAAAACATCAGCGCGTCCTACGGCGAAAGCACGGACGCATCCCAACGGTTCCCGGGCGATAGCCCGGCGCCGCCCCGGCCTCTCCATCCCTTCAGCCGAAACCGGCGTGAAAACGATGGGTCGCGCCTCGCTCCCATCCTCCCCTGACAGAGGAAAGATGAGAGGAGCTTCAACCAAACTGTGGAGCGCTTCGCGCCCGCACTTAACAGCGGACTGATTCGGAATCACTGTGACCCCATGACCGTCCAGGCCCTCATCGCTGATCTCGCCTCCGCCACTGGCGCACAGGCGGCCGCCGACGCCGATCATCCCGAGCGCCAGTACCTCAACCTGCTCGCCGACATCCTCGCCAATGGCGCGGAGCGCGGCGACCGGACGGGCACCGGCACGCTCGGCGTCTTCGGTCGCCAGATGCGCTTCGATCTTTCAAAGGGCTTCCCGGTCCTGACCACCAAGAAGCTGCACCTGCGCTCCATCATCGTGGAGCTGCTGTGGTTCCTGCGCGGCGAGACCAACATCCGCTACCTGAAGGAAAACGGCGTCTCGATCTGGGATGAGTGGGCTGACGCCGAGGGTGACCTGGGGCCGGTCTACGGCAAGCAGTGGCGGTCCTGGGCCGACCCCAACGGGGCTTCGATCGATCAGATCGAAAAGCTGGTCCATGGCCTCAAGACCAATCCGAACAGCCGTCGCCACATCGTCACGGCCTGGAACCCGGCCGACGTCGACGACATGGCCCTTCCGCCCTGCCACTGCCTGTTCCAATTCTTCGTCGCCGACGGCAAGCTGAGCTGCCAGCTCTACCAGCGCTCGGCAGACGTCTTCCTCGGCGTGCCGTTCAACATCGCCTCCTATGCGCTCCTGACCATCATGGTGGCGCGGGTCACTGGCCTTCAGCCCGGCGAATTCATCCACACCTTCGGCGACGCCCACCTGTATCTGAACCATCTGGAACAGGCCCGCACCCAGCTGGCCCGCGAGCCCCGGCCCCTGCCGACCATGCACGTCGCCGACCGCTCCGATCTCTTCGCCTTCGAACTGGGCGACTTCGTGCTGGAGGGCTACGACCCCTGGCCGCACATCAAGGCGCCGGTCGCGGTCTGATGGACCTCAAAGCCCTGCAGGCTGATGTCCTGCGCATTTCCGACATCTATGCGGCCGAGCACGGCATCGACCGTGACCGCGACTGGGCCCTGCTCAAGCTCCAGGAAGAGCTCGGCGAGCTCACCGCCGAGCACCTGCGCCTGTCTAGCCGCGCCCGCGGCCAGGCCGATGCGCAAAAGCTTGCCGACGAGGCCGCCGACGTCCTCGGCATGTTGCTGATCTACTGCGAGCGCGCCGGCGTTGATCTCGACACCGCCATGCGCCGCAAATGGCTTGCCTGGCTCGAGCCGAGGTAGTCGTCAGGTCAGGACCGACAACGTCGCGCGGTCATAGCCCTGCGTCTGTTCGCCCGCCTGGACCTTCCTGACCCAGTTGGGGTCCGCCAGCAGGGCCCGGCCCACGCCGACCAGATCGAATTCCTCGCGCTCCAGCCTCTCCAGCAGCCCGTCCAGCGACGCCGCGCCCGAGCTCTCGCCCCGGAAAGCGCCGAAGAACTCGCCGTCCAGCCCGACCGAGCCGACCGTGATCGTCGGCTTGCCCATCAGCTTCTTGGTCCAGCCGGCGAAATTCAGGTCCGAACCCTCGAACTCCGGCTCCCAGAAGCGGCGCTGCGAACAGTGGAACGCATCCACACCAGCGTCGGACAAGGGCGCCAGCCAGGCTTCCAGCTCGGCCGGGGTCCGCGCATTCTTGACCGTATAGTCCTGCGACTTCCACTGCGACAGACGCAGGATCAGCGGGATTTCGTCTCCGATCCCTTCGCGCACCGCCTTGACCACTTCGCCGCCGAAACGGGCGCGTTCGCCGATGGTGGGCCCGCCCCAGGCGTCGGTCCGGGCGTTGGTGCCGGACCAGAAGAACTGATCGATCAGATAGCCATGCGCACCGTGGATCTCGACGGCGTCGAAGCCCAGTTCCCGCGCGTGGCGGGCCGACTTACCGAAGGCGGAGATGGTGTCCGCGATGTCCTCTTCGGTCATGGCCTCGTACTTGGGCTTGTCCGGCGCGACGAGGCCCGAAGGGCTGTCTACCTTGCCGAGCGGCTTCCACTGTTCGCCCTGACCGCGCGCCGAGCCCACGTGCCAGATCTGCGGTGCGATCAACCCGCCGGCGGCATGGACCTCGGCCACGACCTTTGACCACTCCGGAATGGCCTCGCCGTGAAACACCGGCACCGCTGCGTCGTTACGAGCCGCCGCGCGATCCACGACCGTGCCCTCGGTCACGATCAGACCGACCCCGCCTTCCGCGCGCCGCCGGTAGTAGCCGGCCACGCCCTCGCCCGGAATGCCGCCCGGCGAGAAGGACCGGGTCATCGGCGCCATCACGATGCGGTTCGGCAGGGTCAGATTGCGCAGGGTGAACGGCTTGAACAGGGCATCGACGGACATGAAGCAACTCACATGGGGAGGACAGGAACAGTCCATGTGGCGATATCGGTTGCGTTTGAAAACCCCCGAGCCGGATTATCGCCGCCCTGGCGCCGACGGCTTGAACCGGCGGCGCCAGCCGGACTAGTCAGGGCTCGCGGCCCGAGCCGTCTATTCCCTCCGCCGAGGTACTGCCGTGACCATCACCATCTCCCTCGTCGCCGCCCGCGGCCGAAACGGTGTGATAGGCGCCAAGGGCGGCCTGCCGTGGAAGCTCCGGTCGGACCTCCAGAAGTTCAAGGCGACCACCATCGGCAAGCCGTGCGTCATGGGCCGCAAGACCTGGAACAGTCTGCAACTGCGCCCCCTGCCCGGCCGCCTGAATGTGGTCATCTCCAAAAACCCGGACTTCGCCGCCAAGGGGGCCCTGGTCTGCGAGACGCTGGACCAGGCCCTGGCAATCGCCCGCGAGACCGCCCGGGACGACGCCGTCGACGAGGTGTGCGTCATCGGCGGCGCCCAGATCTATGCCCTGGCCCTGCCCAAGGCGAAGCGCCTCTACATTTCCGAAGTCGAGGCCGAGCCCGACGGGGACGCGCGCTTCCCCGATTTCGATGACGCCGACTGGCGCGAAGTCTCCGCTGAACGAATCGAGCCGGGCGAGAAGGACGACCACGCCTTCACGTTCCGCATTCTCGAGCGCCGCTGATCGTCAGGGATTGAAAGTGGCGGGCGCCGCCACGATTTCGTCTTCTCCTGACGAAAGGATGCCTCCCGCCATGCGCCCTCTGATCGCCCTCGCCATGGCCGCCGGCCTGGTGACCGCGGCCGGACCGGCCTCTGCCGAACTGCCGCCGCAAGTGTATCAGCAGGCCCGCGAAGACGCGCGCTCGGTGCTCGTCGTGCGCGTCACCAACGTCCAGCGGCTCCCGCCGGGCCAGACCCAGGGCTCCTGCGCTGTCACCGGCCAGATCACGGATGTCGAACGCGGTTCCGCTCGCGAAGGCCAGACCATAGTCGTGCCCGTGCCCTGCATCTCACCGGCCTGGGAGCCCCGGCCCGGTCCCTTCCCCGGCTATCGCCACGACGTGCTCGGCCGCGCCGAGCGGGTGCGGGTCTATACGACCGGCGGCGTCCTGGTCCGCCGTGGGCTGGACATCCTAGACTAGCCGGCGATCACGGCGGCCAGGGCCGCCAGGACCGCAGCCGCTTCGCTGTCGGGATCGGACAGGACGACCGGTCGACCCGCGTCGCCGCCCTGCCGGACGCCCGCCTCCAGCGGAACCGATCCGAGGAACGGCACGCCCAGCCGCTCGGCCTCGCGCCGGGCCCCGCCCTCGCCAAAGACCGGTCCGGACATGTTCTCGACCAGGCCGAGCACCGGCGTGCCGGTCTTGCCGAACATCGCGACGGCCCTGCGTGCATCGGCCAGCGCCGCCTCCTGAGGCGTGGAGACGACGACGACCCCGTCGATCGGGGTCTTTTGGACGAGGGTCAGCTGCACGTCGCCGGTGCCGGGCGGCAGGTCCACCACCAGCACGTCGAGCGGCGCTTCAGCGGTTCCCCACCGGGTCTGCGTCAGCATCTGGGTCAGCGCCTGGCTAGCCATCGGCCCGCGCCAGACCATCGCCTGGTCCGCCCCGACCAGCAGGCCGGTCGACATCGCCTTGACGCCATGCGCCTCGAGCGGGACTAGCCGTTCGCCGTCATGCTTCGGAGCACCCGCCAGCCCCAGCATCAATGGCGCCGACGGCCCGTAGACGTCGGCGTCCAGCAGACCGGCCCGCAGCCCGCGCTGCGCCAGCGCCACCACCAGATTGCTCGCTACCGTCGACTTGCCGACCCCGCCCTTGCCACTGGCCACCGCGATCACACGAAGCACGTGCTCCGGTCGGTCAGTCGCGACGGGAGCCCTTGGACGTCCCTGCTCCACCGCGGCCTTGGACAGGCTGGCTCCACGGGGCTTTGCTGCTGGTTGCTCGGCCGTCAGCACGACATGAACGCGCTCGATCCCAGGCAGAGCCTTGAGCACCCGCTCGGCTTCGTCGCGCACGGGAGCGTAGGCTGCGACCTGGTCGGCCGGCGCCTCGATGACGAAGCCCGCGCGATCCCCCGTCGCCACCAGCCCCTTGACCAGGCCAGCGGTCGCAAGGCCCTTGCCAGTCTGCGGGTCCGTGACCGTGTCCAGGGCGGCCAGCACGCGTTCGCGCTCAGATGCTTCGGTCAGGGCCGGTCCTCCTTGTCAGCGCCGGGCGGTCGTCATATCGCCAAGTCAGGGACGCGTCATCCCGCCGGAGTACAGCCATCGTCCGCCCAGTCGCCCTCGTCGCCGGCGCCACCGCAACTGGCAAGTCTGCCTTCGCCATGGACCTCGCGCGATCTACGGGCGGCGTGATCGTCAATGCGGACTCCCAGCAACTCTACGATGGTCTGCGTATCCTCACCGCACGCCCCTCTCCTGAGGACGAGGCTGCCGTCCCGCATCTGCTGTATGGCGTGGCTGATCCGGGCGACGCTTGGTCAGTCGGCCGCTGGCTTCGAGAGATCGAGCGCATCCTGTCAGGCGAGACGCGGCCTCTGATCCTGGTCGGGGGGACTGGCCTCTACTTCAATGCCCTGCTGCGAGGCCTCGCGCCCACGCCTCCGATCGATGCCGAGGTACGCGACTCCGTGCAGGCCCAGTACGAGACCGAAGGCGAAACCAGCGTTCGCAGCGAACTCGGACCGCTTGATCCTGCTGCTGCCAGACTTATCGCTCCGGGCGACCGCCAACGCCTTGTGCGCGCCCTCTCCGTCTATCGGGCCACCGGCCGGTCGCTCAGTGACTGGCGCACCGAACCTTCGACGCCTTTGCTCCAGCCGGGCCAGTTCCTCGCCTATGTGGTCGAGCGGCCGCGCGACGTGCTCTACCGACGTTGCGACGCCCGCGTGGACGACATGATCGCAGCCGGGGCGCTGGATGAGGTCCGGGCTCTGAATCGACGCGGTCTCGATCCCGAACTGCCTGTTATGAAGGCGGTCGGCGTGCGCGAGCTAGCCGGCCATCTGCGAGGCGAGATTCCTCTCGGCGCAGCTGTCGCCGAGATAAAGCAGCAGACCCGTCGGTTCGCGAAACGCCAGCTGACCTGGTTCAGGAATCAGACCCCCGACTGGCCACGCGTTCCAGTTGATCCGGTTCCATGAACCGCGACACTCAAGACGATTGTATGGACCCTGACTTCAGGTCATAGTCGGTCATAATTAGACCCCTTCCCCCCTCCTTTTTGGAGCCTTCCATGTTCGTCGCCGCGTTCGTTCTTTCGCTCGCTCTCATTCAGGATCCTGCCGCCCAGGCTCCCGCTCAGCCCGCCGTCCAGATGTCCGAGGAAGAGCGTCAGCGCGCCGAGGAAGAGGCCTACCTCGATGAGGTCATCTGCCGCCGCGAACACGTCGTGGGGTCGAACCGCCCGCAACGCATCTGTCAGACCCGACGTCAGTGGAACCACCTGCGTGATGAGTCGATGGAGCGCTTGAGCGATGGTCGCAGCCGGTCGTATGAAAACCACCTGTCTACGGCGGGCGCGGGCCGCTAGGCCTTCAACACACGCGTGATGTGGCCTATATTGCATGCGTCGGGCTTGTCCCGACTATGGCGATAAACGCGCGTGTAATAAGCGAACCGGACCCGGGTGCGATTCCCGGCGGCTCCACCAATCTCTCTCCGCGTTATCGGCGGGAGCCATGGGGCCGATCAGCATCGACGGGCGTGTAAAGGCGTTGCTTTCGCTCGGTATGGTACCGCCGCATCGGGCCATTTTCTAACTGCGAACGATAACTTCGCTGGAGAAGTTCGTCTGGCCGCGTAAGCGACCCGACGTTTCTCAATCTAAGTCCTAAGGGTTCAGATCCTTAGGCGGGGCCCCCCGGCGCCTGGCAACAGAAGCCGGGACTTTCCCCATTCCGTCAGCCTGCCAGGCGTCAAGACGCGTGATGTTCGCCTGGCGCCAGAAGCCGGGACTTCCTTTTTCACGACATCGCCTTTGCGTTCCGGTTCTCGCCCGCTAGAACCGTCGCCGTTCCCCTTGAGGCGAGTATGAACGGCCAGGATTTTCCGACCGACGAGATGCGTTATGACCTGCTGACCCAGCAGGCTCTGCGCGGTGTTATCCGGGCGGCCCTCGAGCGCGCCGCCGAAAGCGACGGCCTGCCCGGGACGCACCACTTCTACATCACCTTCAAGACCCGGGCCCCCGACGTCTCGATCCCGGCCGACCTGCTGGCCCGCTACCCCGACGAAATCACCGTGGTGATCCAGCATCAGTACTGGGACCTGATCCCCGAGGCCGACAAGTTCCAGGTCGTGCTTCAGTTCTCGGGTCAGCCCAAGAAGCTGGTCGTGCCCTATGCCGCGATTACGCGCTTCCACGACCCCAGCGTTCAGTTCGCGCTACAGTTCGAGCCGCCGCAGATCGCCCCGGCCCCGGTCGATCCCGAGGACGAACCCGCAGGCGATGACGACGGTCCCGAGGACGACGGGCCCAAGGTCGTTTCGCTGGACCAGTTTCGCAAGAAATAGGGTCGGGCGGGCGCCAATGTTCGACGACGCCCCTCTTCACGCCCTGCGGGTCCCCGAGGGTTGGTGCGTCACCTACAACGACCTGCGAGAATACCCGCCCGACCATCCAGATGCGTGGACGTTAGTGCGCAAGTCGGACCTTCTGATGGCCCGACACGGCCGTCGCAATCGGCTGCTCGACCTCGGCTGGTATCCGGATGGCGATGAAGACGGCTGCTATCTCATCGAGGTCTTTGAAGGAGAATGCGCGGGCCGGGTGCTCTATGCTTTCGAAACAACCGACAGGGTTAAGGCGATCGCGGAAGTCGAGCGCCTATTCGAGTCCATAGCCGGTCAGCTCGCCACGCCCTAAGTTCAGCCTGACTTTCGCGCGTCGAACGCAGCCCGCGCCGTCTCGATCCGCTCGAGGTTGGTTTCCGCCCACATCCACACACCGCAGAAGGCCTCCGCCAATGTCAGGCCGAGGTCCGTGAGCTTGTATTCGACCCGCGGCGGGATCACCGGATGAACGGTGCGGACCACCAGCCCATCCCGCTCCATCTGACGCAGAGTCTGGGTCAGCATCTTCTGGCTGATCCCGCCGACCAGCTCGCCTACGCGCGTGAACCGCTGCTCCCCATGCTCGGTCAGGACCTCGAGGATCAGCATGGTCCACTTGTCCGCGACCCGTCCGATCACCTGATTGACCAGCGCCTCCACGCGCGGATCAGGCGGCAGGTCGTGATGCGGCGAAGAAATTCTGGCGGCTGGAACCGTTGTCATCGTCGAATCTTCCCGTGAGGTAAGTATGGCGGTTTCAGGTGCCTACTTTCCAATAGAGAGTGTAGGTCATACCTCGGCTTCGAACACGACGCCAGCGTCGAGCCAAGGAGACCGACCATGAACATCACCGGCAACACCATCCTCATCACCGGCGGCGGCACCGGCATCGGCCGGGCCCTGGCCGAGACCCTGCACCAGCGCGGCAACAACGTCATCATCACCGGCCGTCGTGAGGCCCCGCTCAAGGCCGTCGCCGATGCCAACCCCGGCATGGCCTGGGCCACGCTCGACGTCGCTGAGGCCCAGGCTATCAAGACGTTCTCTGCGCGCGTCACCGCCGATCACCCCGACCTGAACGTCGTCATCAACAACGCCGGCATCATGCAGGCCGAGGACCTGACGGCCGAACCCTTCTCGCTTGAGACGGCCGAGGCGACGATCACCACCAATCTGCTCGGCCCGATCCGCCTGACCATGGCGCTGCTTCCCCACCTGAAGGCGCGCCCCGCCGCCACGATCATGACCGTCACATCCGGCCTTGCCTTCATCCCCCTCGCCGCGACCCCGACCTACAGCGCCGCCAAGGCCGCTATCCATTCCTGGACCCAGTCCCTGCGCACCCAGCTCAAGGAGACCTCGGTCGAGGTTCTGGAACTCGCCCCGCCCGCTGTCGCCACCGATCTTATGCCCGGCCACGCGGAGAACCCCGCCTCCATGCCGCTGGCCGACTACAACGCAGAGGTCATCGGCCTGATCGAGCGCGGCGACACGCCGCGCGGAGAAATCCTCGTCGAACGCGTCAAGCCGCTCCGCTGGTCGGAGGTCAACGGGAACTACGAGCAGGTCTACGCCCTGCTCAACGGCCTTCACTGACCGGACGGGGCGGCCCCACCACCCCAATCCCGCCCCCTTGTGCAAGCAGCGTTCACTCTAGGGAGGATGTGATGCCGTCAGCGCTCAAGTCGTCGATCGATCTCACGCCTACCGTCGGGGTGCTCCTGGCCCTGGTCGTTTACATGATGGTTGTTGCTCCCTCGTCCGAAAGCGCGAGCCGGTTGGATCAGCCGCCTGTCCACATGCCGCCGGGAGACATGTCGACATCCCCGCCGCCTTGGCACGTCTCACTCCGGACAGACGGGTCGTTGTGGATCGCCCAAGGTGAGGGACAGCCTCGCCCGGCCACACCCACCCAGGTTCTCCAGGAAGTGCCTCCGGAGGCGCAGATCTACCTTATGGCGGACGCCGACGCTGACTACGGGCCATTCGCCGAGTTCGCGTCATTCCTGGACGCGAACGGACGGGCCATCGCTATCGTCAATGAGGACCTGACCTAGCGCCTTGCCTGCGCCGCAATCGGCGCCTATGTTTGCTGCATCGCACAATGCGATGTCCGGCCGCTCCAGCGCGTGAGGGTCCTGACCAGGTCCGCCTGTCGAGCCGTCGTCTTTCTCTCCATTCGTCGCCAAATCACGCGGGGCGACGCCCGTTTCCAGCCCCGGACCGGGGCCGGACGCGTGCGTCTCTGCGTGCGCGTTCGCATTCGAAAGACCGCACGTGACGACCACGTTTGAATCCCTGGGCCTCAACCCGGCCCTTCTCTCCGCCCTCACCACCAAGGGCTACACCACCCCTACCCCGATCCAGCAGAAGGCCATCCCCGATGTGATGGCCGGCAAGGACCTGCTCGGTATCGCCCAGACGGGCACCGGCAAGACCGCCGCCTTCGCCCTGCCGATCCTGCATCGTCTGGCCGCCAACCGCGTGGCCCCCGTGCCCCGCACGACGCGCGCCCTGATCCTTTCGCCGACGCGTGAGCTTGCGACCCAAATCGGCGAGATGTTCAAGATCTACGGGGCGGGCCTCGGTTTCCGCGTCGCTGTCGTCTTTGGCGGCGTGAAATACGGCGCTCAGGAGCGCGCGATTCAGCAAGGCCTCGACGTCCTCGTCGCCGCCCCCGGACGTCTGCTCGATCACATCCAGCAGAAGACGCTCGACCTGTCCTCGACCGAGATTTTCGTCCTCGACGAGGCCGACCAGATGCTGGACCTCGGCTTCATCAAGCCGATCCGCCAGATCGTCTCGCGCCTGCCCGCGCGTCGCCAGAACCTGTTCTTCTCGGCCACCATGCCGGGCGAGATCGGCAAGCTGGCCGGAGACCTTCTGAAGGACCCGGTCAAGGTCCAGGTCTCGCCGCAGTCGACGACCGTGGAGCGCATCAAGCAGCAGGTCATCGTCGTTGAGGCCGCCAAGAAGCGCGCGCTGCTGACCGAGCTCTTCTCCGATCCCGCCTATACGCGCTGCCTCGTCTTCACCAAGACCAAGCACGGCGCCGACAAGGTCGCGGCCTATCTCGAAGCGGGCGGCGTCGAGGCCGGCGCCATCCACGGCAACAAGTCCCAGCCCCAGCGCGAGCGCGCGCTCGAGGCCTTCAAGAACGGCAAGCTGCGCGTGCTGGTCGCCACCGACATCGCAGCCCGCGGTATCGATGTGGACCGCGTGACTCATGTGGTGAACTTCGAACTGCCCTTCGTGCCGGAAGCCTACGTCCACCGCATCGGCCGCACGGCCCGCGCCGGCAAGGACGGAACCGCCATCAGCTTCGTCGCCCCCGACGAGATGAAGCTGCTCAAGGACATCGAGAAGGTCACGCGCCAGAAGATCCCGTCCTGGGACCGCCGCAATGACAAGCAACTGGCCCAGCTCGACGCCTCGATCCTGGCCTCCGGCGTCGGCAAGAAGGCGACCCTCCCCGAGCGTGACGGTGAGAACCGTAGCGAACGCGGCGGCGAAGGCCGAGGCCGCAACCGTCGCCGGGGCGAGCGCCCCGAAGGCGGCGGCCAGCCCCACCGTCAGCGTCGCGGCAAGCCCGGCGCTGCCCGTCCCACCCAGGAAGCCCGCCCGGCCTTCGATCCGCTCAAGGGCGATCGCCAGCCGATGCAGGCCGCCTCGGAAGCCGCGCCCGTCGACAAGCTGAAGCGCCGCCGTCGCCGCCCGTCCAACGGCGGCAAGGGCTACGCGCCGCGCGGCTAAGGCGCTTAACGCAGCAGACGGTTGTTCTCGCCAGCCGTCGGTCTAGGCTGCACGCGCAAGGAGTCGCGGATGCGTATCGCCACCTGGAACGTTAACTCGGTCAATGCGCGGCTGGAGACTGTCTTGGCCTGGGTCGATCAGGCCCAGCCGGACGTCCTGTGCTTGCAGGAGATCAAGTGCGTCGACGAGAAGTTCCCGGCCGAACCCTTTGAAAGCCGGGGCTATAACGTCGCCGTCCATGGCCAGAAGTCCTACAACGGCGTAGCCCTGCTTTCGAAGTTCCCGCTCTCGGACATTCGCCGGGGCCTGCCGGGCGACGACACAGACGAACAGGCCCGCTATCTCGAGGCCGTCGTCGAGGCCGACACTCCGGTTCGCGTCGCCGCCATCTACCTGCCCAATGGCAATCCGCTCGGCACCGAGAAGTTCGGCTATAAACTCCAATGGTTCGAGCGACTTAATGCCCATGCGCGTGAACTTCTGAAGCTCGAGGAACGCCTCGCCCTGTGCGGGGACTACAACGTCATCCCCGAGCCGGTCGACGCCAAGAACCCCCAGGCCTGGACCGGCGACGCCCTGTTCCAGCCCGAGAGCCGACAGGCCTTCCGCGCCATGATCAACCTGGGCCTTTCCGACGCCCATGAACTCGGCGGCGAGCCGGACGGGACCTACACCTTCTGGGACTATCAGGCCGGCGCCTGGCAGCGAGACCACGGCATCCGTATCGACTTCGCCCTGCTCTCGCCCCAGGCGGCCGACGCCATCGAAGGCATCGAGCCCAGGCGTGACGCCCGCGACATGGACAAGCCTTCCGACCATGTGCCGGTCGTGGTGACCCTGCGCCCATGAGCGAGGTGCTCCGCACCATCCTGATTGTCATCCTGGCGGGCGTGGCCGTTACCGCTCTGGCCATCTTCGCATCCTGGTGGTTCGAACCCTCGCGCCGTCTGCGCCGGGCGCTCCGGCGCGTTCTGGGCGGCGTCCCGGAATGCGAAGCGCTCGATATCCAGGAGGGCCGCGCCGCCGGCCTGGACTTCGAATCCGAATGCCTGGCCGTCCTGTGGCGAACCGGCGGGGCCGGCCTGGTCTACGGCTTTCATGAGATCGAGGGCGCCGAGCTGATCGTCGACGGCAAGGTCCTCGCGCGCGCTCGTCGCGACGAGCCGCGCCGCCTGCTAGACGATTTCACCCTGAACGCCGAGCACGTGACCCTGCGCCTGGTCTTCGCCGACCATCGCTTCCCCGAGTTCGAGCTTGAGCTGTTCGGCCCGATCTCACTGCTGTCGGACGCCGCAGAGGGTGTCCGGCTTGGCCGCCGCTGGCTGTCGCATGTTGAGGCGGTCTTGCGCCGCCCCAGGCCCCGTCCACAGCCAGAGCTGCGTCTGGCGTCCGAAGACGACCTGCCCGAGGGTGACGAGGCGCGAGAGGACGGCTAGAAGGCCGCCGTCGCTTTCACCCCGTGCTTTGGAGCCTGTCGTGGCCCGTCTGTTCGACGCCTACATCATCGTGGACTGGTCTGCCGCCGAGGCGAAGAAGACCGGCGAACAGTCCGTCTGGATCGGCGTGGCCAAGCGCGATGCCCGCTTCCGTCCGGCCTATGAGAGCCACAACCCGGCCACCCGCGCCGAGGGCGAGGCGATCCTGCGCAAGCTCGTGGCCGAGGCCCAGCGCCGCGGCGAACGCGTCTTCATCGGCTTCGACTTCGCCCTCGCCTATCCGGCGGGCACCGCCGGCCGTCTCAAGCTGGATGGCCAGCCCTGGGCCGCGATGTGGAAGTTCCTGGCCGCCGAGGTGAAGGACAAGACCGACAACACCAACAACCGCTTCGCCGTCGCCAACAAGATGAACCGGCTGATGACCGACGGTCCGCGCCCGTTCTGGGGCGCGCCGGCCAAACAGGTCCAGACCTGGCTGTCGGCCACGCGGCCCGAAGACGTCTATGCTGGGACCAAGGAGTTCCGCGCCACCGAGGAGGCGGCCTGCAAAGGCAAGCAACGCCCCAAGAGCGTCTGGCAGATGCACGGCGCCGGCGTCGTCGGCGGCCAGACCATGCTTGGCGTCTCCATGCTGGCGCGTCTGGTCGACGACTGGGGCTCGTCGGTCGCCGTCTGGCCGTTCGGCACGGGCTGGAAGACCCTGACCGCCGCCGATGTCGAGCCCCTGTCTGTCGTGGTCGGCGAGGTCTGGCCGTCCCTGATGCCGCTCAAGCCGGAGCCCGGCGAGGTCAAGGACGCCACCCAGGTCCGCACCCTGGCCCAGCACCTGCTGCGTCTCGACGAAAAGGGTGACCTCGGCGCCCTGTTCGACGCGCCGAAAGACGCCTCGCCCGAACTGATCGCTCAGGTCGAGGGCGAAGAGGGCTGGATCCTCGGCGTCTGAAGCTGACGCCGGGCCACCACCCGGAACCGCACACACAGAAGAACGGCCGACACCAGGCTTGCGATGATGCATGCCCAGACGATGCCGTTGACGCCGCCGCCCCAGGCCACGCCCATCAGATAGCCCAGCGGGATCATCACGATGCCATAGCTGAAGATGTGCATCAGGGTCGGCGTCCAGACGTCCGCGACCGACCTCAGGGCCTGCGCCGCCACGACCTGCAGGGCGTCGGCCACGAAGAACAGGCAGGCCAGGACCAGCGCCGCGGTCGCCACAGCCAGCACATCGGCCTCACGCGTATAGGCCGAGCTGATCAGGCCCGCCGTCGGCCAGACGGCCAGGCAGATGACGAAGGCGATCACACCTACGACCCACAGACCGTTGAAGCCGGCCCGTCCAACACCCGGACGGTCGCCCGCCCCATAGGCCCGCGACACCAGCACGCCCGTCGCGGCCGCCAGTCCCAGCGGCAACATGAAGATCATGGCCGACACGTTGAGCACGACGGTCCAGGCCGCGACGCCCAGTGACCCCAGCAGGCCCGCGATAAGGGTCATGGCCGCAAAGGCCGACACTTCGATGAAGTAGGACGCGCCTGCGCCGTACCCCACCTTGCGCTGCTCGATTGCGTCCTGCGTTCGCCCCTTCACCGGATGGAAGACGCCGAGCTCACGCGCATCGGACATGCGCCAGATGTAGATCAGCAGATAGACCGCCAGACTGCCGCGCGCGAAGAAGGTCGCCCAGGCCGAGGCGACCGCCCCGTCGACCGGCAGGCCCGAAATCCCCGGCACCAGCCACAGATTCAGGGCGATGTTCACGCCATTTGCCACCCACATGGCGTTCATGCCCGGCGTCGGCCTTCCCAGCCCCTCGAGGAAGAATTGGGCCGCCACCGAGACCAGATAGAAGGGCAGCGACAGGGCGAACACGATCAGGGCATGCCCTGCCCCATCGGCGAGCGGCCCCTCGATGCCGATGTGATGCAGCGCCCACGGGCCGACCAGGCTGAGCAGCAGCGTCGAGGCCAGGCCGATCTGAAGGCTGTAGACGATGCCCCTTCGAAGGACCGCCCCGACCTCATGCGGCCGCCCCGCGCCGATCAGGCGCGCGGTCATCACCTGGACGCCCATCAGAAGGCCCACGGCCGTCGTCAGCATCACTGAAGTCGGCGCCCAGCCCAGCGCGTGGAAGGCCAGTTCTTCCGACGAATAGCGGCCGACGACGATCGCGTCGGTCAGCCCCATGGTCATGATTCCCAGGCGCGCGAGCACGACTGGCCAGGCGAGCCGCATCAGCTCAACCAGGCCATCCGTCGGGCGCAATTGAACCTTAGCCTTGGACATGGGGCGCGGAAGCTGGCGATGTTGCCGTCGGAAAGCAAGGCCTCCCGGAGAAGACATCTTGGGCAAGCTGACGAGACGCGGTGTCATGGCCACAGGGTTGGCCGCCCTGGCCTCGCCGGCGCTCGCCCAGGACCCTGTCGAAACCGTTGCTTACGGCGACCACGAACGTCAGCGGATCGACCTCTACGGCCCCTTCGGCGACGCGCGACCGGCGCCCATTCTCATGTGGCTGCCGGGCGGCGGCTGGCGCACCCATCAACGCAGCGACGTCTGGGATCTTACCGCCTTCGCCCGTCGCAACGGACTGCTTTTCGCGGCCTGCGACTATCGCCCGATCCCTGGCGCCGGAGCCCGGCACATGGCCCAGGACGCCGCCGCGGCCTTCGCCTGGCTCAGGACCCACGCGGCCGCGCGCGGCGGCGACCCCGAGCGCATTTTCCTCATGGGCCACTCCGCCGGCGGCCATCTGGCGGCTCTGATCAACTGCGACCCGACCTGGCTCAGCGCCCACGGACTGTCACCGGCCGATCTGGCGGGCGTCATCCTGATGGACGGGGCCTGCTACGACGCGGCCGAGCAACGAGCCTTCCTGGAAGCTCACTCGCGCACAGCAGATTTTTTCAACGTCCTCTTCGAAGGCCGGATGGAGGCCTTCACGCCGGCCGATCTCATTCGCCCCGAAACGCCATCTGCGCCGATGCTGATGCTCTATGCCGCCAACCGGCCCTATGCGATGGCTCAGAATCGCGCCTTCGCCGAGGCGCTCGACGCCGCGGGCCGTCCCTATCGCCTCGCTGCCGACCGACAGGCGACCCACGTCTCCATGGCCCAGAGCTTCGGCCGGCATGGTGACCGCATGGGCCGGCTCGCCGCCGCCTTCATCGCCACGGGCGAGCTCGGCTAGGCCGCGCGCCCAGGCGTGGATTCCACCACCAATGCCCTCTGTCTTCGACAGTGGATTCTCGCCATTCCCGCCCCTCGAAACGGAGCGGTCAGAGGCGTTTCGTCCCCGCCGATGTCCTCCGAACTATGATTTCTGGACAGCCCGACTGACCATTCCGTCGGGCGTTGCGGTCTTTGACATTCCCGATGCCCGCGCGCGGCGTGCCAGCCG